>DASSVP010000231.1:0-3948 GCA_035705985.1 Thermoleophilaceae bacterium
CGTGCCCGCCACGCAGCGCCGCCCGCCGACCCGCCGCGCCCGGCGCGGGACGGGGCGTCCGCCGATACGCCTGGTCGAACGGCGCATCGGCCTGCTCTTCGCCCTGTTCCTGATGGCCCTGACCATCGCGGCGCTCCGCGCCACCTGGCTCGGCACGGTGAAGTCCGGGTCGCTGTCGGAGCGCGCGGTGAGCCAGCAGATCGAGGACATCGCGGACCCGGCGCGGCGCGGCACGATCGTCGACCGCAACGGGGTCGAGCTCGCAGTCTCGGAGGACTCGATGACCGTCTTCGCGCACCCGTTCCTCATCAAGGACCCGGTGAAGACGGCGGCGCGGCTCGCCCCGCTGGTCGGCCGCAAGGAGGACGACCTCCTGCGCGAGCTCTCCGGCGAGAAGACCTTCGTCTACCTTCGGCGCAAGATGGACGCCTCGCTCGGGGAGCGGATCGAGAAGCTCGAGATCGAGGGCATCGGGACCGTAACCGAGCCGAAGCGGGTCTACCCGCAGGGCTACATGGCGTCGCAGGTGCTGGGCATAGTCGGCGTCGACAACGTCGGCCTCGCGGGCCTCGAGTACTCGCGAGACAAGGCGCTTCGCGGCGAGGACGGTGAGCGCCGGCTCGTAAAGGACGCGCTCGGCGAGCCGGTGAGCCTGATCGAGACGAAGCGGTCGGAGCCGGGCGAGGACCTCGCGCTCACGCTCGACGCCCGCATCCAGGAGCGGACGGAGGCGGTCCTGTCGGAGGTGGGCGAGACGTACACGCCGCAGGGCGCGACCGCCGTCGTCATGGACCCGCGCACCGGTGAGATCCTCGCGCTCGCGAACTGGCCGCGGGTGGATGCGAACAACCTCGACGGCGCACCAGACTTCGCGAAGCAGAACCGCGCCGTGCAGGCGAACTACGAGCCCGGCTCGACCTTCAAGGCGTTCACGGTCGCGGGCGCGCTGTCCGAGCGGCTCGTGGAGCCGAGCACCACGCTCGCCGTGCCGCCGGAGATCACGGTGGCCGACAGGACCGTGGGCGAGGCGCACGACGCGGGCGGCGGGACCAAGACGGTCTCCCAGGTCCTCGCCGAGTCGTCGAACGTCGGCTCCGTGATGATCGGCTTGAAGCTGGGTGCGGAGCGCTTCGACAAGTGGGTGCGGCGCTTCGGCTTCGGCCAGCCGACGGGCGTCGACCTGCCGGGCGAGCAGATGGGCATCGTGCTCCGGCCCGAGAATTACTCGGGCTCGTCCATGGGCAACATGCCGATCGGGCAGGGCATCGCCGTGACGCCGATGCAGATGGCGAGCGCCTACACGGCCATCGCGAACCACGGCGTGATGCGGCGGCCCTACATCGTCCAGGGCAACGCGCCGCCGCCCAAGCGCGTGCTGTCGCGGCGGGTGGCCGACCAGGTGTCGCACATGCTGGAGGGCGTGCTGGCCGCGGGCGGGACGGCCGAGGAGGCCTCGGTGGAGGGCTACACGCTCGCGGGCAAGACCGGGACCGCGGAGAAGGCGATCGAGGGCGGGTACTCCGAGACCGACTTCGTCGCGTCGTTCATCGGCTACGCGCCGGCGAAGGACCCACGGCTGCTCGTGGCGGTGATGGTGGACACGCCCCGCGGCGACATCTACGGAGGCACGGTCGCGGCGCCCGCCTTCGAGCGGATCGTGGAGTTCGCGCTTCCGTACCTGAAGATCCCGCCGGGCTAGCGGCCGAGGACCAGGCCTACTCGGCGGCCTGGTCGTCGTCGGAGGGAGCGAGTGCGTCGCGCATGCGCTCCTGCGCCACGCGGAGCTGCTCAGCGGCGCGCTCGGACGCGAACGCAGCGCCCTGGGCGGCCGCGAGCCGGCCCTCGACGCGCTCGACGCGCTCGCGCGCCTGCTCGTGCGACTGCCGCTCCTCCTCGAGGGCGAGCTCGGCGTCGCGGAGCCTGTCGCGTAGCGAGCCCAGCTCCTGGAGCTCGAGCCGCGCACGGTCGAGCTCCGAGTGGGTCTCGGCAAGCTCGTTCCGCAGCTCGGCGGCCTGGGCGCCGGCGCGGTCGAGCGCCTTCCGGGTGACGATGAGCTCGCCGCGCTGCTCCTTGGCGTCGGCCCGCGCGTTCTCCAGCTCCGAGCGGAGCTTCTCGAGCGCGATGACCTCGGCGCGAAGCTTGCCGACGTTCGCCTCGGCGTCGGCGAGCCGGGCCTGCGCAGCCTCGAGGTCGCCCCCGGTCTCCCGCGCCTCGGCGAGCTCGGCCTTGACGGCCTCCGTCTCCGCACGTGTCTCGGCGAGCTGCGTCTCGTGCGACTCGGAGGCCGCGGTGGCCTCGGCGAGCCGTTCCTCGATGAGCGCGGCGCTGTCACGCGCGGCGCGCAGCTCGACGATGAGGCCCTCGCTCTTGGCGCGTGCGCCGCTGAGCTGGGCGCTGAGGCCATCACCGGCCGCGCGGGCCTGGGAGAGCTCGGTGTCGAGGGCCTCGACGTCCTCGCGCAGCGAATCGCGCTCGGCGATCGCCTCCTCGCGCGCCGCGTCCGCCTGCTCCTTGCCGGCGAGCGCCTCGCGGAGGGCGGTGTCCGAGGCCTCCTTGGCGGCGAGCGCCTCGCGGAGGGCGGTGTCCGACGCCTCCTTGGCGGCGAGCGCCTGGTCCCGGGCGCCCTGGGCGGCCTCGAGATTCGCCTCCACTTCGTCGAGTCGCGCGCGGGCCTCGTCGCGCTCGCGCTCGATCGTCTCTACCGCCGCCGCGCGCGTGCATGCCTCCGCGAGCTCGGCACGCAGGGCCTCCGCCTCGGTGCGGGCCTCCGTAAGCCCGGTGGTCGATGAGTCGCCGCGGGCGCTCAGCTCGGTCAGCTCCGCCCGAAGCGCCTCGGCCTCGGCGCGCGCCTCCGAAAGCTCGGCATCGAACGAGTCGGCGCGCGAGCGCAGCTCGGCCAGGTCGGCGCGCAGCGCGTCGGCGTCCGTGCGCGCGGCGGCCAGCTCGGATTCCGCCGCCTCGGCGCGGGTGCGCGCTTGCGCCAGCTCCGACTCGGCCGACTCGCCGCGTGTACGCGCCTCGGCCAGCTCCGCGTCCAGCGCGTCGGCGCGTGCGCTCGTCTCCGCGAGGGCCTCGCGGTCCGGGGCGGTGCTCTGCGTCTCGGCAAGCTGCGCCGCCAGTGTCCTGCTCTCCTCACGCGCCGCCGCCAGCTCGTCCGAGACGCGCTCGATCTCGATTCGCGCGGCCGCCAGGTCGGCCTCGTGGCCGGCCGAGGTAGCGACGGCGTCGCGCAGCTGCGAGCCGAAGCTCTCGTTCTCGGCGAGCACACGCGCCAGCTCCTCCTCGAGCCGCGCGACCGCCTCGCCCGCCGCGGTGAGCTCCTCGGTCGCCGCGCTCGACTCCGCGGTCCGGGTCTCCAGCCGCTCGACGTGCGCCCTGGTTTCGGCGAGCTCGGCCTCGATCTTCGCGGCGGCGGTGCGGGCCTCCGCAAGGGTGACTTCGTGCCGCCCGACCGTCGTGAGCGTCTCGCTCAGCCTCGCCTCGGCGCCCTCACGCTCGGTTCGCGTGCCCTCGAGCTCCCGCTCCAGCCGCTCGATCCGACCCTTTGCCGCCTCCGCGCCCTCCTGCTGCGAGTCCACCCGCTCGCGGAGCGCGTCGACCTCACTGGTCGCGGCAGCCGCACGCTCGCGCGCCGCCTCGAGCTCGGCGATCAGCTCATCCCGGCTCGCGCCCGCCGCGGCCGCGCTCTCACGCGCCGCGGCCAGCTCGCTCTGCGACGCCTCGAGCTCGGCGCGCGCCTTCACCAGCTCGGTCTCGGCCCCGGCGAGCTTGCGATGCAGCTCGGCGAGCTCCTCGGCCGTCGCGCCGGCCGCCGTCCCCGCGGGCGCCGCGGGCGCCCCGGGCGCCGTCTCGGCCGCGTCCGCCTGCCAGCAGACGGCAGACGACGCGGGGGCGGGCTTTGCGGGGGCCGCCGGCCCGTCCGAGGAAGCGGGGCCTTCAGCGGCCAGC
>DASSVP010000232.1:0-3390 GCA_035705985.1 Thermoleophilaceae bacterium
CGACGCCGGCGCGGACGACTACGTCACGAAGCCGTTCGGGCCTGGCGAGCTGGTCGCCCGCCTCAACGCGGCGCTGCGGCGCTCGGCAGCCGACCGCGACGAGCCGAGGATCGTGGTGGGCGAGCTGGAGCTGGACCTCGCAGGCCACAATGTGGCGCTGGCGGGGAAGCGGGTCCACCTGACTCCGACGGAGTTCGAGCTGCTCGGCACGCTCGCGCGCAACCGCGGACGCCTCATGACGCATTCGACGCTCCTGCGGGAGGTGTGGGGGCCAGCCTACGAGGACGACACGCCACTGCTGCGCGCACACGTCGCGAACCTGCGCCGGAAGATCGAGCTCGACTCCTCGAACCCGCGCTATGTCACCACCGAGCTCGGCATCGGCTACCGCTTCGCGGCCTGACCTTCACGCGACCTTCACGGCGGATCCCGCAGAGTTTCGGGCATGTCGATCACGATCGGTCACCGGTTGGCTGCCGGAGGTCGAGGTCGGCCGAGCGCGCGCGTAGCGATCGCCCTGCGCGTCCGCGTCTTCATGCGGCGAGGCGTGCTCGACCAGCTCCTCGCGGCCGGGGCGGACCCCTGCTGGGACCGGGAGCTGGCGCTCCGCGCCGCGCACCTGATCGCTCCGCGCAGGCGGCGCGCGCTTGCGCAAAGCCTCGTACGGGCGGTGCGTGACGCCCACAGCCCGCCGCGCTGGAGCTGCGCCGCCCCGATCGCCCGAAGCGCGGCTCGCGCGACCACGCCTGAGCTGCGAGCGCTCGCCGCGAGCCTGACTCAGGAGGCCGCTCCAGCGCCGCAGGGCGTCGCCCTCGCCCAGCAGCTCCTACGGGAGCCCGGCTCGCCGCTGTACGCACCGGGCGATGAGCGCGCGCTCCGGGAAAGCGTGCGGCTCACGCAGCGGGCGCTGAGACACGACGCGATCCGAGCGTAGGCCCGGGGACTTCAGTCGGGGGCGACGGCGCTCCTACTGGACTTGTCAAGGTGTTGTCCACGGGTTCGCCGCCCGGCGCACCGACGATGCCAAGCCGTCGCCTGTTACGGCATGGTCGCCCGCAAGATACGGCAGTTCAACGGATGCGTGCCGGTCGCCCCGCTCCTAGGTTCTCCTTGCACCCGAATCAACCGAAGGGGGACCCATGGATCTGTACGTGATCATCCGCCGGAACGGATGGGGCTCGGCCGAGGATCTCGAAACGGCCGCGGCACGATCGAGCGCGGAGGGCGACAAGGACGGCTCGGGCGTGCGCTGGATTCGCAGCTACGTCCTCACCGAGGAGAGTGGCGAGCTGGGCACGGTCTGTGTCTATGAGGCGGACAGCCCGGAGGCGATCCGCGCGCATGCCGAGGCGGCGGACCTACCCGTCGACGAGATCGTGCCGGTGGCCGACACCGTGATCGTCCGGCCCGACCCGGCCCCGGTGAGCGCCTAGCTGCGAAGTCCCGCCGGCGGTCACGTTGGACCGTCGGCGGGGCCTTAGACTCATTCGATGGCAACTCCTGTCGAGCTCGTCGGGCGGCAGGCGGAGCGCGCGCGCCTCGGGGAGGCGCTCGAGAGCGCCCGGCTCGGCACGGGCTCGCTGATGCTGGTCGCCGGCGAGGCGGGCGTGGGCAAGACGCGCTTGGCCGAGCAGCTGGCACGGAGCTCGAACGTTCCCGCGCTGTGGGGGCGTACGAGCCACGGCGGCGGGGCGCCGTACGGGCCGATCGTCGCGGCGCTCCGCGCCTATCTCCGCGCGAATCCGGGAGGCCTCGACGACTGCGGCGCCCTGCGGCCGCACCTCGCGCTCATCCTGCCCGAGCTCGGCGCGGCCGCGCCGGGGACCGACCGTGCGACGCTGTTCGAGTCGGCGCTCTGCGCCTTCGAACACGTCGCGCGGGAGCCGCATCTGGTCGTGCTCGACGACCTCCAGTGGTCGGACGATGCGACACTCGACTTCCTCGTCGCGCTCGCCGAGCCGCTCACACGCCTGTCGCTGCTCGTGGTGGCTGCCTACCGCTCGGACGGGCTTCCGCGCGACCACATGCTTCGCCGCCTCCGGCACGATCTCCGGCGCGGCGGTCAGCTCTCGGAGCTGACGCTCGAGCCGCTCGATCTGGGGGAGACCGCCGAGCTCGTCGAGCAGGTTCTCGAAGAGGTCCCGGCACGCTCACTCACGCGGACTATCCATGACCGGACGCAGGGGGTTCCGTTCTTCGTCGAGGAGCTCGCCCGCGCGCTGCGCATGACGAACGCCCTCATCGCCGGGCCGCGCGGGCTCGAGCTCTCGAAGGCGGGCGAGGTGCCGCTGCCGGCCAGCGTCCGCGATGCCGTGCTCATCGGGATGTCCGAGCTCTCCGACGACGGGCGCGATGCCGCCGATGCCGCGGCGGTCGCCGGCGAAGCGTTCGGGCTTGATCTCGTCGCGGGAGCGTCGAGCGCCGCCGGGCTTGCGGAGGTGCTCGAGGCGGGCGTGGTCGTCGAGTCCGCGTCCGGCGAGGGGGCGTTCCGGCACGCGCTGACCCGAGAGGCGCTGTATGCCGACCTTCCCTGGCTCGAGCGCCGCGCCCTCCACCGCCGGTTCGCGAACGCCCTGGCGGCCGCCGGCGCGCGGGGTATGGAGCTGGCGCCGCACTGGCTGGGCGCGCGCGAGCTCGCGCGCGCGCGGGAGGCGTTGCTCCTCGCGGCGGCGGAGTCGCGCGCGGTCCACGCGTACCGCGACGCCGCGCGCGCGGGTCGGCAGGCACTGGAGTTGTGGCCCGAGGGCGAGGACAACGGGGCGCGCCTCGAGGCGCTCGAGTTGTACGCCGGCAGCGCCGAGCTCTCCGGGGAGCTCGGCGAGGCGGCACGCGCGTGGCGGGAGATCTGCGGCCTACGCGCCCACGAGGGCCCGCGAGACGACTTCGCCGAGGCAGAGCGCCGGCTGGCCGCCGTCTGCGACCTCAGGGGCGATCGCCAGTCGGCGCTCGCGGCGCGCCGCGCGGCCTCCACCGCGTACGCCGAGGCGGAGAGACCCGCCGAGGCGGCGGTCGAGCTTCTCGCAATGGCCAACTACATGCGCGCGGAGGCCGACTACTCCGCGGCGATCGAGCTGGCCCGCGCCGCCGCGGCGGACGCGGAGCGAGCGGACCGGCTCGACCTGAGGCTGCGGGCGCTCGGCCTGACAGGGGTCGCGACCGCCAAGCGCGGCGACCACGAGGGCGGGCTCGAGATCGTGCGCGGGGGCCTCGCTCTTGCGCTCGAGCACGACCTGACGCCGGTGGCGGCGGACCTGTATCAGCGCCTGAGCCTCGTGCTCTACGACGGCGCCGACTACCGCGGAGCGAAGGAGACGCTCGAGACTGCGCTCTCCCTCTGCCGCATGACCGACGACGCGCCGACCGAGGTGGCGTGCGTGACGTGCATGGTCT
>DASSVP010000233.1:0-16767 GCA_035705985.1 Thermoleophilaceae bacterium
ATCGACGTCGAGGATCTGCGCAAGACCGCGGCGGCGGCCTAGGGCGTGGCCAGCAGCTCGGCGCAGCGCTGGAGCGCCTCGGTGTCCTCCGGGCGCGCCTCGTCGAGGCAGTCCTTGTACTCCTGGAAGTCCTCGGCCTCCGGACCGGTGGCGTCCGGCTGGGTGGGGGCCGCCTCCCCCTGGCCCAGGCCGGGCACGCCGGTCCCGCCGAGCGAGTCCGTGAGCGCCGACAGCGGCCGTGCGTTCGCCGGCGGCTCGATCTGCTGGTCGCCGTTCACGTCCGAGAGCTCGACCTCGAACTCGATGGCGCCCGACTGGATCCCGCCGAGCGCCTCCCGGTTCGCCTCCGGCACGTCGAACTCGAGCTTCCCGGCCACGCGGCGGATCGTGTCGTCGTCCTCGCCCACGTACACATGGAAGACCGGGTCGCGCACCACCTCGCCGACCTGCCTGATGTCCTCGTCGCTCAGCGGCTGCGGCGGGGCCTGGCCCGTGGCGCCGCCTAACGCGTCGCCCGACTTGCGCACGAACTCGTTCAGGTTGCGCATCACGGCCTCAACGTCGAGCCGCCCGGAGACGTGGCGCGTGGTCACGCCCGCGATCTCCTCCTCGCCCTCGTCCTTCGCCTCGGCCAGCCAGCTGCGCGGATCGAGGCCGAGCGCGCGCAGCGAGCCGCGCTTGCCCTGGTTGCGGGCGATCGAGCGGTTCGCCTCGGCGACCTGCGCGCGCGGCTGCTCGTAGTAGACGTCCTGGAACTTCACAAAGGCGCGGTCGCCGGTGGACAGGAAGCCTGTCGTCACGGTCTGGCCGCCGCCGTCGGTTCCGATCTTCAGCTCGATGTCGACCGACGGGAGCTTCTTGCTGTTCGTCCGGAACGGCCCCGTGGCGCTGATCCGCACGGGCCGGTCGAGCCCGGGGCTACCCTTCAGCTGGACTGACGCGTCGACCTTCAGGTTCGCGCTCTTGATCGATGTGCTGAACGCCTTGTCGAGAAGGTCCTGGACGTCCTCCTTCTCCTCGCCGCCGCCGCAGGACGCGAGCGCCAGAGCGGCGAAGACGAGAACGACGTGCGGACGGCCCACCGGGGGCAGACTAGCTGGAGGCACCGCAACTCGACGCGTTTCGGGACGTTGGGTGACCACATGGGGTACGTGACAAGAACCGCAGCAGTCGCGGCGGCGCTGGTGGCCGTCTCGGCGGCGCCGGCCGAGGCCGGCGAGGTCATCGTCGTCGACGGCGGGCACGCGAACCGGGTGAGCGACCCGGCGGTCCCCACGAAGAGCGAGGTGGCGCTGGGCATGCCCGTCGGCGGGGCATCGGTCAGGGCTTCCTCGCGGGCACCCGCCCGCGCCTCCAGCAGGCGTGGCCGCCGCGCCGTCTACTCGGCGCTCCGCCGCGAGCTTCGGCGTAAGCGCATCACGGAGTCGCAATACCGTCGCTGGCGCGTCACGTACGTGCGCTCGGCGCGCACCCTGCGCAGGCTGCGTGGCGCACGAGCGACGCAACTGCGTTACGTCCTCGCGTCGGTTGAGTCGCTCGCTCTGCGCAGACGGCTCGGCGCCACGCGCATGCCCGTCGTCTTCCTCCAGCTCGCGCGCAACCGCCAGTATTGGCCGCGTCTCCCCTACCCCGCCTCGCGCGACCAGGTGAGCTTCCGGGGCAGCGAGATCCTGTTCACCTTCTTCCCGGGCGAGGGTCTCCAGCTCCACCCGCTGTCCACCTTCAAGAAGGCGAACCACCTCCACGGCATCTGCGAGCGCCGCGAGCCGAGCTGCGACGAGGCCGCGCTGCGCCGGGTCCTCGACGAGATGACCGGGCTCGCCGTCGGACGCGGCCGCGGCTTCATAGCCTGGGAGTACCTGTTCCACTTCGGCGGCGGGACCCCACCCTGGATGAGCGGCATGGCGCAGGCCACGGGCATCCAGGCGCTGGGCCGCGCGGCCGCCCTGCTGAAGGAGCCGAAGTACGCCGAGACCGCCCGCCGGGCGCTCGGCGCCTTCGCGGCCCGGCCGCCGGGCGGCGTGCGGACGACCGGCCCCGGAGGCGGCGTGCACTACCTGCAGTACTCGTTCGCGCCCCGCCTCTACATCTTCAACGCGTTCCTCCAGTCGCTGATCGGCCTCTACGACTTCTCGAACCTCGCCCACGACGAGCGTGCGCGCTCGCTCTACGAGCAGGCAGAGCCCGAGGCACGCCGCGAGGTGCCGATGAGCGACGTCGGCGACTGGTCCCGCTACAGCTACGCGGGCGCGGAGTCCACGAGCGACTACCACGACCTGCTGCGCGAGTTCCTCCAGAGCCTGTGCGCGCGCCGGCAGGGACAGGTCTACTGCGAGTACGCGCGGAAGTACCGCGGCTACCAGGTGGACCCGCCGGAGGTCGTCTACCAGGGGCCGGACCGGGCAACCGAGGACGACCCCGTCTCGCTGCGCTTCAACGTCTCGAAGCTGTCGGCCGTGCAGGTGACCGTCACGCGGGCGGACGGGCGAGCCGTGTTCGACCGCCTCGCCACCTTCCGGCGAGGGGACGGCTCGTTCACGTGGACGCCGCGCGGCCCGTCGACCTTCACGGTGCGCGTCGCAGCGAAGGAGCTGCGCACGGGACTCGGCAAGCGCGACTCGGACAGCGCCCAGATCGAGGTGGCCAACCAGCCGGGCTGAGGGGGCTATTGTGCGGCGGTTCATGACGCCGCGCACGATCCTCTACACAGGGAAGGGCGGAGTCGGCAAGACGAGCGTCGCGGCCTCCACGGCCCGCCGCGCCGCCGACGCCGGCCTCCGCACGGTCGTGCTGTCCACCGACCCCGCGCACAGCCTGTCCGACTCGCTCGAGGCGCCGCTCGGGCCCGAGCCCACCCAGGTGGGCACCAAACTGTTCGGCCAGGAGGTGCAGGCACAGGAGGAGATGGAGCGCCACTGGGACGGCGTGCAGGGCTGGCTCGGCGACCTCCTGGCGGAGCGGGGGATCGATCGCATCTCGGCCGAGGAGCTGACGGTGCCGCCCGGCATGGACGAGCTGTTCTCGCTCCTCTGGATCAAGCGCCACCACGAGGAGGGGGAGTACGACTGCGTGATCGTGGACTGCGCCCCCACGGGCGAGACGCTCCGGTTGCTGTCGTTCCCCGATGTCGTGACCTGGTGGCTCGAGCGCATCCTGCCGTCGCAGAAGCGGCTCGCCCCGTTCGCGCGCACGCTCTTCGACATCCCGCTCCCGGGCGACGCGGTCTTCCAGGACGTCGAGCGCCTGGCCCGCAACCTCGTGGCGATGAACGGCATCCTGCGCGACCGCGCGCACACGAGCATCCGGCTGGTGACCAGCCCGGACCGGATGGTCGTAAAGGAGTCGATGCGGACGTTCACCTACCTGAACCTCTACGGCTACCTCACCGACGCGGTGGTCGTGAACCGGCTGCTGCCCTCGGAGGGCTATTTCGCCGCCTGGCGCGAGGCGCAGGAGGAGCAGCTCGAGTTGGCTCGCTCCGCCTTCGCGCCGGTGCCGGTGCTCACCGCCGACCTCTTCGAGCGCGAGGTGATGGGCAGCGAGATGCTCGACCGCCTCGGCGACGCCATCTTCGACGGCCAGGACGCCGCCGGCGTGCTGCACGACCGGCTCTCCCAGGAGCTCGTGACCGACAACGGCACCGCGACGCTGCGCGTGGACGTGCCGTTCGCCGAGCGCGGCGACCTCAGCCTGAAGAAGATCGGGCTCGAGGTGATCGTGCGCGTGGGCGGGCAGAAGCGCACGATCATGCTGCCGCCGGCGCTCGCCGCCTACGCCACGGCCGGGGCGCGGCTCGAGGGGGGCGCGCTGGAGATCACCTTCGAGAGGAACGGCGATGGAGCGTGAGCTCGACCGTCAGCTGACGAGCATCATCAGGGAGTTCCTGCTGACGCTGCGCTCGCTGATCGACTGGTATCTGGAGCGTCTGGACGCGCCGAAGCGCGAGCCGGAGGTCGAGGAGATCCCGATCGAGTAGGAGATCCCGTACTTCCAGGCGAGCGGGCTCAAGTCGGATTCGAAGAGAAGTGCGAGAAGGCCTCTCGTCGGATCTACCGACTTCGCATGCGCGAGCTCACCCATCTGCCGCCGAACTGGCGCATCGATTGCGCGCTCTAGGCCTAATCCATGCGCCACTCGCCCAGGGTGGCCGCGTTTGCGTTACGGCGGGGCGACCTCTGTAGCGGATTGGTAACTCACGGCCGGGCCGCAGGGCGATCGGCAGCGTCGTGGCTTCGCCGGCGGCCACATCGCTGAGCTCCTCGGGGCTGGGCGCGGCCGCCGACGACGAGAGCCGGCCGACCGGTCACGTCCTCAACGCCCCCTCGAAGCAGTCACCGCGACGCGAGGAACGGATCGCCCGCGAGCGAGGCCGCGGTCAGCGTTGCTCTCGCCCACCGTCAACCTTCGCGGCCACCGTCCGGGTGCCGCGGCAGCCGTCCGCCGGCATCGCGGACGATCATGCTCCACAGCCGCCGCACCTGCTTCGGGTGGCGGCGGGCCACGTTCCTGCGCTCGTGACGGTCGCGCCTTCTGTCATAGAGGCGAACGTCGTCGCGCTCACGATCGGAGATCAGCAGCCAGCGACCGTCCGAGGCGCTGAGGTAGGTGCTGTAGGCCGACGTCCGGTGGTCCCGCTTCGTCCGTGGCGCACGCCCGCGGAACAGCGGCGACAGGTCCGCCCCGTTCATGCCGCGCGGCTCGTCCACGCGGAGCATCGACAGCACGGTCGGGCCGATGTCGTGCGTGGAAGCGAGGTAATTGCTGGTGCGCCCGGCCGCTCGCCCGGCGGGGTGGCGCATGATCATCGGAACATGGGTCAGCTCCTCGTACATCTCGGTGAACTTCTTGCCGACCCACCCGCGCTCGCCCAGCAGGACGCCGTGGTCGCTCACAAGCACCAGCAGCGTGTTCTCGGCCAGCCCCAGGTTCTCCAGCCGGGCGAGGAAGCGCCCGAGCCAGACGTCCACCATCGTGACCTCGGCGGCGTACAGCTGCCGCATGCGCCGCAGCGTCCGCTTCGTGAGGTGCATGTCACGCACGCGGTCGGCGGGCGTGGAGAAGGGCTGGATCGGCTCGAAGCCGCTGCCCCGCGCGGGCCCGTACAGGTCGATCAACCGCCGCGGCGCGTCCCAGGGCTCGTGCGCGTCGAACGAGTCGATCACGAGCGCAAACGGCTGCCGCGTGCGCGCCCACTCGATCCAGCCCATCCCCTCGCTGAACACCTTCGCCGCGTTGTAGTCCTCCTCGCGCCTGCCCCGCGGGTTGAGCGCCAGGTAGTTCGCCATGCGGCGCTCGGAGTTCGTGCCGCGCAGCGCCCTCGGGATGTAGTGCGCCGTCTGGCGCGAGCCGGGCAGGCGCGGCGGCCGGCGCATCACGGGCACCTGCCCCTGCACGAGCTCGACGCGGTCGAACTTCCGGCGGAAGCGCCTGTGCACCGGCATGAGCAGGTGCGGGTTGTCCGTCACGTAGCCGGTCGTCCAGCCGGCCTCCCGCAGTGCGGACGTCCACATCTCGCCGTCGCTCCCGACGGGCTCCCAGCCCGGCTGCGGCGGCAGGTCGCCCCAGCGCGGGCGCCAGCCGCGGAACGGGTACGTGCGCTTCCCCGACATGATCGCCCGCCGCGCGGGGATCGTCGGCATGCCCTCGGGGTGCGCGTTCGCGAAGCGCACGCCCTGGCGCGCGACCGCGTCCATCGCCCTCGTGCGAGCTCGGCTTCCGTAGACATGGTCGGCGCGCAGGCTGTCCATCACGACGACGACCACGTTCATCCGCGCGGCCTGCGCGGACGCCGCGCCGGGTCCGAGCAGCGCGTAGCCGAGCGCACCGGCGCCGCCGGCGCGCAGGAGGTCGCGGCGCGAGACGTCCCGGGGCACCGGTGGCGCTACCGGCCCTTGCGGATGTCGATCGAGCGGATCGAGTGCTCCTCGGGGAGCTTCGCGAGCACCTCGCGCACGATGTCGTGGACCTCGCGCTCGTCGTGGCCGAAGTCGTCGAGGAACGACTTGAGGGCGGTGTATGTGATCTTCAGCTGGGCCGGGGTGAGATCGAGCCGGTAGGCGATCTCGTCGGGCCCGATCAGGTCAAGGTCGTCGTCGGCCATCGAGGCGAAACAGTAACTAGGCTTTCGCCCGTGGCCAAGACCTGGGTGCTCACCGGATCGCTCGACAACTTCCGCGCCACCCGCGAGCACGGCTTCAGGGTGATCGGCGCGAAGGAGGGCCGGCGGGGGATGGCTGAGCAGATCGAGCCCGGCGACCGCATCGCCTTCTACGTGACCGGCGTGCAGGCCTTCGGGGGCATCGTCCGCGTGACGGGCGAGATGTACGAGGACCGCGAGAAGATCTGGCCCGGCAAGCCGGGCAAGGTCGACCCGTATCCGTGGCGGTTCGAGACCGAGCCGGAGATCGTGCTCGAGGAGGACGAGTTCGTGCCGGCCGCGGAGCTGGCCGGCGAGCTCGAGCACGTGCGCAAGTGGCCGGCCGAGCACTGGCACCTGGCCTTCCAGGGACAGCTTCGGACGGTGTCCGACGCCGACGCGGAGCTGCTCGAGCAGCGCATCCGCTCGGGCGCCCGCGCTGCGGCGTGATCGGGCGCGCCCTCCGCGCGGCGCGCGTCCTCAACACGGAGCAGCGCGTGGCCGCGGGCGCGGCTCTGCTGCTGATCGTGAGCACGTTCGGCCCGTTCTCGTTCGTGGAGGTCGGCGAGCTCCTGATCGGCTTCGGCGTACTCGCGCTGCTCTACGCGCGGGCCGAGGGGATGCGCTTCCACCTCCCGTTCGGCGACGGAACCGTGATCGCGGCCGCCGGTGTGTGGGCGGGCGCGCTCATCGTGGCGCGACTGCTCGAGCGCCCGCTGGGTCAGAACCTGCTCGCGCTCGGCTGTGCCGTGCTGCTGTTCCTGGCGGGCGCGCGCGAGCGCGCGAAGCGCCCGATGGACGACATCCCGCCGGAGGTGGACGAGGATCCCGGCCCCGTTCGCCCGCACCGGCCGCCGCGGCGGCCAGGCGCCGCCGCGGACGCGGACGCAACCACGGAGCCGCTCCCGCCGCCCGAGTTCAGGCCCTACGAGCCGCGCTCGGGCGAGCAGCTGCATCTCGGGCCTGACGAGCGGGAAGACGCACAAGGGTGACCCCCACGAGGGCGGCCAGGATCTGCATCCCGGCCGCCACGGCCAGCGTCTCCGCCGAGCCGATGCTCGTGACGAGCGCGCCCGACGCCGCGGCCCCGAGCGCCAGGCAGCCGACCTTGACGCCCACAGCGGTCGTGAAGACCTGCCCGTAGAGGCGGGGCGGCACGTACTGCTGGCGCACCGCGAACTGGGCCGCCAGCGCAGGGCCGTCGACCATGGCGGCGAGCGCGACCAGCGCGAGAAAGACCGCGAGCGTCCCCGCGAGCTGCCACGTGAGCATGAGCAGGCCGAACAGCGCGTAGCCGGTGAGCACGATCCGCTCGGGCCGGAAGCGCCGCTGCAGCCGGACGAGCGTGAGCGCGCCGAACGTGGAGCCGACCGCGAAGGCCGCCCACATGTAGCCCGAGGCGCTCTCCTCGACGCCCAGGTGGTCGACCGCGAACAGCGGGAAAGCCACGGTGAGCAGCCCGAGCCCTCCCAGGCCCAGCGCCGCGGCGGCGGTCACCCCGCGCAGCTGCGGGACCGACACGATCTGGCGTAGGCCCTGCGCGGCGATGCCGAGCAGCGTGTCGCCGGCGCTGCGCTCGGGGCGCTGGTCCAGCTTCGGGATCCGCACGATCAGCGCCAGCGCGGCCAGCGCGAGAGCCGCCTCCACGAACAGCGGCGCGGCGGGCCCGAGCGTCGCCGAGAGCGTGCCGGCCAACGCGGGCCCGACCACGAGGGCGGAGTTGAAGCTCGTGGTCTCGAGCGCGTTCGCGGGCGGCAGCAGCTCGCCGGGGACGAGCGACGGGATCATGCTCGTGAAGCCGCCGAACGAGAGCGGGTAGGTGAGCCCGGCGGGCAGCACGACCAGCACGATCGCCCACGTGGGCGCGTGGCCGACGAGCGCGACGAGCGCGAGCAGGACGGACGCGATCACGATCTGATCGATGACCATCAGCACGCGCCGGCGGCCTGTCAGGTCGAGCCACGCGCCGAGCAGCGGCCCGGTCACGAGGCTCGGGAGCGTCACGGCCGCGACGGCGGCGCCTGCCAGCGCCTCGTCGCCGGTGCGGTCGAGCACGAGCAGCACCACGCCCACGCCGAACATCTCGTCCGAGACGCGCGCCAGCGTCGCCGCCGACACGAAGCGGAGGTAGCCGGGCTGCGCCCGCAGGCGGCGCAGGGAGTGGCGGTCCATCAGCGCGCCGGCGGGATCGGCTGCATCAGCAGGTTCGAGCAGACCCGTCCGCATCGCCTCCGCGACCGGCTGGATCTTGCTCTAAGCCTCCTGACCACGGCCTGGCGCGAGCTCGAACTGCATCGCGACGACGGTCGCCGGGATGCCCTCCTCGCCAGAGCTCTCGAGCCGCGCCGCGCTTCCTGCGGCGATCCTCTCCACTTCGCCGATCATGCCGTTGAGGAGCTTTGCGACGGCCTTCCAGCCCTCCTCGTCGAGCACGACGTCGTTGTGCGAGAGGTGGCGGTCGGAGCGGTTCTCGAAGGTGCCGGCCTTGAGCGCCGCCGACACGTCCTCCCAGATGATCTTGAGCGCGGCATCCGAGATCGCCTGCCGGCCGGAGCGCGGCAGGCGCTTCCAGTCGCGGTCGCTGAAGAACGGTCTCACGACCGCACGGTAGTAGTGCTCGATCGCGCCCCGGCGCTGGGCGGTGTCCACGAGCTCGACGCACCCCAGGTCGAGCAGCGCGCGCACGTGGTAGCTCACGTTCGGCAGGCGCTCGTCGATCATCTCGGCGATCTCGTTCGGGCTCGCGACGCGCTCGTCGAGGATCCCGAGGATCCGCGCGCGCATCGGGTGGGACAGGGCCTTGGCGATCCGCGGGTCGACCAGGTCGAGCGATGGGCGGGCCATTGACAACCGACCTTAATCCATCCGCCTACGACGCGTTTGCGCCTTTCTGCGACCGCTCCACGGCGGTCTCGGGAACGAGAGCGCCTCCTCGCCCTCGACCTGGCGCGCCGCCCGCTGTGCGGTTGGGACGGGGCACGCGACCGGTCCCGCGCGGCAACAAGCGCCCCGTGCGATTGGCCTGGCGCACGCCTCGGGCGCGAAGCACGGGACGACCAGAAGCGCCCCGGCGACGCGACCACGTCCCGGGGCATGGCACCGAAGGTGGAGCTTCGGCGCAGGACCACGATAGCTGCCTTCGGCTGCCCCAACGACAGGGGGCTTCGGGGGGACAGCGGCCAGACGCTGCGCTCAGGTCGCCGCGGTGCGGGCGGCCAGGTCCGCCGGGCTGGGGCTGTCGCCGTGGCGGTAGAACTCCACGTCCTCGGCCGGCAGCGGGGTGTTGCCGAGGATCAGGTCGGCGGCCTTCTCCGCCACCATCATCACCGGCGCGTAGATGTTGCCGTTGGTCACGAAGGGGAACACCGACGCGTCCACCACTCGCAGGCCCTCCGTGCCGTGCACGCGCATCGTGAGCGGGTCGACGACCGCCATGTCGTCGGTGCCCATCTTGGCCGTGCACGACGGATGCAGCGCGGTCTCGGCGTCCTTCGCCACCCAGTCAAGGATCTGCTCGTCCGATTCGACTTCCCTGCCGGGCGACAGCTCGCCTCCGCTGAACTCCTCGAACGCGGGCGCCTCGAGGATGGCGCGCGTCACGCGCACGGCCTCCTTCCACTCGCGTCGGTCGTTCGGCGTGGAGAGGTAGTTCAAGAGCAGCGCGGGCTTGTCGCGCGGGTCGCGGCTGACGATCTTGCAGTGGCCGCGCACGTCCGAGTACATCGGGCCCACGTGCACCTGGTAGCCGTGCCCGCCGCCCCCCTCGGGCAGCGTGCCGTCGTAGCGCACCGCGATCGGGAGGAAGTGGTACATGAGGTTCGGGTACTTCACCTCGTCGTTGCTGCGCACGAAGCCGCCCGCCTCGAAGTGGTTCGTGGCGCCCGGCCCGGTCTTCCGCAGCAGCCACTCGGCACCCACGAGCGGGCGGCGCTTCATCGCGAAGTAGGGCGCCACCGTCACCGGCTTCGTCGCGCTGTGCTGGATGTAGACCTCGAGGTGGTCCTGGAGGTTCTCGCCCACTCCCGGCAGATCCGCGACCACGTCGATGCCGAGCGCGCCCAGCTCGCCCGCGTTGCCGACGCCGGACAGCTGGAGGAGCTGCGGCGAGTTGATCGCCCCGCCGCAGACGATGACGTCGTTGGCGCGCACCGTCGTGCTGCCGCGGCCGCGCCGCGAGTACTCGACGCCGACGGCGCGCGTGCCCTCGAAGAGGATCTTGGTGGTGAACGCGCGCGTCTCGACCGTGAGGTTCGACCGGCTCATCACCGGGTGCAGGTATGCGCGCGCGGCCGACAGCCGCTTGCCCTCGTGGACGTTGCGGTCGAACTTCGCGAAACCCTCCTGGCGATAGCCGTTGACGTCGTCCGTGAGCGGGTAGCCGGCCTGCTGCACGGCCTCGAAGAAGGCGTCGAAGAGCGGGCCCTTGGCCGGGCCGCGCTCGAGCACGAGCGGGCCGTCGTGCCCGCGGAACGGGTCGTCGGGGTCGGCCGCGAGGCAGTTCTCCATGCGCTTGAAGTACGGGAGGCAGTGCGCGTAGTCCCACGTCTCCATGCCGCTCTCGGCGCCCCAGCGCTCGTAGTCGAGCGGGTTACCGCGCTGGAAGATCATCCCGTTGATCGAGCTCGACCCCCCGAGCACCTTGCCGCGCGCGTGGTACACGCGCCGCCCGTTCATGTGCGGCTCCGGCTCCGACTCGTACTTCCAGTCGTAGAAGCGGCTGCCGATCGGGAACGCGAGCGCCGCGGGCATGTGGATGAAGACGTCCCACGGATAGTCCGAGCGCCCGGCCTCGAGCACGAGCACGCTGTTGCCGTGATCGGCCGACAGCCTGTTGGCCAGAGCACTGCCGGCGGACCCGCCGCCGACGATGACGAAGTCGTAGTGCGAGGCCATGGATCGATCCTACGGGGACGGGCAAGCCCGATCAACGAGCGCCCGTGGCCCCTCTACCGGGTCGCACCCCAGCGCCGCCCTCGGCGGTCGGCTCGGCCGCGGCCGACGCGCGCGACCGGGCGCGACCGGGCGCGCGGCGGGCCTTACGGCCCGCGCGCCCGGTGTCACGTCGGCGTTGCACCGGTGACCGTGCCGTAACGGGCCGCACCGCGTCTATCCGGAGTGAGCGAGGAAAGCGTCGGAAAACGACGTTCTCAGCGCTCACCCGGCGCCCGGCGAGCCTTCCGTCCCGGAGTTACGTGCGCGTTACGCGAGCAGTGCTTCCAGTGCGCGTGTCAGGCGGGCGTTGCCGACCTCGCGCACTTCGAGCGGGAGGCCGAGTGCAGCCGCCGCTCGCTCGGCGGCCAGCCTTGTTCCGAGTGTTGGGCGCTGGGCGAGCCACATCACGCGCTTGTAGTTGCCGAAGTAGGCGTCGCGTAGCTCGGGGTGACGGTCGAGGCCCAGCTCGCGCACCACGGTGTGCTCGAAGGTGCGCGCGAGGAAGTCCGTGAGGAAGTACGTGCCCGGCTCCTCCTCCAGCGCATCGCGGACCTCGTCGCGAGCGAGGATGTCGTAGCAGTGCTGCCCCTCCAGGCGGGCGACGTCGGACTCCGACAGCACTGCATCGAGTGCGCCGTAGGTGCCACAGTCGGCATACGCGACCGCCACACGATCGTAGGAGCGGGACAGCTCGGCGAGCTGGGAGGCGACCGCCGGCGCGATGCCTTCCGGCGTGTTGTGCAACAGGGCGGGGACCGGGTGCACATCGACGAGCCATCCGTGCTTGCGAGCGATCCGCCGCACGTCGGCCGCGAGCGCGCCGCACGCGATGACGGCGGTGCGGGCCGTGGCGGGGGCGATGCCCTCGGCGGGCGCGGCTGTCGGCGCGTCGATGCTCATCCCGGGAAGGCCAGCTGGTCGATGAAGGCGTCGTTGAAGTCGGACCGGCCGGACAGCTCCACGTAGCGGACCTCGTTCACGATCGAGCGCGCCTCCGCCCGTTCGCGCAGTGACAAAGCCGCGATCTTCGCTCCCTCGCCCGCCACGTTCCCGGCGGACACTATCCGCGGCAGCGCGATCCGCGGCACGAGGCCGATCCGCACCGCGGCGCCCGGGGAGAGGTACTGGCCGAAGCTCCCCGCGAGCAGCACCTGCGAGACGTCCTCGGGCTCCATGCCGAGCTCACCGAAGAGGATCCTCCATCCCGTCGCGATCGACGCCTTGGCGAACTGGAGCTCCCGAATGTCCCGCTGGGTGAGGTAGACCGACGAGGCAGGATCCTGCTCGTCGCCCTTCCACGCGAGGACGAACACTCTCTCTTCGCCGATCTTCGTCAAGCGCGGGGCAAGCGAGGGGGACAACCGGGCGGCGGTTTCGTCATCCACGAAGCGACCGGAATGATCGAGTAGGCCGATTCGGACGAGCTCGGCTACGGCATCTACGAGGCCAGAGCCACAGACGCCCACCGGATCGACGTCGCCGATTACCTCGACTTCGAGGCTCTCAGACAGGGCGACGCCCTCGATCGCGCCCTCGGCCGCTCGCATCCCGCAGCGGATCTGCGCCGCCTCGAACGCCGGCCCGGCGGGCGCGGCGGTGGCCACCACGCCGTCCTGGTTCCCCAGCGCGATCTCGGAGTTCGTCCCGACGTCGATGAAGAGCCGCATCCGCTTGTCGCGCGTGAGGCCCGTGGCGAGCATGCCGGACACGATGTCGCCGCCCACGTAGGCGCCCAGCGACGGGAACACGAACGCGGGCGCCCGCGCATGCACCGGCACACCGAGCTCCGTCGCCAGGATCTGCGGGAACTCGTGCGTCGTCACGATGAACGGCGCCATCGAGAGCGGCTCCGGGTCCATCCCCAGCGCGAGCTGCGTCATCGTCACGTTTCCGCAGATCGTGATCTCGTAGACCTCGCCCGGGTCGACCTCGGCCTCGGCGCACACCTCGTGCGTGAGCTGCGCCAGCGTCTCCTGCGCACGCGCCTGGAGCGCGTCGAGCGCGCCCTCGTCGAGCATCGTCGCCGAGACGCGCGAGATCACGTCGGCGCCGAAGGGCTGCTGGCGGTTCAGCATCGACTCCACCGCGGCCGGCTGGCCGGTCTCGAGGTCGAGCAGTGTCGCCACGACCGTCGTGGTGCCGAGGTCGAACGCGAGCGCGAAGCGCCGCGAGCTGGTGTCGCCGGGCTCGAGGTCGATCAGGAGGTCGTCACAGACCACAGCCGTCACGTCGAAGCTCGCGTCGCGCAGGACCCTGCCGAGCGTGCGCAGCACAGGCAGCTCCACGCGCGGCTCGAGGTCCTCGAGCGCGTCCATCACGCGGGCAAGGTCCGAGCGCTGGTCCTCGAGCGACGGCTCGTCGAGCACGATATGCCGCTTCTGCACCGACGGCCGCAGGATCACGTGGCGCCCCACGCCCACGAGCGCCGCCTTCGGCCGAGTCTGCAGCGGCGGCACCTCGATCACGAGGTCGCCGCGGGCGGGCGCGCGGCAGGCCAGGCGCCAGCCGTCGTTCAGCTCGTCGGTGCTGAATGCGCGCGGGTCGACAGACGACACCGGCAGCTCGCCCTCGACCACCCGCACCTTGCACTTCTTGCACGTGCCGTGGCCGCCGCATGTGGAATCGATGGCGATGCCGTTCCAGCTCGCCGCGTCGAACACGGGCGTGCCGCTCGGCACCCGCACCTCCTGGCCCTCGGGCTCGAAGCGAACATGCGCGCGCTCGGCGCCGTCCGACGGCGCCTCCATCTGAATCGGCTCAGGCCGCTGACTGCTGGCGGGCACGGTGGGCCGCAATCCAGTTGGCGCCCCAGGCGTCATGGCCGAGCAGGAGGTCGGACGCGCGCACGGCATCCACGCACACCTTCGCCGTGCTCATGATCGCGCTCGTCAGGCCCGCGGCCATCGCCATCGGGAGGAACCCGGCGTTCAGCACGTGCCGCTCGGGCAGGCCGAAGGACACGTTCGACGCGCCGAGGCACATGTTCACGCCGAGGTTGTCGCGGATCAGCCGGATCGCCTCGAGCGTGGTCGTGACCGCCTCGGTGTCCGCGCCCACCGTCATCGCGAGCGGGTCGATCACGACGTCCTCGGGCGGGATCCCGTGATCGCCCGCCGCCTGCACGATCTTCGTCGCGATCTCGAGCCGCTGCTGCGGCGTCTCGGGAATGCCGGTCTCGTCGTTCGCGAGACCGATCACCGCCGCGCCGTGCTTCGCCACGAGCGGCAGGATCTCGTCGAGCCGCTCGTCCTCGCCGGTCACCGAGTTCACGAGCGCCTTGCCCTCGTACACCCCGAGCCCGGCCTCGAGCGCCTCGATCACCGACGAGTCGATGCAGATCGGCAGCTCGGTGGTCTCCTGGATCAGCTTCAGCATCTTCGTGAGCAGCTCGGCCTCGTCCACGAGCGGGATGCCGGCGTTCACGTCGAGCATGTCCGCGCCGGCCTCGGCCTGCGCGTTGGTGTCAACGATCACCGTGTCGAGGTTCCCCTCGCGCAGCTCCTCCGAGAACTTCTTTCGCGAGGTCGGGTTGATGCGCTCGCCGATGATGCAGAACGGCTTGTCCGAGCCGATCGTGACGGTCTTGGTCTTCGAGCTGAGTACGGTGTCCATGGGCTACGCCACCGGCGCGCTGCGGCGGTGCTCGATGAGGCTCTTGGCCTTCTTCACGGCGGCCGACGCGTCGGCGGAGTACCCGTCGGCGCCCACGGCGTCGGCGTACTCCTGCGTGACCGGCGCGCCGCCCACCATCACCGCCACCTTCTCGCGGACGCCGGCCTTCTCGAGCGCGTTGATGTTCGCCTTGAACATCGGCATGGTCGTGGTGAGGAAGGCCGAGAAGCCGACGATGTCCGGCTCGTGCTCGTTGACCTGCTCGACGAACGTCTCGGGCGCCACGTTCACGCCGAGGTCGATCACGGTGAAGCCCGCACCCTCGAGCATGATGTTGCAGAGGTTCTTGCCGATGTCGTGCACGTCGCCCTTGACCGTTCCCATCAGGAAGGTGCCGACCGGCTTCGCGCCCGTCTCGGCGAGCAGCGGCCGCAGGATGTCGAGGGCGCCCTGCATGGCGCGCGCAGCGATCAGCATCTCAGGCACGAAGTAATCGCCGCGCTCGAACCGTGCACCGACCTCCTCGAGCGACGGGATCAGCGCGTCATAGAGCATCGAGCCCGGATCCATGCCGTCCTCGAGGCCCTTCTCGACGCCCTCCTTGACCGCCGGGGCGTTGCCCACGAGCGTCTCCTCGTAGAGCATCTTGAGGACTTCCTCGTGCGTCATGCCGCGTGCACTCCTTCCGGACGGTGACCGAGCTGCTTCGAGAGTGCCCGGGCCTGCTTGATGACGATCGGGCGAAGTTCGGCAATGCGCCTCGGCGTCAGCCGCAGCGTGGGGCCCGAGACGCTGAGGGCGGCCACCACGTGGCCCTTCTCGTCGAACACCGGCGCCGCGACCGCGCACAGCCCCAGCTCGAGCTCGTCGGTCGCGGCCGCGAAGCCGTCGCGGCGGATCGTCTCGAGCTCGGACTGGAGCCGCGCCGGGTCCACCACCGTGCGGGAGGTGAGCGGCTCGAGCGGGCCATCGAGCGGTGTGCGCGCGGCGTCGTAGGCGAGCAGGACCTTGCCGTTGGCGGAGCAGTGGTACGGGACCGTGCGGCCGACCCACTGCGTGGTGCCGAGAAAGTGCTTGCCCTCCACCTGGGCGAGGTGCTCCACCCCGCCGAGGCCCGGGACCCCGAGGTTGATCGTCTCGCCGGTGGCGTCCGCGAGCGCGCCCATGGGGCGCTCGGCCAGCTCCACGAGGTTACGCCCGACGAGCCCGCGGCCGGCGAAGCGCAGGACCACCGGGCCGGCGCGGAAGCGCCCCCGCTGTCCCTGCTGCTCCACGAGGCCGTTGCGCTCGAGGGCGTTCAGGAGTCGTGACGCCGTGCTCTTGGGCAGGCCGGCGTCGGCGGCCAGATCTGTCAGCCCGCGGGGAGCGTCGGACTCGAGCACGAGCGTGAGAAGCTGCGCCCCACGATCGATCACGGCCGTGCCCGCGGCAGGCTGGAACTCTTGTTCCATGCCCGGTATATTAGGCGCGCCGCAGCCCGAGCGTCAAGGAGAGAGCGTGTTCACGAACGAGATGCCCCGCTACGAGATCCTCTCCGAAGAGGCGATGGCGACGCTCGACGGGGGCTGGCGCCGCATCGTCACCGAGCTGGGCGTGGAGTTCGCGCTCCCCGAGGCGGTCGAGCTGTTCGAGAAGGCGGGCCAGAAGGTCGAGGGCGACAAGGTGTTCCTCGACCCCGAGTTCGTGCTGGAGCAGGTGGCCAAGGCGCCGAGCGAGTTCGAGCTCCAGGCGCGCAACCCGGAGCACACGATCCAGGTGGGCGGGGACAACATGGCCTTCGCGGGCGTCTACGGCCCGCCGTTCGTGCGCCGCGGCGAGGAGCGCGGCGACGCGAAGATGGAGGACTTCGAGAACTTCGTGCGCTTCGGCCAGTCGTTCCCCGAGATCGACTCGGCGGGCGGCACGGTCGTCGAGCCCGAGGACCGGCCGCTCGACTCGCGCCACCTCGACATGGTCTACGCGCTGCAGACGCTGTCGGACAAGCCCTACATGGGCTCGGTCATCTCCGCGGAGAACGCGCGCGACACGATCGAGATGGGCCGGATCCTGTTCGGCGGCGAGGACGCGCTCGAGCAGGCGCCTGCGTC
>DASSVP010000234.1:0-3781 GCA_035705985.1 Thermoleophilaceae bacterium
CCGCGGCCAGGCTCGACGGCGCGCTCGAGAGGCGTGGGATCCCGGTCCGGCTGAAGCCGCGCGCCGGCCTCACGCCCGAGGGCGCCACGCTCCTCGCCGGAGTGGAGTCGCCTCCTATGGAGCGGCTGATCCGGCAGACGAACAAGCAGTCCGACAACTTCTTCGCCGAGATGCTGCTCAAGAGCCTCGCGCATGACGCGGGCGGTCTCGGCACCACCAGGGCCGGCGCGCAGGTGGTGGCGTCGTACGCCCGCGGCCTCGGCGCCCCCGTGCGCCTCGCCGACGGCTCCGGCCTGTCGCGCGCGGACCGCGCCTCACCGCGCAGCGTGGTGCGGCTCCTGACCGCGATGCACAGGAGCGTGGACTACGACCCGTTCGTCGGCTCGCTCCCGATCGCCGGCCAGGACGGCACGCTGTTCGACCGCATGCGGCGCGGCTCGGCGCGCTATCGCTGCCGGGGCAAGACCGGCACGCTCTCGAACGTCAGCGCGCTGTCGGGCTACTGCGAGGGCGAGTCAGGCAACGACTACGCCTATTCGATCCTGATGAACGGCGTGCACCCCACGAGCGCGCGCCGCATCCAGGACCGCATGCTTCAAGCGATCGCGAAGTACGGCTAGCCGCGTTACCCGAGAAGAGCGAGCAATCCCTCCTCGTCGAGTACCTGCGTGCCAAGCTCCTGCGCCTTCGTGAGCTTGGAGCCGGGGTCGGCGCCCGCCACGACGTAGTCGGTCTTGTTCGACACGGAGCCCGTGACCTTGCCGCCGGCCGCCTCGACGCGCGCGGTGGCGTCCTCGCGGGTGAGGTTGGGCAGAGTACCGGTGAGGACGAGGGTCTTCCCGACGAGCGGGCCCTCGGTGGGCGCCGCGGGCCCCTCCTCCTCCATCTTCAACCCGTGCTCTCTGAACCTCCGGATCAACTCCCTGGTCCGATCTTCAGCCAGGGTCTCTTCGATGGTCCGGGCCATGATCGGTCCAATGCCTTCGACTTCGACGAGGCGGTCTTCGGTGGCCTCCACCAGTGCGTTCATCGAGCGGAGGTTGCGCGCCAGGTTGCGGGCGTTCACGTAGCCGACCCCCGGGATGCCCAGTCCGTACAGCACCCGCTCGAAGGGTTGTTCCTTGGACGCCCTTAGCGAGGCGATCAGGTTGTGGGCGGAGATCTCGCCGAAGCCCTCGAGCTCGGCGAGCCGCTCGGGGGTCAGCTCGTAGAGGTCGGCCGAGTCCTTGATGAGCTCCTCGGCGAGGAAGCGCCGGACGTTCTCCTCGCCGAGGCCGTCGATGTCCATCGCTCCTACGAAGTGCTTCACCGCCTGGAAGACCTGGCCCGGGCACCCCGCCCGGTTCGGGCAGATCGTCCAGACGCTCCCATCCGGCTTGGTCGTGGGCGTGGCGCAGGCGGGGCACTTGGCGGGTGGGTCGGGAGGCGCGTTGCGCTTCCTCGACTTCTGCGCCTTGGGGGTTGGCGACACCACCTGCGGGATCACGTCGCCGGCGCGCATGACGATCACCTCGTCGCCCGGGCGCACATCCTTGCGGCGGAGGTCCTCCTCGTTGTGGAGCGTCGCGAGCTTCACGATCACGCCCGAGACCTGCACCGGCTCGAGCACCGCGAACGGCACCATGTGGCCTGTCCGCCCAACGTTCCAGGCCACGTCCTTCAGGGTCGTGGTCGCGGTCGTGGGCGGGAACTTCCACGCGATCGCCCCGCGGGGCTCGCGCCCCACGACGCCGAGCTGGCGCTGGAGGCCGAGGTCGTTCACCTTGACGACCACCCCGTCGATCTCGTAGTCCAGCCGGTCGCGGCGCTCCTGCCAGCCGTGGCAGGCGGCCACCACCTCGTCGACCGTGTCGTACACCGCAACGTCCGGGTTCACCCGGAAGCCGTGCTCGCGCAGCCACTCGAGCCACTCGAAGTGCGTCTCGAAATCGAGCCCCTCCACCGCTCCTATCCCGTAGCACCACATCGACAACGGGCGTGAGGCCGCGAGCGCGGGGTCGAGCTGCCGGATCGACCCGGCGGCCGAGTTGCGCGGGTTCATGAAGGTCGGCTCACCGGCGGCCGCCCGCTGCTCGTTGAGCCGAGCGAAGGCCGCGAGCGGCATGTAGATCTCGCCGCGCACCTCGAGCAGCGGCGGCGCGTCGTCCACCTTGAGCGGTATCGCGCCGATCGTCCGCAGGTTCTGAGTCACGTCCTCGCCCACCTCGCCGTTGCCGCGGGTGGCGCCGCGCACCAGCACGCCGTCCTCGTACACGAGCGAGATCGCGAGCCCGTCGATCTTCGGCTCCGTCACGAAGTGGACGTCGCCCATCTCCACGCCCTGGCGGGCCAGGTAGCGCTCGCTGCGGACGACCCAGGCGGCCAGCTCGTCCTCGTTGCGCGCGTTGGCGAGCGACAGCATCGGCTGGAGGTGCGGCACCTCCTCGAACTTGTCGAGCGGCTGCCCGCCCACGCGCTGGGTCGGCGAGTCCGGGGTGAGCAGCTCCGGATGCTCCGTCTCCAGGTCGCGCAGCTCGTTCAGCAGCGTGTCGTACTCGGGGTCCGAGATCTCCGGCTCGTCGAGGACGTAGTAGCGGTGGCCGTGATAGTCGAGCCTGCGGCGCAGCTCGTCGACGCGCTTGGCTACGTCAGTGGCGCTACTCAACGGCTTCCGTGGCAGGGCGGACCAGGCGCTCGAGGTCGAAGCCCGCGAGCTCCTCCACGCCGGCCTGGTCGGTCAGGTCGAAGTGGATCGGGGTGACCGCGATCAGTCCGTCGGCGATCGCTGCGAAGTCCGTGCTCGGCTCGTGCTCGTACCCTGGCTCCTCGCCGTAGAGGCGGTAGCGGCGCCGGCCGCCCTCCTCCTCGGTGAGCTCCATCTTGTCGTTGTAGACGCGCTTGCCGAGCCGGCAGGCGCACGCGCCCTTCACGTCGCCGCCGGGGCCGTTCACGTTCAGCAGCGTGCCGTCGGGCATCGGCACGTCGTCAAGCTCGTCCACCATCCGGGCCACGAACGCCGCCAGCGGGCCGAACTCCGTGCCCGCCGCCAGCGAGACGGCGATCGCGGGGATGCCGAGCATGATCCCCTCGAGCGCGGCCGCCACGGTCCCGGAGTAGGTGATGTCGTCGCCGAGGTTGGCGCCGTGGTTGATGCCGGACACGATCAGCTCCGGCGGCTCCTCGATCAGGCCGAGCGCCGCGAAGCGGACGCAGTCCACCGGCGTGCCGTCAGTGGCGAACCCCGTGGTCCCGTCGCCGAACTCCAGCTCCTCGACCCAGATCGGGTCGCGCAGCGTCACCGCCCGCCCCGTCGCGCTCCGGTTCGAGTCCGGCGCGATCACCTCCAGGTCCACGTCGGGCAGCTCGAGCAGCGCCCGGCGCATGGTGTTGAGGCCGGTGGCGGTGATGCCGTCGTCGTTGGTCAGGAGCACTCTCATCGGGGCGGCCTCAAGGGTATGCGACGCTCTCGAGGTAGAGCCCGTGCGCGGGCGCCGTGGCTCCCGCCTCGCTGCGCGGTAGGCCCTGGAGAAGCTCGGCGAAGCGCTCCGGCGCCACGCCCTCCAGCATCGTTCCCACCAGCACGCGCACCATATGGCGCATGAACGTGTCCGCCTCGATCCAGAAGGCGAGGACGTCGCCCGGCTCCTCGACCCAGTCGGCGCGGAGGACGTCGCGCTCGAAGCGCACGTGGTCGGTCTCCGTCGGGGTGAAGGCTGTGAAGTCGTGTGTTCCGAATAGGGCGTTGGCGCAGGCATCGAGCGCGGATGGCTCGAGCGGGCGAGGCACGTGCATCGCGTAGCGG
>DASSVP010000235.1:0-9559 GCA_035705985.1 Thermoleophilaceae bacterium
GGATAGCCCGGGCAGGGAGGCCGGTTCTCGGGTAGGTAAAACAGGCAGTGACGGAGTTCCTTCAGGCCCTGATCCTCGGCCTGCTGATCGGCGGCGTGTACGCCCTGCTCGCCGCCGGCCTCACACTGATCTTCGGCGTGAAATTGGCCCTGCGGAGGGCGCGCACGAAGCTCACCCCGTCCTCGAAGGTCGCGCCATGCACGACCAGGTCCGGGTTCCGCGCCTTCAGCGCGCTCGCGATGCCGTCGAGGTTTGGGTTGTCGATCGTGTAGGTCTCGCGGTAGACCGTTTCGATCCCGGCATCGCTGAGGATCTTCTCGATCCCCTCGAGCGCCGGGCGCGCGAACGGGTCGTCGAGCGTCGGATAGGCCGCCGTCTTCGGGCGCTCGTTCTCCGGGAGCTCGGTCACCCACTTCGCCCACAGGTCGCCCTGGTGGTCGGCGGTGGCCTGTTGCGCGAAGAACAGGTACTTGAAGCCGCGGTCGAAGAGCTCCGGGGCGCCGCCGGCGGGCTCCACGTAGAGCATCCGGTTGCGCTCCGCCACCGTGGAGGCGGGCAGGTTCAAGAGCGAGGAGAACGTGCCGAGCAACAGGTCCACGCGGTCGCGGCTGATCAGCGCGTTGTAGTCGGCGACGACCGTGTTCTGGTTGGACTGGTCGTCCTTGACGACGATCTCGACCGGGCGCCCGTCGATCAGGCCGCCCTCGTCGTTGACCATCGACTGCCAGACCTCGTAGCCCTGGCGTGCCGCCTTTCCGGGCTCCGAGAACTCGCCGGTGAGCGGGAGCGAGGCGCCGATCTTGATCGGCTCGCCGCTGGCCTCACCGCCGCCACCACCGCCGCCACCATCGTCGTCGTCACCGCCGCAACCGGCCACGGCGAGCGCGGCCACGGCAAGCAGCGCGAGTATCAGCCAACGAAGCCTCTTCATGTGTGCCCTCTCCTCCGCGCGGGACGCATTGCAAACGTTTGCTGCAATCGTGTGCAGGCTAGCGCCGTGCGAGCGCGGGTGTCAAGCGCCAAGGGGCGTGTCCATGAGAAAGGGCCCCGCCATGGCGGGGCCCTTCGCTCATTCCCCCGGCGGAACCGCGGCTACGAGCCGCCCGAATACTCCTCGGCGGCGGCCTCGACCTCGGCGCGGTCCCAATCGTTGATCTCCTCGATCAGCGAGTCGTCCAGAGCCTCGGTGATCTCGATCTTCTGGCCCTCCTCGATGACGCCGGCGCTCACCAGGAAGTCCTGGGCGGTGTTCCAGACGTCCTCGCGGACGTCGCCGATGCGCTCAGGGTCATCGGGCTTCATGAGGTCGATCGCGAGATCGAGTGCCGCCTCGCCGCTGGCCTCGTTGCGCCACTCGGCGGGGACCTTCTTACGCGCGATCTCCTCGACGACCTCGCGGTTCACCTGCCCGACGTGCTGGGCCTTGGTCCAGGCGCGGAGGACGCCGACGATCGCCTCCCGCTTCTCGTCGAGCGTCCCCGGCAGCACGGCCATCGGGTTGCCGTCGATCGCCGCGGCCTCGTCCGGCGTGATGTTGCGGAGGGCCACGTTGTTCGCCGACAGCGCCGTGAAGTCCGACGCGTTGCCCACGTACGCCTGGATCTCGCCATCCTCGAAGGTCTTCGCGACGAGCGCGCCGCTCGTGCCGACCACGGCGGTCTCGACGCTCTCGGGATCCACGCCCTCGGACTCGAGCATCGCCGTGAGGAAGCGCGTGCTCTCCTCGGACTCGAGGCCGACCTTGGTGCCCTCGACGCCCGAGATGTCCTGGATGTCGCTCTCCTCCGGCACCACGATCCCCGCCGTGTTCGTGTGCTGCGGGCTGAAGATCGCCGTGTGCTCGCCGCCCTGCGAGCGAGCGAGGATGATCTCGTCCACGTCCGCGAACGACACGTCGGCGTCCCCATTGCTGAGGAACGCGGTCGCCGAGATCTCCTCGGCGGCCGGCGCGAGCTTCGGGCTCACCCCCTCCTCCTCGAAGAAGCCGAGCTCCTCGGCCACGAGGGCCGGATAGAACAGAGCCGACGGAGGAGTCGGCAGGTTGTAGACGAGCTCCTGGGTGCCACCGCCCCCGTCGCCTCCACCGCCTCCGCCGTCGTCGTCGTCGTCCCCGCAGCCCACGGCGAGCGCAAGGATCGCTGCGGCGAGTAGGGCCAGAACAGCCTTGAAGCTCAACACTCCGGATTCCCTCCTGTTGGTCACTGTCTCCCCGCGAGCGTCGGGGCCGGTCCCGAAGGAACGCCTCCCGCGCGCGCAAGCTTCTTCTGCGCCTTGGCCGCACGCCGCTTCGACCGGGCGACCAGCCGAGCGTCGTGGAGCCAGAAGACGGTCGTCCGCTCGAGCCACTCCATCGCCCCGTAGAGCAGGAGCCCGAGGAACATCAGCATCAGGATTACGGCGAACGCGTCGGCGATCGCGAGCTGGCTCGAGAACTGCTGGACCAGGACGCCGAGTCCGCGCTCGGCCGAGATGAACTCACCGACCACGGCGCCGACGAGCGAGAGGCCGGCCGCCGTCTTGAGGCCGGCGAACATGACCGGCAGCGAGCCAGGGACCATCAGGTGCGTGAACGTCTGCCACCTGCTGGCTCCGAGCGAGCGGAACATCTCGCGCGCGTCCTCGTCGACCGTGAGGATCCCTGTCAGCGCGTTCACGTACACGGGGAAGAACGCGATGATCGCCGCGATCCAAATCTTCGAGTTGTAGCCGAACCCCGCCCAGGCGATGATCAGCGGCGCGATCGCGATGCGCGGCGTGACCTGGAGCGCGACGGCGTACGGGTTCAGCATCTGCCGCATGACAGGCGAGAGCCCCGACGGGATGGCGAGCGCAAGCCCGAGCGCGGCGCCGAGCGCGAAGCCGGCCACGGACTCCCAGAGGGTCGCGCCGATGTCGTCCCATACGAAGCTGCTCTGGATCAGCTCATAGAAGGACACGACGATGTCCTTCGGGTGCGGCAGGATCGTCTCGTCGACGTAGTCGATCGCGAGCGCGAACTCCCAGAGCGCGATCAGGAGCACGAGGAACAGGAGCGGCGGCCACAGCCGCTTCGCGAGCCGCACCGGCGAGAGCCCGTGCGCGAGCCTACGCCCCATGGACCTGCGCCTGCCTCGTGTCGCCGGCGTCGGTGAGCGGCACCTGGAGCCCGCGGTATGCCCGGAGGACGAGCTCCTGGAACTTCGGGTCGGCGACCATCTCCTGCTCGCGCGGCCGCTCGAAGGGCACGTCGATCATGTCGGCGATGCGCCCCGGCCGCGGGGTCATGACCACCACGCGGTCCGCCAGCAGGATGGCCTCCGTGATGTTGTGGGTCACGAGCAGGGCCGTGGCGGACATCCGCTCATGGACGCGCAGCAGCTCGATGTTGAGGCGCTCGCGCGTGAGCTGGTCAACCGCCGCGAACGGCTCGTCGAGGAGGAGGACGTCGACGCCGACCATGAGCAGGCGCGCGAGCGCCACGCGCTGCTGCATCCCGCCGGAGAGATGGCGCGGATAGGTGTGCTCGAATCCGCTCAGCCCCACCAGCTCGAGCAGCTCGTAGGCCTGCTTCTCGGAGCCCGCGTCGAGCTTCCCGCCCAGCTTCGGCGGGAGCAGCGCGTTCTGGAGCGCGGTCCGCCACGGCAGGAGCGTAGGACGCTGGAACATCAGCGCCACGTCCTGGCGCGGCTCGGTCACCTCGAGGCCGTTGACGGAGATCTTGCCGTCGCTGAGCGGAATCAGGCCGGCGACCAGGCGCAGCAGCGTGGACTTGCCGCAGCCGCTCGGCCCGACGATCGAGATGAACTCGCCCGGCCGCGCGTCGAAGCTCACGTGGTCGACCGCGAGCACACCGCCCTCGAACTGCTTGACCGCGTCGTCGACCGAGATCGTGCCGCGCTCGCCGGCAGCGCCGTTCGCCTCTCCTCGCTGTTCCGTCAGGCCTGCTCCCCCTCCAAGGACTCGCCCAGGGACTACTGCAAACGTTTGCGTTGCAATCGTTTGCGATCCTAGACGCAGGCCGCGGCTCGCGTCAAGGAGCGGATGTCGATTGGCGCACGACGAGGCTTGGCTCGAGCCGGATCTCGCGCGTCGGGGAGTCGCCGTCGCCGAGCCGCTCGAGCATCAACTCGGCGGCCGCCGCGCCGATCTCGTAGTGGGGGATGTGGATGGTGGTCAGGGGCGGAGCGAAGCGTGCCGTGAACGGCATGTCGTTGAACCCGACGACGGATACCTCCTCCGGACAGCGCACGCCGCGCTCGGCGAAGGCGTCGTAGCAGCCGAGCGCGAGCAGGTCGTTCGCCGCCGCGACGGCCGTGAACTCGCGACCCTCGTCGAGCAGCTGGCCGCAGAGCCGCTCGCCCTCCGGCTCGCGGAACACCTCGGCCACGAGCACGAGGTCGGGGTCTGGATCCACCCCCGCCGCGCGCATCGTCTCGAGGAAGCTCTCGTGACGGTCCAGCCCGGTGGAGTAGTCGAGCGGGCCGGCGAGATGGGCGATCCGCGTGTGGCCGAGCGAGAGCAGGTGCTCCACCGCGAGGCGCATGCCCAAGGTGTCGTCCGCGGTCGCGGAGCTCACCGGAAGCTCCTCCTGGCGCCGGTTCACCAGCACGAGCTCGATGCCCGCCTCGAGCAGCGCGTCGTGGAGCCCGTGGTCGCGGCGCGCCGTGGCGGCGATGATCCCGTCCACCTGCCGGGCGCGCATCGCCTGGGCATCCAGCAGCTCCCGCTCCGGGTCGTTGTCGGTGTTCGCCGTGAGCGGCGTGTAGCCCGCCGTCTCGAGCCGGTCCTCGATGCCGCGCAGGATCGGCGGGAACAGCGGGTTGGTCAGGTCGGGGATCAGCACGCCGATCGTGTACGAGCGGTTGGTCTTGAGCCCGCGGGCGATCGGGTTCGGCTGGTAGCCGAGCTTCTCCGCCGCCTTCAGGACGCGTCGCGCGGTCGCCTCGTTCACGAGCGCGCGCGTCTCCTCGTTCAGCGCCCGGGATACCGTGGCCGGGTGAACGCCGGCGACGCGCGCAACATCCCGCAACGTCACGGCCGCGCCCGCTTTCACGTTCGACATGGCCATCCACGAGCATTATGCACTCGTTTGCAGCCGGATCTGAGCCCTTGACCGAGACCGCCCTCACCGCGACCGACGCCGCACCCGCCGACGATTCGGCGCTCGCGCCGCTGCGGCGCCCGGGCTTCCGCGCGGCGTGGACCGCCCTCGCCGGCTCGCAGCTCGTGATCTGGATGAACACGGTCGGGGCGGTCACGGTCATCGCGTCGCTGTCGGACTCCCCCACCCTGATCGCGCTCGTGCAGACGGCGAACAGCCTGCCCGCCGTCCTCCTCGCGCTCCTCATGGGCTCGATGGCGGACATCGTGGACCGGCGGCGTTTCGCGATCGCCTCGCAGAGCTGGATGCTGCTTTCGGTCGCCGCGCTCGCGGCGCTCACGCTGACCGACGTGATCACCGCCGGTCTCGCGCTCGCGCTGACGTTCGCGCTCGGCGCCGGCATGGCCACCACCTTCGTGATCTATCAGGCGCTGACGCAGGACTTCGTCCCGCGGAAGGAGCTGATGTCGGCCGTCGCTCTGAACGGCGTCGCGATCAACCTGGCGCGCGCAATCGGCCCGGCCCTGGCGGGGATCGTCATCGCGGCCCTAAGCGCGGGTGCTCTGTTCGCGGTCGAGGCGGCTCTGCTGGTCATGATCGTCGGGCTGGTCGCGCTCAGGGTGCGCCCGCCCGGGCCGGCCAAGGCATCCGGAGAGAGGCTGGCGCCGGCCATGCGCGCCGGGCTGCGGTTCGTGCGGTTCTCGCCTCCGGTGCGGACCGTGCTGCTGCGCGGTGCCGCGTTCTCGATCTCCGCCAGCGCGCTCTGGGCGCTGCTGCCGGTCGCCGCGCTCGGGCGCCTCGGGCTGTCCGATCGCAGCTTTGGGCTCCTCATGGCATGCGTCGGCACCGGCGCCATCCTCGGGGCCACGCTGCTTCCGCGGCTGCGCCGCCGCCTGCCATTCGACCGGATGATCGCGCTGGCCAGCCTCGGGCTCGGGGCCGGACTGCTCGCGCTCGCCTACATCCCGTGGGCCGAGCTGGTGGCCGTGACGCTGGTGTTCACCGGCGCCTGCTGGCTGATGGTGCTCTCGTCGCTGAACACGTCGGCGCAGCGCGTGGCGCCCGGCTGGGTGAGGGCGCGCACGCTCGCGACCTTCCAGCTCGTCATGCAGGGCGGGCTCGCGCTCGGGAGCCTCTCGTGGGGCCTCGTGACCGCCGCCGCGGACGTCGAGACGGCGCTCACTATCGCGGCGGCCGGCCTCGTCGCGGGCGTGGCGCTCGCGCGCCGCTGGCCGCTCGCCGCCTCGGAGCGGAGCGACCTCACGCCGGCCGGCACGTGGTCCGACCCGAACGTCGGCATCGAGCCTCAGCCGGAGGACGGGCCCGTCCTGATCACGGTCGAGTACGAGGTGGACCCGGCCGACGCCGAGCGATTCGTGCCCGCGATGGAGGAGCTGGGCCGGATCCGCCGTCGCGACGGAGCCTTCCGCTGGAACCTCTACGCGGATCTGGAGCGCCCGGGCATCTACCTGGAGACGTTCCTGGTCGACTCGTGGTCCGAGCACCTGCGCCAGCACGGCCGCCTGACGGTCGAGGACCTCGAGGTGACGAAGCTGACACGGTCGTTCCACCGCGGCGAAGGGCCGCCGAAGGTGCGCCACATGCTGTGGGCACGTGCGACGCTCGGCGACTAGTCGCGCACGACGAGCACGGTCCCGGCGGCCAGCAGCGCGATCCCGAGCAGCTTGTCCCAGGTGATCGCCCGCTCCTCCAACCCGAGGACGCCCAGCCGGTCGAGCACGACGGATAGCGTGAGTTGGCCCGCGATCGTCGCCGCGGTGACCCCGCCCGCCCCCAGCTCGCGAACGGTGAGCAGCGTCGTCAACACGATCGCGACGCCCGCCAGCCCGCCGAACAGCCAGTAGTACCACCCGGGGCTGTCAACCCCCTCGCGGTTCTCGATCCCGCCCGCGAAGGCGAACGTCACCACCAGGACGAGCGCTGTCCCGACGAGGAAGTTGACGCTGACCGCCCCGAACGTGCCGACCTTCTTCGAGAGGACGTTGTTGACCGGCGCCTGCGCGGCCACGATGCCGCCGGCCGCGACCGTGGCGAGCACCGCGAGCTCCCTGCTCACTTCGCCTCGAGCCAGTTCACGCCGGAGCCGACGTCCACGCCGAGAGGCGGGTCCATCTCGAAGGACGCCGCCATCTCGCGCTCGATGATCTCGGACGCCGCCGGGACCTCCTCCTCGGGCCCCTCGAACAGCAGCTCGTCGTGGATCTGGAGGACGAGCTTCGTCGCGAGGTTCGCGTCACGCAGCTCGTTGCGGGCGCGCACCATGGCGAGCTTGATGATGTCCGCGGCGGTGCCCTGGATGACCATGTTCACCGCGAGCCGCTCGCCGAGCGAGCGCGTCTGGAACTGGCGCGAGCGCAGCTCGGGGACGCGCCGGATGCGGCCAAACAGCGTCGTAACATGCCCCTCTTCCCGGGCGCGCTCGATCGTCGAGTCGATAAACAACTTGACCTTCGGGAAGCGCTCCAGGTACGCGTCGATGAACTCCTGGGCCTCCTCCTTCTCGATCTGGAGGCGGTCCGCCAGCCCGAAGGCCGACAGGCCGTAGACGATCCCGTAGTTGACCATCTTCGCCTTGGAGCGCGTTCCGGGGTCGGACCTGCCGCCGAGGATCGCCTCCGCGGTCGCGGTGTGCACGTCCTCGCCGCGCCGGAAGATCTCCTTCAGGACCGGCTCGTCGGCGATGTGCGCGAGCAGCCGCAGCTCGACCTGCGAGTAGTCCGCGGAGATCAGCCGGTTGCCCGCCTCGGCCACGAAGCAGGCGCGGATCTCGCGTCCCTGCTCCGTCCGGATCGGGATATTCTGAAGGTTCGGGTCGGTGCTCGACAGCCGGCCCGTGGCCGTGGCCGTCTGATTGAAGGTGGTGTGCAGGCGGCCGTCGTCGCCGATCAGCTCCGGGAACGCGTCGAGGTACGTGGACTTCAGCTTCGTGACCTCGCGCCACTCCTCGATCGCGGGGATGATCTCGTGCTCGTCGCGGATCGCCTGCAGCACGCGCGCGTCGGTGGAGAAGCCGGTCTTGCCGCGGCGCTTGCGCGACAGCTTGAGCTTCTCGAAGAGGATGTGCCCGAGCTGCTGCGGGGAGCCGATCGTGAACTCCTCCCCGGCGAGCTCCCATACCCGCCGCTCGAGCTCGGCCGCGCGGGCGCCGAAGCGCTCGCTGATGCCACGCAAACGCTCGACGTCGAGCTTCACGCCGGCGCGCTCCATCTCCACGAGCACGTCCACGAGCGGCAGCTCCACCTCGTGGAAGAGGCGCGTCAGGCCGTCCTCCTCGAGGCGGGCGCGCTGGCGCTCGGCGAGCACCCGTGTGACCACCGCGCGCTCGGCGACGCCGTTCGCGCCGTCGATCGACGCCGCGATGCCGGCCTCGGCGCTCAGCTCGTCGAGCGGGTAGCCGCGTCGCGCCGGGTCGATCAGATAGGCGGCGATCATCGTGTCGTGCTGCAGCGCGACCGCGGGCGCCGCCTCCTCGCTCACCGCCGTGGTCTTCCAGTCGTGGGTCACTACCGGCCGCTCCCCGCGCGCCATCGTCAGGGCGGTGAGGGTCTCGGCTTTCGCGACGAGCACCTCGCCGCCCGCGTAGGCGGCGATCTCCATCGGGCCCAGCGGCGGCCCGCCCACGTCGAGCGTCTCCTGTCCCTCCTGCTCACCGAGCGGGCGCGGACGCTCGGCCGCTATCGACACGAGCTCGCCGTCGAGCGCGCCGATCTCCGCGAGCGGCACCTCGCGCGCCTTCGTCGCGATGACCTCCTCTGCACGCTCGGCGGGCGCCGCGGCCTCGCCCTCTCCCAGCGCCTCCTCGAGCCGCTCCAGCGGCGCGCGGAGCTCAAACTCGCGGAACGTCTCGCGGAGCCGTGAGCGGTCGGGCTCGCGCGCCGCGATGTGATCGAGGTCGATCTCGCCGAGCTCCACGTCGCGGATCGCCGTGGCGAGCTGCTTCGAGATGCGCGCATCCGCGGCATGGTTGGTGAGGTTCTCCTTGCGCTTCGCGCCGGAGATCTCGTCGACCGCGCCGAGCACAGCCTCGAGGTCGCCGAACTGCTGCAGCAGCTGGGCGGCGGTCTTGTCGCCGATCCCCGGGACGCCGGGGATGTTGTCGGAGGTGTCGCCCTTGAGGCCGTAGAAGTCGGGGATCAGCTCGTGGTGGATGCCGTAGCGCTCGAGCACCTCGTCGGGCCCGTACACCTTCGTCTCGGTGATCCCGCGGGAGGTCGTCATCACCCGCACCGAGCCGTTCTCCGCCAGCTGGTAGGCGTCGCGGTCGCCGGTCACGATCATCACCGGGATGCCGGCCGACTTGGCACGCTCCGCCAGGCTCGCGATCACGTCGTCGGCCTCGTAGCCCGGCACCTTCACGTTCTCGTAGCCGAAGCTCTCGACGAGCGGATGCATGTACGGCCACTGCTCGGATAGGAGGTCGGGACGCTCGCGCCGGCCCGCCTTGTATTCGCTGTAGAC
>DASSVP010000236.1:0-12812 GCA_035705985.1 Thermoleophilaceae bacterium
GTGGCCGCGTCCAGGGCCTCGGCGGCCTCGGCGAGGCGACCCGCCTCGATGAGTGCCGCGCCCAGGTCCGGCAGCAACGCCGCTCGCCGGGCGTCGTGGCCCTCCAGGAGCGAGGCGGCCCGCTCGAGCAGGCCGATCGCGGCAGCGAGGTCGCTGCGCCCGAGCGCCCGGCGGCCCGCGGACTCGAGGCGCTCGGACGCGCGCACCGCGAGCCGCTCGCCGTCAGCGCCCAGCTCCGCCACCAGGCAGTAGGCCTGCTCGAGGTGGTAGCCCACGATTTCCTCGAGCTCGGTGAGCCGGGTGCCCGCCACGCGCTCCATCCAGTCGGCGAGCCGCTCGTGCAGCTGGGCGCGCACCTCCTTGGGCAGCGAGCGGTACGCCGCGTCGCGGAGCAGGATGTGGCGGAAGCGGTAGGCGTCGTCGCCGAAGAACGTCGAGCGTTCCGGTCTGATCAGGTCGCGCCGGACCAGCTCCGTCAGGTGGCGGTCGACCGCCGGGCCGAGCTCCGGCGGGGCGAGCTCCTCGGCGGCGTCGCGGTAGAACACCGTGCCCACCACCGACACGCGGGCGAGCAGCGCCCGCTGGTCGTCCGGGAGCCGCTCGAGGCGCGCCGCGAGCAGCACGTGGATCGTGGGCGGCACGTCGTCCGGCCCGAGCTGCCCCTCGTCGAGCAGCATGGTGAGGAGCTCCTCCGCGAACAGCGGGTTGCCGCCGGACGCCTCGCGTACGCGAGCGACCGCCTCCGGGGGCGCGTCGGCGCGGCTGAGCAGGTTGGTGACGAGCTCGGTCGTCTCGCCGGGGGCGAGCGGCTCGAGGTGGATCGAGGTGGCGTTCAGCTTGCCGCCGGCCCACCCGGAGCGCCCCTCGAGCAGCTCGGGCCGAGCCATGCAGAGAAGGACTATCGGGGCGTCCCGGGCGAGGTCGGCGACGTACTCGACCAGGTCGAGGAAGGTCGCCTCCGCCCACTGAAGGTCGTCCAGGACCACCACGACCGGGCGCTCCCTCGCGACCGCCTCCAGCAGGCGTCGCGCTGCCCAGAAGATCCTCTCGCGGGTCACCGCTCCGGAGGGATGCCCCAGCCCCACGGCATCGGAGATCACCGTGACGATCTCCTCCGCGCGCGGGTCGTCGGCCACGTGCGCGGCCAGGCCCCCCGGCAGCGCCCGGACCATCTCGGCGAGCGGCCAGTACGTGATGCCGTCCCCGTAGGAGAGGCAGCGGCCGCAGAGCACCGTCGCCTGGTCGCCGAGGGTAGAGGTGAACTCGTCCACGAGGCGCGACTTTCCGATCCCCGCGGGGCCGAGGACGGTCAGGAGATGGCAGGTCCGGTCCGCGCACGTCGCGGCGAACACCCGCTCGAGCGCCTCGAGCTGCTGGGCGCGGCCGACCAGGGGCGAGTCGAGGCCCTGCGGGCTGCCGTCCACGAGCCGGCGGGTGCGCTCGTCGATCAGCGTCTCGCCCGGCTGCGCCCTCTCCTGAAGGCGCTTCGCGGTGTTCACGGCGTCGCCGTCGACGCCCGCCCGCCCCTCGGACTCCGGCTCGGCTATCACCTCGCCGGTCCCGATCCCGATGCGCAGCGTCGGAGCGTGCTCGCGCAGCTCGGCGGCGGCGCGCACCGCCCGGGCGGCGTCGTCCTCGTGCAGGCGCGGCACGCCGTAGACCGCCATCAGCGCCTCGCCCGGGTACTTCTGCACGGTGCCGCCGTGGCGCTCGAGGATCTCGCGGAGCTCACCGAGCAGCTCCGAGGTGCGTCGGCGGCGCGCCTCCGCGTCGAGGCCGGACCCGTCGGCGCCGGCATCGTCCGCGCACGCGAACAGGACGGTCACGACCTTCCTGACCGGCGCCGGCGGCGCGGAGCCGCCCGCGTCCGCCTCACGCAGCTCGAACACCTGCTCCGGGCGTGACAGCCCGCGCAGGTCGCGGCGGCCGAGGTCGGACAGCTCGAAGCCGTCCGGGAGGCGGTCCTGGACGATCTCTGCGGTCGCCTGGGACAGCAGCACGGCGCCGCCGTGCGCCAGACCGCGCAGCCGCGCTGCCCGGTTCAGCGCGGGCCCGAAGTAGTCGCCGTCGCGTTCGTGCGCCTCGCCGGTGTGCACCGCGATGCGCACGCGCGGCTCCACGGCGCCCGGCCAGGCGGCGCCGGCCAGGTCCACCTGGATCGCCGCGGCGGCAGCCACCGCGTCGGAGGCGCGCCGGAACACCGTCACCGTCGAATCGCCCTCGCCCTTGGTCTTCAGCACGCGTCCGCCGTGTGCCTCGGCCGCGCCCGCGATCAGCGAGTCGTGCAGTTCGAGCGCGGCCGCCATGCCGGCGAAGTCGGCCTCCCAGAGGCCCGACGACCCCTCGATGTCCGTGAGTACGAAGCTGACCACGCCGCTCGGCAGCTCCGGCGCCGCGGCGGCGGCCGGCGGTTCGGCGGCCGGGCTCTCCACCGCGTCGACCAGGGCCGGCTGGGCGAGCGCGGGGTCCTGCGCGAGGATCGCGCGCTCCAGCTCGCGCAGGCGCTCCCCGGGCTCGATCCCCAGCTCCTCCACCAGCGCGATGCGCGCGTCCTGGTAGGCCTGGAGCGCGTCGGCCTGGCGGTCGGCGCGGTAGAGCGCGAGCATCAGCTGCGCGCGCAGGCGCTCGCGGTAGGGATGGGCGTCCACCAGGCGCTCGAGCTCACCGATCACGTCGGCGTGCCGGCCGAGCGCCAGCTTCGCCTCAACGAGCTGCTCCTGCGCCGCCACGCGCAGGTCCTCGAGCCTCGCGATCTCGGCCTGCGCGAACGGCTCGTAGGCGAGGTCCGCGAGCGGCGGACCTCTCCAGAGCGCGAGCGCCGACTCCAGGAGCCTGCCTGCCGCGGCGGGGCGGCCGTCCGCCAGCTCCGCGCGCGCCTCGCCCAGCAGCCGCTCGAATCGGTGGCTGTCGACGTCGTCGGGGCCGACGCGCAGCTCGTAGCCGTGCCCATGGGTCACGATCGGCCCGTCGGCGCCGCCGGCGAGCGCTTTCCGGAGCCGCGACACGTGGGCCTGGAGCGTCTTCGCCGCGGTGGCGGGCGTCCCCTCTCCCCAGAGCTCGTCGATCAGGCGCTCGCTGCTGACGGTCTCGTTCGGGTGCAGCAGGAGCAGCGCGAGAACGGCGCGGCGCTTGCTGCCTCCCAGCGCGACGGGCTCCCCCCCGTCAAGGGCCTCGAGGGGGCCAAGGATGCGGAAGTCCATGCGAGTTCGGGGCGGGTCCGGGTCCAACGTACCGCACTGTCACCGCTCTGTCGCCGTGCGGCAACCGCCCCACCGGACCATGGCCTCCGATGTCGCCGACCACCACCACCACCACCACCATCCAGGAGGCAGTCATGGGCCAGCCGTTCCCCACTCAGCACCCCGCAGTCGTCCTTCGGTCCCACTTCAAGCTCGTCCGCAACCTGCTCGCTGTTGCGATGGCCGCCGTCGTGGCGCTGAGCGCCGCGGTCGTGATCGTCGCGAACGACGACGACGAGCTCGCGGGCCGCATCGCCCAGCCGACCGAGCTCCAGGCGCTGCCGAACAGCGCGGTGCACGCGCATCCGCGTGACCTCGCGCCCGGCACGCGCTACGACGGCGGGCCCGAGGAAGGCACCCGCGCGATCATCGCGGTCCCGCAGGCGCCGGCCGCTCGCTACGACGGCGGCCCCGACGAGGGTACGCGCGGCGCGGTCTCGAGTCAGCCCGCCCCGGTCCCGGAGCGCACCACCGACGCCGGTTCCACCCAGAGCGAGAGCCGCATCGTGATCCCGCAGGGCCCCGGCGGACCCCGGTAGCCCAAGCTCGTTCCCCCCAACGGCCGACGGGCCCTCCTCGTGAGGGCCCGTTCGGCGTTCTAGGCTGGCTCCGGCCGAGCCGCCGGCGCTGGGCGCGCGCCGGCCCCGTCGCCGTCTCCGTCGCCCCCTGCCGGGGGCGGGCCCTGCCCGGCGGCCGCCATCGCCTCCGCGCGCGCCTGTGCGGGCGTGCGCCTGAGCGCGGCCATGAGCGGCAGCGCGGACAGCACCAGGAACGCCGCCTGGCGGAACGCCCACGCGAAGCCCTCGCGCGCGGAGCCCGCCGTCTGCCGGACGATCTCCTCGTCGAACCCGGGCTTCGGCTCGAAGCGGTCGTCGGTGCCGCCGGTGTAGTCGTGCAGCGTCGACTGGATCACCATCCCCGCGAGCGGAGCGGGAATCTCCCAGTCGTCGACGATGTCCTCGATCTCGTCCTCGGCGAACCACGACATGTGCGCGTGCAGCGCGCCGCCGAAGGTCGCGATCAGGATCGCCACGCCGATCGCGGCGCCGAGCTGGCGGGCCGTGTTGAGCACGCCGGAGGCGAGCCCGAGGTCCTGGCCGGTGACCGCGCCCATCGCGCCGACGTTCAGCGCCGGGAACCCGATGCCCATGCCGAAGCCGATCATCAGCAGCCCCGGGAGGATGCGGATGTAGGCCCAGGCGTCGTCGGAGGTGGCGGGGAGGAACGACACCCACAGCATCCCCACGGCCATCACGATCAGGGCGGGCTTGGCCAGCTCACCAGGCGGGCGCGTGTCCGCAGCGCGGCCTACGAACGGCCACGCGGCGAGGCCGCATAGAGGAACGGGGACGATCGCGAGCGCGGCCTCGAGCTGCGTGTAGCCCCACAGGTTCACGAACACGAGCGAGAGCAGGAGCAGCGAGCCGATAGCGCCCGCCGCGAAGAAGATCATCCCGATGTTGGCGTTGCGGAACTGCTCGTTCGAGAGCAGCCCTGGCGTGATCATCGGGTCGGGCGCCCGGCGCTCCCACCAGAAGAACAGGACGCCGAGCAGGATCGCCCCCTGCATGAGGCTGAGCCACAGCGGCAGGTCGCCGCCGAACGGGTTGGCCTCGATCAGGGCCATCGTCAGGAACAGCACGGCGCCGCCGAGCAGCAGCATTCCGCGCACGTCCACCTGCTTGCCGATCGCAGTCAGGTCCCAGGTCTCGGGCCACCAGCGCAGCGCGAGGATCACGCCGAGGATGCCGAACGGGATGTTGACCAGGAAGATCCACTCCCAGCTCGCGATCTCGATCAGCACGCCGCCGAGCACCGGCCCGAAGGCCGAGGCAACGAGTGCCACCACGGCGATCAGCGCGAGCCCGAAGCCGCGCTGCTGCGGCGGGAACACGAGCACCGTCATCGCGAACCCGAGCGGGGCGAGGATCCCGGCGCCGGCGCCCTGGATCACGCGGAAGGCGATCAGCCACTCGACGGACCACGCGAGCGCGCACAGCGCGGACCCGATCGTGAAGACCGTGAGGCCGATGACGAAGAACTTCTTCCGGCCGAACTGGTCGGCCAGCCGCCCCATCGACACGAGCAGGACGGCGAAGATGATGTTGTAGGCGTTGATGACCCAGGTGACCGTCCCGATGTCCGTCGACAGCTCGTCCTGCAGCTCCGGGATCGCGATGTTCACGATCGCGATGTCCAGCAGGGCCATCGCCCAGGCGATCATCATCACGCCGAAGATCCGCCACTTGTGCTCGTAGAGGAACTCGGCGGGCGGGTTCCGTCGCTCGGTCACAGTCACGGCAGCCGGCCACCTTCCGGCACGCGGCCGTCGTACTCGAGGTCCGTCTTGGAGGTCCCGTCCTCGGGCTCGTCGTTGTCGAACGGGTCGAAGTCGTTCGGGACGCCGTCGTCGTCCGTGTCGTCGTCGCCGCTCTCACGGGGCGGGCGCAGGGCGCCGTCGGGCCCGAACTCCGGCAGCGTGCCGTCCGCCACGAGCAGCGCCGCCTGCGACAGCTCGGTGAGCTTGCCGGTGTCCTCGTTCGCGATGTTGTCGAACCGTGTGATGTCGTCCTCGACGTCCTCGTCGTCGTCGAACATCCGGCGCACGATCCGCTCGCGGTCCGCCACCACCAGCCAGCGGCGGTCGCGGATGATGATCTGCGAGCCCACCGCGGTGATCGACTTCGGGCGGTCCGGCATGTCGTCCTCGTCCACGTCGTCGAACAGCGCGGTCAGGTCCTCGCCGCGCATCTTGCCGGGAATGGTGAGGCCGAGGAAGGACAGGAGCGTCGGCGCCACGTCGTGCGTGGTCGCGTACCAGTCCACGTCGTCGCCGGACTTCTGGCCGTCGGGGTGGCGGATCAGGTACGGGACCTCGTATGAGATCCGGTGGGACGTGGGCGCCGCGCGGCCGAGGTAGCCGTGCTCGCCGAGCGCGAGGCCGTGGTCGCCGAGCACGAACACCACCGTGTCGTCCGGCACCTCGTCGAGCAGCCTGCCCAGCTCGGCGTCGACCGCCTCCACGTGCTCCACGTATGCCTCGCGCACGCGGTCGATCTGGCCGTCGCCGAAGTCCAGCTCCACGAGCCGGCCGTCCGTGGGTCCGAGGCCGTCCTCCTCCGCGCGGCCCGGCTTCACGTAGAAGGGTGGCGCCGCGTAGGCGTCGGCCGGGTCGAACGGGTCCACTCCGACCAGGAAGGCGTCCGCGCGCCGCAGCTCGCGGAGCGCCTCGACGCCCGCGCGCATCGTCCGGCGCGTCGCGTCGGTCTGGCGCCTGAAGGACGCGAGCAGCTCACCCTCGATCCCGGAGCCGAGCTCGCCGCTCGGCCCGCCGCCCGGCGGGCGCACGTCCCGGAAGCGCTCGCCCTCGAAGAGCGGGTTGTCCGTCAGGTACACCGTCTCCAGGCCGCCCCTGCGGGTCTCCTCCATGAGCAGCGGCTGGTGGTCCCAGACGGGGTTGAAGCCGGGCACGGGCGGGAAGCCCTCGAGCCGGCGCCAGTCCCGGAACGGGAAGGCGCGCATGCCGGTGACGAGCGAGCGGCGGGTCGACACGGCGGGCATGGACTCGGGGATCGCGCGGTCGAAGCGCAGCGACTCCCCGGTCAGGTCGTTCAGGTTCGGCGTGTCGGCCGGCGCCCCGCCCTCGAAAGCGTCCACATGGTCGGCGCGCACGAGCGGCAGCACCACGAGCAGCGCGCGGCGGGCGCGGTCGTCGCCGAGCTGGGCGGCCGCCGGCGCGGCCGAGGCGAGTGTGCCGAGCACCCCGGCGCCGGCGGCCGTCGCGCCGCCGCGCCGCAGCAGGCTGCGCCTGGTGAACGGCCGGATGCTCACCCGCCGATCACGCCGCTCTTGCCGAACTGCGGGAGCGTCCCGCCCGCCTCGTCCTCGAGGATGCGCCAGTACTTGCCGACGAGCTCGGGATGGTCGGCCGCGACGTCCTTGATCTCCTCCGGGTCCTCGCGCCGGTTGTAGAGGCGCTTGCGGCGGCCCTCGCTGTCCGAGATGAAGAACCATTCGTGGTCGCCCGCGAGAACGTGGTCGTCGTAGCAGGACGTGAAGTACGGCCGCGCGGCGGGCTCCTTGCCATCGAAGATGACCGAGAGGTCTTCGCCGGACATCATCCCGGGGGCGCGGGCGCCCATGAACGACAGCGCGGTGCGCGGGATGTCGTGCGTGGAGGCGAAGTAGTCGCTCCACTCGCCCGCGAGCTTGCCCTCGGGGTGCCGGATCATGAACGGCACGTGGTAGATGTGCCACTGTGCGCGGGAGGCGTGCTTCCCGACGATGCCGTGCTCGCCGAGCGTGAGCCCGTGGTCCGAGGCGTAGATCACCACGGTCTCGTCGAGCAGGTTCTCATCAGCGAGCCGGTTCATCAGGCGGCCGACCCACTCGTCCATGAACGTGATCTCGGCGGCGTACAGCTCCCGCACGCGCTCGATCGTCTCCTCGTCCAGCTCGACGTCGATCACCCACGAGTAGGGCGTCTCGAAGGGCTGGATCGGGATGATCCCCTCCTCCTCGATCCCCCTCGGGCCGCCGAAGCGGTCCATGAAGACGCGCGGCGCGTCGAGCGGCTCGTGCGGATCGAAGCAGTCGACGCCGAGGAAGAACGGGCGCTCCTCCTTCAGGTCGTCGACGATGTTGATCCCGCTGCGCACGACCCGGGCCGTGGGGTAGTCGCGGTCGCTGTCGCGGTAGATCGAGTTCCAGCCGACCATCGAGCGCAGCCGGCCGACCTCCACGGAGTCGTTCAACTCGGGCAGCAGGTAGCGCTCGACCGAGCTACGCGGGGCCGGGCGCTTGAAGGGCTTGTTCAGGAAGCGGTACGCGCCCTGTGAGTAGCTCGGGCGCACCATGTCGAGCGTCCGCCTGAAGTTGCCGAAGCGCGGCCCCACGAGAAACGGGTTGTCGGTGCAGTACGCGGTCTCCACGCCCGCCTCGCCGAGCACCTCCGTCACGATCGGCTGGTGGTCCTGGATGGGGATCCAGCCGGGGCCGAGCGGCAGCCCCTTGGTGGGCACGTAGTTGCGGAACGGGAACGAGCGGACGCCGGTGAGCAGCGCACGGCGGGCCGGCCCGGTGGGCATCGCCTCGGGCACCGCCAGGCGGAACGCGAGCGACTCCTGGCCGAGCGCGTCGAGATTCGGCGTCTGGTTGCGGCTGTCCCGGTTCCAGTAGCCGATGTAGTCGGCGCGCGTCGAGTCGGTGAAGATCAGGACCACGTTCGGCGCGTCCTCGCCGTGCGAGGTGGCGGGCTCGAAGGGGTCGTCGCCGCAGGCGCTCAGCGCGGCCGCGGCGGCGCCGGTCGCACCGGCCCCGAACAGGCCGCGCCGTGTGAAGCCGTTCCCCGAGCGCATTCGGGGCGGCAGGCTAGCTGACGGCCCTCACGACCACTGGGTGCGGGGCCGCTCCTCGGGCTCGCCGTCCACCTCGGTGTCCACGCGCTCGTTGTAGAACGCGAGCATGCTCCTGACCGGCATGGCGTCGTTCAGCGGGAGTTCGTAGCTCCACGCGATCGCCTGCTCTCCCGCGGCGTCCCAGTGGGTCGCGTGGCCCTTGTAAGCGCAGGTGGTCCGATGGCCGTCGTTCCGCGAGAGCTCCGCGAGGACGTCGTCGCGCGGGATGTACCAGCGCGTGGGCAGCCCGGTCTCGAAGAGCGCCACGGCCCGGCGCGTCTCGGCCACGACCTCGCCCGCGATCGATACGCGAATGTGCCGCGACGTGCGCCGGGCGTCGATCCGGTGGAACGGGTCGCGGGCGTGGCCGAGGAGCTCCTCGTCCTCCTCGAGCCACTCGTCCGGCGCGTCCCAGGCGATCTCCACGAGCCTCGCGTGGCGCGTGATGGTGTCGGGCGGAAGGAGATCGAGACGCACATCCTCCTCAGGGAAGACGTGTACCGGCAGGCGGTCGGGCAGGTACAGGAGCTTCGTGCGCCTGCTGTCGGCGACGGTCTCGCCGCCCCGCCTGGCGCGGATCCAGCGCGGCGAGTCGACGTACCGTGCCAGCGAGCTACGAGCCGCTCGAGGCGGTTACGTTCTCCGGGACCTCGATCTCGCGCTTCAGGATCTTGCCGGTGGGCCCCTTCGGCAACTCGTCGGTGAACCAGACCTTGCGCGGGTACTTGTACGCCGCGACCTGGTCCTTCACGTAGCTCTTGACCTCGTCCTCGTCGAGCGACTCGCCCTGCTTGAGGACGATCGCCGCCGCGACCTCCTCGCCGAGCTCGTCGTGCGGCACGCCGACGACGGCGGCCTCCTGGATCGCCGGGTGCTCGTAGAGCACCTCCTCGATCTCACGCGGGTAGACGTTGTAGCCGCCGCGGATGATCAGGTCCTTCTTGCGGTCGACGATGAAGAAGTAGCCGTCCTCGTCCACCTTCGCCATGTCGCCCGTCCGGAACCAGCCATCGTCCGTGATGGCCTCCTTGTTGGCGTCGTCGCGGTTCCAGTAGCCCTTCATGATGTTGTGGCCGCGGATGACGATCTCGCCAACCTCGCCCTGCGGGAGCTCGTTGCCGTCGTCGTCCCACACCTGCATCTCCACGCCCTCGATCGGCGTGCCGATGGAGCCCGGCTTGCGCTCCTTGTCGGGGTGGTTGAACGACGCCACCGGCGAGGTCTCGGAGAGGCCGTAGCCCTCGAGGATCATGCAGTCGAACTTCTCCTCGAACGCCCGCATGACCTCGGCCGGCATCGCGGCGCCGCCGGACATGCACGTGCGCAGCGAGGAGCAGTCGGCGTCGCCGGCCGAGTCGCAGTGCAGCATGGCCGTGTACATCGTCGGGACGCCCTGGAAGATCGTGACCTTGTCCCGGCTGATGATCTCGAGCGCCTTCTCCGGGTCGAAGCGGGGAAGCATGGTCAGCGTGGCGCCGATGCAGGTGGCGGCGTTCATCGTGCAGGTCTGACCGAAGGAGTGGAACAGCGGCAGCGCGCCGAGCAGGACGTCCTCGTCCGAGAGCTCGCCGAGGTTGGACGAGACACCGGTCGCGTTCTTGTAGAGGTTCGCGTGCGTGAGCTCCGCCCCCTTGGGCTTCCCGGTGGTGCCCGAGGTGTAGAGGATCACCGCGGTGTCCTCCTCGGAGCGCTCGGCCATCTCCTTGACCGGCTCCTGCTCGGCGAGCAGCTTCTCGAACTCGCCGGGCCTGACGAGGATCACCTCGGCGCCGGCCTTCTCCGCGCCTGCCTCGGCCGCCTCGGCGAAGTCGGCCCAGGCGAACAGGAGCTTGGCGCCCGGGTCCTCGAGATAGAAGCCCACCTCGCGGCCCTTCAGCAGCACGTTCATGGGCACCACGACGCCGCCCGCGCGCAGGATGCCGAAGTAGATCGCGGGGAAGTAGGGGACGTTGGGCATCATCAGCCCGACGCGGTCGCCCGGCTCGAGCCCCTTCGACCTGAGGAGCCCCGCCACTCGCTTGCCCCCCTCGTCCAGCATGCCGTAGCTGAGTTCAACGTCGTCCAGCTTCACGGCCGTTTTGTCCGGAAGCCGCTCGGCGGTCTCGTTAAGGATCCTCGCCAGGTTGTCGCTCATGCCCTCTCCTCGGTCGCGTGCCGGGAGAGTACCCGGAACGGCGAATCCGATCAGCCGATCGGGGGCGCCGGCCAGCGGCGGGCGCCGAGCTCACGCGAAACGCCGCGCGCGGCCTCGGCCACGGCGGCCGAGATCCCTTTCGCGGGGCCGCGCGGCAGGATGCGCTCGGTGTCGCCCACCACGCCGATGCCGCCCACCGCGTGCCCCGAGTGGTCGAAGATCGCGCCGGCCACGCTCGACTCGCCAAGCACCGCCTCGTCGCGCTCGCGCGCGATGCCCGTCTCGCGGACCGTCCCGAGCTCTCTGCGGAGGGCGGCCGGGGTGAGCGTCCGGCTGGTGAGCTTGGGCGGCGCCTCGGCGAGCAGATCCTCCAGCAGCTCGCCCGGCGCGAAGGCGAGAATCGCCTTGCCCAGCGCGTTCGCGTGTACCGGTAGCTCGGCGCCCACCTCGAGGATCTGTAGCGTCGTGTCCGGCCGGAACACGTGGTGCACGACCACGACCGTGGCCCCGTGCATCACGCCCACACGCACCGCGGCGTCGGCGCGCTCGGCCAGCCGCTCGGCGTGGACGATCGAGCGGCCGCGCAGCTCGTTCAGGTCGAGGTAGGAGTTGCCGAGCTGGAGCAGGCCGGCCCCGAGCTGATATTTGTCGGAGTCGCGGTCCTGCTCGACGAAGCCGTGGGCGAGCAGTGTCTGGAGCAGCCCATGGACCGTTGGACGCGAGAGGTCGAGGCGGTCGGCCAGTTCGCTCACGCCCAGGCGGCGCGGGCCCGCCGCCAGCGCCTTCAGAATGCGCGCCGAGCGGTCAACCGACTGAATCGTCCCTCGTTTCGCGGAGCGCTTACGATTCGATATTGTCGAATCCACTTCGATAGTGTAGATTAGCCCGGCGACGTACGGAGGAGGAGCTCGTGGTCGGGATCGTAGTCGTATCGCATAGCTCGGCTCTCGCGGAGGGCCTTGCGCAGCTGGCGGCTCAGATGGCCGGCCCCGACGTGCGCATCGAGCCGGCGGGCGGCCTTCCGGGCGGTGGGCTCGGGACCGACGAGGACCGCGTGCGTGCCGCCATCCGCGCGGCCGACCAGGGCTCCGGCGTGGTTGTGCTGGGCGACCTCGGCAGTGCGATCCTCACCGTCCGCAGCGTCCTCGAGCGACATGGCAACGGAAGCGTTCGGCTGGTGGATGCGCCCATCGTCGAGGGTGCGGTCGCGGCGGCCGTCACGGCTTCGGCGGACATGCCGCTGGACGACGTAGCCCGATCCGCGGAGGACGCCCGTGGCGCAGGCAAGCTCTGAGCCCGTGAGCGGCGCGTCCGTGGCACGGACGGTGGCGTTGCCCGCGAACGTGGACCTCCACGCTCGCCCGGCTGCCGACTTCGTCCGCGCAGCGATGGCCGTCTCCGCGTCGATCACCGTTGCCGCCGGCGACCGCGAGGCCGACGCGAAAAGCCTCCTCTCCGTCCTTGCGCTCGGCGCGAAGGGCGGAACCGAGCTACGCCTGACCGCGGCCGGCGACGACGCCGAGGCCGCGCTGGACGCGATCGCAGACCGCGTTGCCTCCCTGAGCGACTGACCCGCCGTCCCCGGCAGGGCGTGTCGCGTCGCTCAGCCGACCGGGTGAAGCGGGTTCGCCAGTCGCTCGACGGCAGCCGCGTCCGCCGCCTCGAGCGCGCTGCGTGCGCTCGCAGCGGCCGCGGAGCCGTCCAGCGCGCGGATCCAGGCACGCACCGACCCCACGCGGGCGGCTCCCACGCTCAGCTCGTCGGCGCCGAGCCCCACCAGCAACGGCACCGTGAGCGGGTCGGAGGCTGCCTCGCCGCAGACCTCGATCGGGATTCCAGCCGCGTTCGCCGCCTCCACCGAACGTGCGATGTGGCCGAGCACGCGCGGGTCGTGCGCGGGCGCCTCGTTGTGGGTGAAGCGATCGGTGCCGAGCGTGGCGTGGGTCAAATCGTTTGTCCCGATGCTGAGGAAGTCGCACACGGCAGCTATCTCCTGGGCGGCGAGGGCGGCCACGGGGAGCTCGATCATGGCTCCGACGCCGA
>DASSVP010000237.1:0-16846 GCA_035705985.1 Thermoleophilaceae bacterium
GCGAAGCGCTCGGGTGCGACATACAGGAGCTTGAGACGACCGGAGACGGCGTCGTGTATGGCAGAGTCGTTGGCATCCCGGTTCTGCTGGGCGTTCACGAGCGCCACCCGCTCGCCGAGCCCGCGCGCGCCGAGCGCCTCCACCTGGTCCTGCATCAGCGCCACCAGCGGCGAGACCACCACCGTCAGGTCGTCCCGGAGCAGCGCCGGCAGCTGGTAGCAGAGCGACTTCCCCGAGCCGGTGGGCATCACCACCATCACGTCGCGATCGGCCAGCGCCGCCTCGCACGCCTCGCGCTGTCCCGGCCGGAAGCCCGGGAAGCCGAAGTGCTCGTGCAGCGCCGTCGTCAAATCCATGGAGGGAGGCGAGACTAGCGCCGCATCCGGCGGGACCGTACGGCCCCGAACAGAGTCGTTACGCAGGTACCGAGCTGTTTACGACCGGGAGCTCCTCGAGCGCGAACTTGCCGTTCGCGGAGTCGGTCCGCTCGAGCGGATACTCGCCGGAGAAGCATGCGTCGCAGTGGGTCGAGCGCGTCGAGCGGATGGCCTCGTAGACCCCCTCGAGCGACAGGTAGCGGAGCGAGTCGCAGCCGAGCTCCTCGGCGATCTCCTCCTCTGTCCGCCCGTGGGCGACCATCTCCTGCGTCGTCGACATGTCGACCCCGTAGTGGCACGGGTAGCGGATCGGCGGCGCCGAGATCCGCATGTGGATCTCCGTGGCGCCGGCGTCGCGCAGCATCTGGACGATCTGGCGGGTGGTGTTCCCGCGCACGATCGAGTCGTCCACCACCACGAGCCGCTTGCCCTCCACCACCTCGCGCAGCGGATTGAACTTCATCCGCAGGCCGTGCTTGCGCAGGTCCTGGCCGGGCTGGATGAACGTGCGCGCCACGTAGCGGTTCTTGATCAGGCCGTCGTCGCGCGGGATCCCCGAAGCCTTCGAGTAGCCGACCGCCGCCGGGTTGCCCGAGTCCGGCACCGCGATCACCACGTCCGCCTCGGCGGGCGCCTCGCGCCAGAGGATCTCGCCCATCTTGCGTCGCGAGACCTGGGTGCGGTTGCCCTCCAGGATCGAGTCCGGGCGCGCGAAGTAGATGTGCTCGAAGACGCAGAACGCGCGCCGCTCCGACTCCACGAGCTGGCGCGTCTCGACCCCGGCGGCGCCGAGCGACACCATCTCGCCGGGTACGACGTCGCGCAGCAGCTCCGCGCCGATGATGTCGAACGCGCAGCTCTCGGATGCCACGCACGGGTCGCCGTCGAGCGTGCCGAGCGCCAGCGGGCGCAGGCCGGCCGGGTCGCGAAAGGCCACCACGGCGTCCTTCGTCATCACGACCGTGGAGAACGCGCCCTCGAGCCGCGGCACGACATCCGCCACCGCGTCCTCGATCCGGTCGGCCTCGTGCGTGGAGAGCAGCGCCGCGATGATCTCGGAGTCGGACGTGCCGCGGAACTGAACGCCGCGCGCCCGCAGCTCGGCGTGCAGCTCCACCGCGTTGATCAAGTTCCCATTGTGCGCCAAGGCGACCTGGCGGCGGTCCGAGCGCCACACCGGCTGCGCGTTCTCCCACGCCGACGAGCCCGTCGTGGAGTAGCGGACGTGCCCAATCGCCATCTCGCCCCGGAGGGCGCGCAGCTTCTCCTCGTCGAAGACCTGGGACACGAGGCCGAGGTCGCGCACGGTCATGATCTGGCCGGCGTGCGTTGCCGCGATCCCAGCCGACTCCTGGCCGCGGTGCTGCAGGGCGTACAGGGCGAAGTAGGCGAGTCTTGCCACGTCGCGGTCCGGCGCGAACACGCCGAAGACGCCACACTCGTCCCGAGGCCCGTCCCGGTGGTCGAGGTCGCGATTCATTCGCTGGAAGAATCGAGGGTAACAGCGACCGCCGTCGGCTCAACCAGGCCCGAGGGAAAGGCCGGCGGCGTGGCCCGGCCTAGGCGGCGACGGCCGCCGGGATCGCGCCCTCATACGCCGCGCGCAGGGCGGCGACGGAAACGCTCAGCGAACCGTCGATCTCGAGCGCATCGCCGCCCACCTCGCCGATCACGGTCGCGCCGTCGAGTTGTTCGACGGCCTCGCGCGGGCCGGCCACGATCACGCCGCCAGGCGACTCGCCGAAGAGAGCGGCGTCGTCATCGCCGTCGAGCGCCACGCGCGCGCCGATTCCCCCCTCGATGCAGCACTCGGCGAGCGCGCACGCCAGGCCGCCCTCCGAGATGTCGTGAGCGGTCGGGAAGGCGCCGCTCCGCACGGCCGCGCGCACGCGCACGAGCGCGTCCGCATGCGCCGCGATGTCGAGCGGCGGCAGATCGCGACCGAGGCGTCCGCGCAGCTTCTCCAGCTCGGAGGCCTCGAGCGCCGGCTCGAACATGCCCACGAGCGCGATCGCGTGGCCCTCCTCGGCGAACCCGGCACGGGGCACGCTCTCGGGCTCCGGCAGCTTGCCGACCATTCCCACGATCGGCGTCGGGTAGATCGGCCCGCCGCCGCCCTCGTTGTAGAGCGACACGTTGCCGCCAACCACCGGCACGCCCAGCGCGAGGCAGGCGTCGCGCAGGCCCTCCACCGCGCGCGTGAGCTGCCATGCGATGTGCGGCTTCTCGGGGTTGCCGAAGTTGAGGCAGTTCGTGAGCCCGAGCGGCTCCGCGCCCACTGCCGCGAGGTTGCGCGCGCACTCGAGCACCGCTTCGACGGCGCCGGTGTAGGGGTCGACCGCCACGCGGCGGCCATTGCCGTCGATCGAGACCGCGAGCGCGCCCGTGCCGCCGTCCGGCTCGAGCACGAGCACCGCGGCGTCGGCCGACTGCGGCCGCCGGATCGTACGTGACCCGACGATCGGGTCGTACTGCTCGAACACGAATCGCTTGGACGCGATGTTCGGGGAGCCGAGCAGCGCGAGCAGCGCCTCGCCGGCGGACGAAACGCCCGAGAGGCGCGCGGGCGGGTCCGGATAGAGCGGCCCTGACGGCTCCTCGGGCTCGAGGTCGTACAGCGGCACGTCGTCCACGAGCGCCCCGACCGGCATGTCGCCCACCAGCTCGTCGCCGTCGAACACGCGCAGGTGCCGCGTGTCCGTGACCTCGCCGATCACCGTGGCGCGCACGTCCCAGCGCGCGCACAGCTCGAGCACGTCCTCGAGCCGCGCGGGCTCCACCACGCACAGCATCCGCTCCTGCGACTCCGAGATCATGATCTCGAACGGCTCCATGTCGGTTTCGCGGAGCGGCACCTGCGACACGTCGATGTCGAGGCCGAGCTCGCCCTTCGACGCCATCTCCGATGAGCTCGAGGAAAGCCCGGCGGCTCCCAGGTCCTGAAGCGACGCGAGCAGCCCTTGCCCCAGCAGCTCCAGGCAGCACTCCACGAGCTTGGACTCCTCGAACGGATCCCCGATCTGGACCGTCGGCCGCTTCGCGGAGTCCTCCTCTGAGAGCTCCGCGCTCGCCAGCACCGACGCCCCGCCGATCCCGTCGCGCCCGGTGCGCGCACCGAGCAGCACGAGGTGATTCCCCACGCCGGCCGCGGCGCTCCGGATCAGCCGCTCCCGCGGCGCGAGCCCCACGCACATCGCGTTCACCAGGCAGTTGTGCTCGTAGGCCGCCTCGAAGTACACCTCGCCGCCCACGGTCGGCACCCCGATCGAGTTGCCGTAGTGGCCGATCCCCTTCACGGCCCAGTCGAACAGGTAGCGCGAGCGCGGCGAGTCGAGCTCGCCGAAGCGGAGCGAGTCGAGTACCGCGATCGGGCGCGCGCCCACGGCGAAGATGTCGCGCAGGATGCCGCCGACTCCCGTGGCCGCCCCCTGGAACGGCTCCACGGCGCTCGGGTGGTTGTGCGACTCGACCTTGAACGCCGCCGCCAGCCCGTCGCCAACGTCCACGACGCCGGCGTTCTCGCCCGGCCCCATGAGGATGTGCGGGCCCTCGGTGGGCAGCATGCGCAGCAGCTTCTTCGAGTGCTTGTAGGCGCAGTGCTCGGACCACATCAGGGAGAACACGGCCAGCTCGAGCGCGTTCGGCTCGCGCTCCAGGCGGTCGCAGATACCGTCGTACTCCGCGTCGGTGAGGCCGAGCTCCCGGTGAGGAGCCGACGCCAACGTCACGCGGGGACCATTGCGAGCGACTCGAACAGCCTGCCGCCGTCGGCGGACCCGGTGAGCGGGTCGACCGCGTGCTCGGGATGCGGCATGAGTCCCATCACGTTCCCGGCCTCGTTGCAGACGCCGGCCACGTCGTCCATCGACCCGTTCGGGTTGTGACCCGGCGCGTAGCGCAGCACCACCTGCTCGTCCGGCAGCGTGCCGGGCGGCGCGTAGTAGCGGCCGGTGGTGTGCTTCACCGGGATCGAGAGCGTGTCGTCCTCCTCGCACGCGCGCGTGAACGGCGTGCCGGGGTTCTCCACGATCACCTCGACCTGGCGGCAGACGAACCGGAGCGAGTCGTTTGGCAGCAGCGCGCCCGGGAGCAGGCCCGCCTCACACAGGACCTGGAAGCCGTTGCAGATGCCGAGCACGGGGCCGCCGTCGCGGGCGAACTCGATCACCGACTCCATCAGCGGCGAGAAGCGCGCGATCGCGCCGACGCGCAGGTAGTCGCCGTACGAGAAGCCGCCGGGAACGACCACGGCGTCCACGCCGCTCAGGTCCCTGTCGCCGTGCCAGAGCAGATCCGCCTCGGCGAAGCGGCGGCACGCCATGAGCGCGTCGACCTCGTCGCAGGAGCCCGGGAATCTCACGACGCCGAACCTCACGCCGCGTCCTCCGCCGTGTGCGAGGGGGCGGACGTAGCCCGCACCGGAGCATCCTCTATTTGCACGACCTCGTAATCCTCGATCAGCGGGTTCGCCAGCAGGCGCTCGCACATCTGCGGCACCTGAGAGGCGTCCTCCACGTCCAACTCGATCAGCCGGCCCACATGCACGTTCGCGACTCCGTCGAATCCGAGTGCCGGGAGCGCCCGCTCCACGGCCTGGCCCTGCGGGTCGAGGATGCCCGTCTTCGGCCGGATCAACACGCGCGCCCTCATGCCGAGCGCTCCAGCCAGGCCTCGAACGGCTCGCCGGTGATGCGCTCGTACGCGTCCACGTACAGCTCGCGCGTGCGCGCGATCACGTCGTCGGGCAGCGCCGGCGCCGGCGGGGTCTTGTCCCAGCCCGACGCGGAGGCCCAGTCGCGCACGTACTGCTTGTCGAAGCTCGGCTGGCCGCGACCCGGCTCGTAGCCGTCCGCGGGCCAGAAGCGCGACGAGTCGGGGGTGAGCACCTCGTCGCCGAGCACGATCGTGCCGTCCGGGCGGCGCCCGAACTCGAACTTCGTGTCCGCGAGGATGATCCCGCGCTCGCGCGCGTGGGCCGCGCCAAGCTCGTAGATGGCGATGGACAGCCGGCGGAGTTCGTCCAGGAGCTCGCGGTCACCGAGGATCTCGGCCGCGCGCTCGAAGTCCACGTTCTCGTCGTGGTCGCCCACCTCGGCCTTGGTGGCGGGCGTGAAGATCGGCTCGGGAAGCTGCTCGGACTCCCGTAGCCCGTCCGCCAGCTCGATCCCGCAGACCGAGCCGGTCGCCTGGTAGTCCTTCCACCCGGACCCGGTGATGTAGCCGCGCACCACGCACTCCACCGGCGCCATCTCGAGCTTCTCGACGAGCATCGCGCGTCCGCGGAACTCCTCGGGCACGTCCGTGAACGAAATGAGGTGGTTCGGGCAGACCTCGCCGGTGCGCTCGAGCCAGAAGGCCGTGAGCCCGGTGAGCACCTTGCCCTTGTCCGGGATCGGCGTGGGATGGACCACGTCGTAGGTCGAGATCCGGTCCGAGGCAACCAGCAGCAACCGGTCCTCGCCGACGGCGTAGATGTCCCGGACCTTCCCGCTGGAGAGATGATTCAGAGCGGGCGCTTCACTCACTGGCGCGACGTTACCAGTGGAGGCCGACTGCTCCGCGTGACCCTCGTCCGCCGGGTGGCCACGACGCCCGCAACTACCGCGGGAAGCCGAGGAAGGCGGGCATCCGGCGACGCCGGCTCGGAGCCGCCCTGACGGGCGGCCTCCCTAGCGCGCTTGAGTGGCGAAGTAGCGGTCGCCCGCCCGGAGCGTGATCGTCTCGCCGGTGGTGAAGTCGCGGACGACGACGACGCCCTCGACGACCACGGTGAGCGTCCCTGCGCACGTGTCGACAGTCAGCCACTTCGTGCCGCGCACGGAACCCGACGAGTAGCGGCCGCGCGTGCGGTAACGGCCCCGGCCGCTGCCCCAGAGGCGGCGGCTGCGCAGGTGCGTGGCCGCTCGAGCGGAGCCGTCCGCGGCCGCATGGCCACGGCAGCCCGCCAGGCCGCCGCGTAGCACGAGCTCGGTCAGCCCACGGCGCCTCGCGCTCTGCCGGACCTGGAAGACTCCGGACCTGAAGCGCCCGGCCTGACGCCGCTTCCCGCCGAGCGAGCTCACCAGCCGCACGCGACCGCGGCGGCTGTCGACGACCGTTCCGACCGGCAGCGGAGCCTTCCCGCGCAGGCGGGCGACACGACCCTTGCGACCACGGCCCGGGTAGCGGACGACGACCGCTCCGGTCAGCTGCGCCAGGTGAACGCTCTCACCGAGGACGGGCGGTGGAGGCGCCGACACGGTTGTCCCGCCGAAGGAGACGTTGTCGACCAGCGCCTGGAACCCGCCGAGGAAGAGCCAGCCGCTGTCGTTGATCACCTCGACAACCGTGACCTCGGCGCCGGGATGGCATGCGACCACCTGGTCGTACGTCGCGCTGGCGCGGTCACCGCAGGAGCCCCCGCGGTTGTCCCAGTTCGCGCCCGCACCGTCGACGTGCGTCCAGGCGCCCGACTCGAAGCTGACAGGGCGGAGCTCGCCCCTTCCGCCGTCACTGAACCGGACGACGAGCCGGACCGACCCGCCGCTCCCACCGACCGTGAAGACCTTGAAGTCGAAGCTCGGGGGAGTCGCGGGGGGAACGCCCGTCACACCGGTGAAGATCGCGCGTGCGGCGTCGGAGAAGTCGTCGGCCGAGGTGCCGTTTACGAACAGCCCGATCGACTGCTGTTCGGTCGACCCCTGCGGCGAATTCGGCTCCTCGATCCAGCCGGCGCGCGCGTCGCCCTCTGTGGCGAAGCTGCCGAACGTGAGCTGAGCGCTTGCCGGTGACGCGAGAGCCAGCGAGACGGCGGCCAGCGCGATTGAGACGGAGAGGACGAGGAGGTGCCGTCGGGAGAGGGCGAGGCCAGCAGGCATGCGATCCATCCGTGGGTCTGGGGCGGGTGGGCAGCGGGTCATCGGACCCGGAATGTTGAGCCTAAGTGCGATTGGCAGGTTTCGCCACCCGTTAGACGGCGGCCCAGATCACGACCTGGGCGCTCCGCCCGCGGATGTCGACGCTGTCCACGTGCTCGAGTTGGCCGTCCTCGCGCGTGAGCAACTCGCGCGTCGAGTCGGCGAGGTAGATCGTGTGCGGAGTGCCCTTCGTCATCCCCTCGATGCGCGAAGCAGTGTTGGTGGTGTCGCCGATGACCGTGTACTCGAGCCGTCGCTCGGAGCCGACGTTCCCGGACATCACAGGGCCGCTGTTCAGGCCGATCCCGATGCGGAAGCGCTCGCTCTCCCCCTGCTCGGCCATCCACTCGTTGAACTCCTCGAGCGCGGGACCGGCCATCTCGCGGGCGGCTGCGAGCGCGCGGTCGGCGTGGTCGTCCATCTCTATCGGAGCGCCGAAGACCGCCATGATCCCGTCGCCCATGAACGTGACCAAGGTCCCGCCGTGGCCGAGGATCACGTCCGTCATCATCGTCAGGTAGCGGTTGAGGACGTCGATCACGACCTCCGGGGAGCGCGCCTCGGAGTAGGTCGTGAAGCCACGCACGTCGCTGAAGAGGACCGTGACGACCTGCCGCTTCCCACCGAGGCGTAGGTCCTCGTCGACGTTCTTGAGCACCTCCGCCACCACGGGCTCGGGCACGAAACGCGAAAACACGTCGCGTACCCGTTCCCGCTCGAAGGCGTCGAGGACGAGCGCGATCGCCAGTGCGCCGGTTACGCCGAGCAGCAGGGAGGCCAGCGGATACAGGAACGAGACGATCAGGCCGCTGTTGAACACGAGCTGGACGGCCACCGCGAAGACGACCGCCGTGAGCACGCCGTAGATCGCCGCCCGCAGCGGGCCGAGCGCGACGGCGGTGAGCGGTCCCACGAGCCCGAGCAGCACGATCAAGCCGATGTCGAGCGCGGTCGGCGCCTCCTCGAGCGGGAAATCTCCGAGCACGGAGGCGATTGCGTTGGCCTGGACCTCCGGTCCGGCCATCTGCGCGCCATCGCCCACCGAGGTGGCGTGCGTGTCCTGGAGCGACGGCGCGGCGGCTCCGACCACCGCGATCCTCCCGTCGAACAGCCCGTCGGCGAAGTCGCCGGAGAGCAGGCGTGAGAACGAGAGATAGTCGACGACGCCCGGGTCGCCGGCGAAGTCGATCCATTCCGAGCCGTTGCCGCGGATGCGCTCGCCGCGGAACTCCTCACTCGCGGCGATGGAGAAGCTGACCAGGCCGTCAACCTCGTACTGCAGGCGCCTGATCACTCCATCCTCGTCGTTGACGAAGTTGCTGTTGGCCGCGCGCGCCCCGATCTCGCGTAGCAGCTCGTCACCGCCGAGCACACCGCTCGCGCCGTTGCGACCGACCTCCGTCGTCGCGAGGACCACCCCGTCAGCGCGCTCGACCGCGGAGATGAGTGCATTGTCGTCCCTGACGGTCGTGGGCTCCGTGAACTGGACGTCGTAGGCGATCACCCTCGCGCCGGCCTCGCTCAGGCGGTCCACAGCTCGGGCGTGAAGCGAGCGCCGGAAGGGCCACCGCTCGCGCAGGTCGCTGAAGGTGATGTCGTCGATTCCCACCACGACGACGTCGCGCGGTGCGTCGTCGCTCCCGCGGATCTGGAAGCGCTGATCGACCGTGTCGAGCTCAGCGCCGTCGAAGACGCCGCCGGCGTAGGCGGCCACCACCACGCCGGTGAGGCCGATCGCCACGGCCGCGAAGATGATGCGCCGCAGCCGCCGCAGAGACCGCCGTCGCGGCGCGCCGTTGGAGTGCGAGTCGGCCATCCGTGCCAGTCTCGCTCAGCAGTCCGGAATTTGCACGTCCCTGACGTTGCCCGTAGGGTCGGGCCGCCATGCCCTGGGTCGAGATCTTCACCGTATTCGCCGTCTGCCACCTCACCGGGGACTTCGCGTTTCAGACGGAGTGGCAGGCGAAGAACAAGCGCGGCGGGCTCGGCCCGAGTGCGGTCGCGCGACGAGCGCTGGGCACGCATGTGGCCACCTACACGCTCGCCTTCGTCCCGGCGTTCATCTGGTTGTGGGAGCCCCTCGGCCCGGGCGTGTTCGCGGTCGCCGCGATCATCGCCGGCACGCACTTCGTGCAGGATGACGGCCGCCTCATCGACTCGTACATGACACACGTGAAGGGAACAATGTCCGACGTCCGTCCGCTCGTGGCGGTGGCGGTCGACCAGACGTTCCACGCGCTCCTTCTCTTCGGCCTCGCGGTGGCGGCCGGCTCATGAGCCGGACTGTGCGCCGGCCTGCCCGACGCTAGCCCGCGGTCGCGCGAAGGTGACTGGCGTCGCGCGCGAAGATGGCGCCCTCGGTATCCAGGAGCGGCAGCTTTTCGTCGAGCCATGTCGGCAGCCACCACGCGCGGTCGCCGGCCAGCTTCATGATCGCGGGCAACAGCCCAAGGCGCACGATCGTGGCGTCGATCAGAACAGCGGTCGCGAGCCCGATCCCGAGCTGCTGGATCAGCGAGAAGCTCGAAAGCGCGAACGCGACGAAGACGGCGACCATGATCGCCGCGGCGCCGGTGACCACCCGCGCCGTCTTCGAGATGCCGAACTCGATCGCGGATATGTGCGACTGGGTCCGCACGTACTCCTCGCGCATGCGCGTCAGCAGGAAGACCTGGTAGTCGATCGACAGCGCGAAGGTGACGACGAATATCCCGGTCACCGTGACCACGTCGAGCTTGCCGGCGTCGCCCAGCGGCGGGTTGTCTCCGACGAAGAGGAGGGTGAGCACTCCAAACGCCGCCGCGACGGTCAGCATGTTCAGCGCAACGGCGATCGCGGGCAATACCAGCGAGCGCAGGATTGGGATCAGCGCCAGGTAGGTGACCAGGCAGATCGCGAGGATGAGAAGCGGCAAGCGCCCGTTGTTCACCCGAGCGAAGTCGGTCAGCTCGGGTGCGGTCCCGCCGACCGGCGCGGCGATGCCGGTCTCGCGCTGGAAGCCATGCGCGAGCTCGCGCACGTCGTCGACGATCCGGTCCTGACGCGGATCGTTGGGCGGGACATCGGGCACGACCAGGATGCGGGCCTCCCTGCCGCCGTTGGCGCTGTCGACGAGCCCCGCGATCGCCTCGCGCTGATCGGGGCGAGCGCCCTGCAGCCCCGCGACCATCAAGTAGCCCGAGCGGAAGAACCCGGGTGAATCCTGTTCGATGGCGCGCAGGGTGCGGAGCGGCTCGAATGGCCCGCGCCGCTCCCGCAGCTGATCGCGGACGGTGCCGATCCTCGTCGAGGCGGCGCCGAGACCCTGCTGCAGCTGGAACAGCAGTGGCGCGGCGCGCGCTCCGCTCGCGCCCAGCAGCTGACCACCGGTGGACAGCAGCGACTGCGCCCCGCCCGCGAGGGCATCCAGTTGAGGCTGTACCGCCGCGACGCCGTCGCGCGCCTGACCGAGCGCCGCGGCGAGCTCCTGCTGACCGCCGGCGATAGTGCTGAGCCCGGGATCCACCACCCGCCCAGCGCCGTCCGCGACCTGCTGCATCACGTCAGCCAACTGCCCGGCTTGGCGCACCGCGGCGTCGATCTGCTGGCCCGCGGCATCGGCGAGTTGCAGCTCGAACGCCAGGGCGGCGTCGAGGCCGGCGTAGCCGCCGAACTGAGCCGCAACGACCTCCTGCAGGCCGCCGCTGCCGCCCACGGCGGCCTGCGCCGCAGCCACATGCTCCCGCGCCTCGCGAACGGCCGGGTCCGAACTCCCGGCCGCAGCGCGATCGAGCGCCTCCAGCGCGGCATGGAGCTCGTACTCGGTGGTCTGGATCGGGATCCGCAGGAGGCTGAGCCGCGCCTGAGCATCGCGCAGCGCGCGCTGCCCGGTCATGATCGAGGGCATCAGACCATCGACGCGGCCGCTGATCTCCCTCAGGCCTGCGGCCAAGAGGCCGGCCTTCTCGCTGAGAGTCGTCGTTCCATCTGCGAGATCGCGGGCGCCGTCCTGCGCAGCCGTCAGTCCCAGCTTCAGCCGGTCCACGTCTCCGGTGCGGCTGCTCGCCCCTGCCAGCATGGCTTCACCGGAGGCGAGCAGACGCTGTGCCTCGCCGAGACCGCGGCTCACGTCGGCCGCCTGCCTGCGCGCCTCGTGCTTCGCGCGCCCGAGCTGGCGCGATCGCGATGTGAGCTCGCGCTCGGCTGACTTCAGGTCGCGTCGTGACCTGCCGATCTCCTTGGGCGCCTGACGCATCTCCGCCGTCGCGTCGGCGATCAGCCCGGGGCCGGTCACGGCCCTGATCAGCGGCAGCTTCTCGACCTGTCGCTCGAGGCGGCCGATCGCCGCGAGCCGCCGGGGGTCCAGCAGCGTCCCGCGCGGTGCCGCGAGCGCAACGTCGATCTCCGGACCGAAGTTCGCCCTGCGCAGTGCGTTGAACGCGGTGCGGCCCTCGCTGTCCTTCGGCAGCATGCGCGGATCCGCAGGGGTCGTCTCGACCCCTAGCACGGGAGCCGCAAGCAGGAGCAGGAACGCCGCCAGCAGGCCGGCGGCCAGCGCCGCCCGACGGCTCACCCGGCTGACGACTCGTGAGATGGCGCCGCCCTCGGTGCGCGCTCCGCCTATCTGCCACTTGTTGATCCGATGGCCGAGCAGGCTCGTGGCAGCCGGCGCGACGAGGATTGCGCCGACCATGCTGAGGACGGTCACGACCCCCATCCCGAGCGCCATCGACAACAGGACCGTGCCGGGGGACAGGAAGTAGGCGACCACGATGATGGCCAGGAGCACAAGGCCGGCGAAGTTCGCGGTTCGGCCCGCGGTGTTCGCCGCGATCGAGGCCGCCTGTTTGGGAGCGTAGCCCTCCGCGAGACTGGAACGGAAGCGGGTGACGATCAGTAGCGAGTAGTCGACGCCCAGCGCCAACCCGATCATCGACGCCGCGCTCAATGCGACCGCATCGACGTCGGTGAACTCGAGGATCACCGAGATCACCCCGAAGCCCGTGATGACCGTGCCCGCGGCGATGAGCAGCGGGACGCCCGCGGCCACCGGACTTCGGAACACCAGCAGGAGGACGAGAACCAATATCGGCGCTGCGATCAGCTCGCCCTTGTGCAGCGCCTCGACCGACGACTTGTTCACCTCGCTGCCGAGCGACGCGATTCCCGCCACGTGGGCACGGAGCGGCGTGTGGACGCGCGCATGGACGAAGTCCTCGAGCGGCCCGATGACGGTATTGATGTTGCCACCGGGCGGGATGCGCAGGTCGACGTTGATCGCCGCCTGCCGCGGACTGGGCCGAAGCGCCTCCACCTGCTCGGCGCGGGGACTCCACGGAGAAATCGCGCGGGTCCCGGCGCGGCGCTGGAGCGCGTCCGCAACCTGAGGGCCCTGGCGATCGATCTCGCGCGCGGGCCCCTCCAGCAAGACGATCAGCGCCTCGTTGAAGCTCCCCTCGCGCACGTCTCGCCATTCCGAGGACTCGGTACCGGGGATGAACAACAGCGAGGGCTGCACCCTGTCCTCGACGCCCCGGCCGATCAACCCCAAGACCGCGACGACCATGGTCCAGCCCACGAGCACCGGCACGGCGTGGCGAACGGCGAAGCGCGCGACCACCGTGATCAACCGTCGTACCTCCCGAAAGCGGGCGAGCCCATGAGCGACCCTAACCCGCAACCGCGATGCCAACAACCGGGTTAGGATCGAGTCCGGTAAGGATTTGCCTGGTTTTGAGCCTCCCGCACGACACGGTGGTCGCACTGCTCGACGAAGTCGACCTGTTCGAGGCGCTGACGGATCACGAGATCGACGCCCTCGCCCACAAGGTGGAGACGGTCAGTTGGGAGGCCGGTACCACCATCTTCGAGGAGGGCGACCGCGGCGACGCCTGCTACGTGATCCACAGCGGACAGGTGAAGGTGATGCGGCGCCTCGTGGACGGTCAGCCGATCGCGCTCGCGCAGGTCGGGCACGGCGCGATCGTCGGTGTGCTCGCCCTGTTCGCGAGCGATCGCCGGTCGGCAACCTTGCAGGCGGTTGACCAGACGACCGCGATCGCGATCTCGCGCGAGGATCTGATGGCGATCCTGCATGGCAATGCGGAGGCGGCGATCAGCATGGCCGTTCACGTCGCCCGGCTCCTGCAGCGGGCTGAGGACCGTCAGTTCGCGACCGCGACGTCGACCGTGAATGGTCGGATCCTGGCAACGCTGCTCGCCCAGGTCGAGGCGCGACAGGTCGGCCACCCGGGCGAGGAGAACCTCGAGCTCGTGGGCAGTACGAGCGACCTCGCGCGGCTGGCGGGAGCGCAAAAGGATGACACTGCGCGCTTGCTGCATTGGCTCGAGAACGAGGGTGTGATCAGCCTCAAGCGTGGACGGATCATCGTCCGTTCGCCGGCTGCACTCAGGGGGCATCTCGGCTGAGCAGGGGCCTGGTAGCCGCATCGGCGTGCCTTGCGTTGACGCTGTCCGCGGGCGTCACCGGCGCGCGCGCGCAGCAGGCGGCGCCCGTCGGACTCGACCCGAGCGTCGCCCGCCAGGGCACGGCGCTGCTGGTCGCGGCCGATGAGTCGACGCTGAGGGCGGACGGCCAGTCCGCGGAATCGATCGCCTTCGCCCTTCCGCGGGGGATGCGCTTCGACAGCGCGGCGCGCGAGCGGCTCTGCGGGCGCGATCAGGCAGCGCGCTCGGCTTGTCCAGCGGCGAGCGGCATCGGCTTCGGCCGCTTCATCGTCGCCGTGCGCGGCTACCTGTTCGGGGACGGCCGGACGGACGTGATGTGGTCGATCGATGCCTACCTGGGAAAGCGCCTTCGCCGGGGCGACGCAGCATCGGTCGTGCTCACCAGCAGACTCCTGGGCGCGGGCAACGTCGGCACCCTCCTCGAGCCGGTGCTCGGCACGAGCGTCCCGCGCACGGCGACCACGGTCGGCCGGCTCGTCCGCCGGGCATCCGGCCCTTACGGCATCGAGCTTCGCTTCGCGAGGCTGCCCGTTCGGCTCGAGGTCGCCGCGCCCGTCACGGCGACGCCCGCCCGACTCGAGCTCGCCCTGAGCGCCGTCCGTCGCATCCGCCAGGACTTCACTCGCCGCATCAGGGTGAGGACGCTCTCCGGGTACGAGGTCCGCGAGATCCACGACCATAGGCTGGTCGGCCACCACCTCCTGCGCACGCCGCGGCGCTGTGGCGGCTCGTGGCCGTCCCAGCTGACGGTCGGTTTTCCCGGCAGGTTGAAGCGCACCCCGAGCCCGATTGCATGCGAGCCGCCCCGGTAGGACGTGTAGACCGCTACGCGATGCGGTCCAGCCGGCCCACCAACTCGTGCGCGTGCTTCACGAAGGCGCCTGGGTCGAACACGGCGTCGAGGTCCAGCTCGGGCGCCGCCTCGGACATCAGGTCGCGGAACTCCACGCGCTCGTGCCAGGCCCGCTGGGCTGCCTCCTGGACGATCCGGTAGGCGTCGTCGCGCGAGCGGCCGCTCTCCACGAGCGCGAGCAGCGCGCGCTGCGAGTAGAGCGCGCCGTGCGTCAGGTTCAGGTTCTCGCGCATGCGGTCCTCGTGGACCGTCATCCCCTCCACCACGCGGATCGCGAGGTGCTGCGCGTAGTCGAGCAGGATCGTCGCGTCCGGCAGCGTCACCCGCTCGACGGACGAGTGCGAGATGTCCCGCTCGTGCCACAGCGCCACGTTCTCGAGCCCGGTCTGCGCGTAGCCCCGCAGCAAGCGTGCGATGCCCGTGATGCGCTCGGTGACGATCGGGTTCCGCTTGTGCGGCATCGCCGAGGATCCCTTTTGGGCGCCCGCCCGGAACGGCTCCTCGACCTCGCGCACCTCGGTGCGTTGGAGGTGCCGGACCTCGGTGGCGAAGCGCTCGAGCCCGGCGCCCGCGAGCGCGATCGCGGACAGGAGCTCCGCGTGGCGGTCGCGTGGTACGACCTGGGTGGAGACGTACTCGCGCGCGAGTCCAAGGCGTTTCAGCACCGCCTCCTCGACCTCCGGGCCGTTCGCCGCGTAGGTGCCGACCGCGCCGGAGAGCGCGCCCACCGACACCGCCTCGGCCGCTCGCTCCAGCCGGATCAGGTTGCGGTGCGCCTCGAAGGCGAAGCCGGCGAGCTTCACGCCGAAGGTGGTGGGCTCGGCGTGCACGCCGTGCGTGCGTCCGGTGCACAGCGTGTCCACGTGATGGCGGGCGCGTCGGATCAGCGCATGCATGTAGTCGACCGCGCCGCCCACCAGGATCATCCCGGCTTGGGAGAGCTGGAGCCCGAGCGCCGTGTCGAGCACGTCGGACGAGGTGAGCCCGTGGTGCACCCAGCGGCCCGGCTCGCCGACCGACTCGGCCACCACGTCAACGAAGGCGGCCACGTCGTGGTCCGTGACCTGCTCGCGCTCCTTGACCGCCTCGACGGTGAACGAGGCGCGGTCGCGGATCGCGGCCGCGTCCTCCTCGGGCACCGCGCCCTGCTCCGCCAGCGCGTCGACGACCGCCAGCTCCACCTGGAGCCACGCTTCGAGCTTGCGCTTCTCTGACCACACCGCACCCATCTCGGGGCGGGTGTAGCGCTCGATCACGCGCCCAGGATCCGCGCCGCGAGCACGGCCGCGTTCTTGGGGTTGTCCACCCCCACCGTGGCCACCGGCACGCCCGGCGGCATCTGGGCGATGGCAAGCAGCGCATCGAGCCCGCCGCTCACCGACGTCTTCGAGGTGAGCGGCACGCCGATCACCGGCAGGTCGGTGTGCGCGGCCACCACGCCGGGCAGCGCGGCGGCGAGGCCGGCGCCGGCGATGATCACCTTGAGCCCTCGCATGCGGGCGTTCTTCGCGTACTCGGCCACCACGTCCGGGTCGCGGTGGGCGCTCATCACGCGCATCTCGTGCCGGATGCCGCGCTCCTCGAGCTCCTGCGCCGCCTTCTCCATCAGCGGCATGTCGCTCTTCGAGCCCATCACGATCCCCACCTGCGGCGCGTCGTCCACGTCCAGCTCGTCGAACTGATGCTCGACCTCGGTCTCGGGGACGGCCTCGGCGGCCGGGACGGCCGTGAACTCCTCTGTTCCGCTCACGAGCGAACCCTACTCGGCCGCCCGGACCCCATTCTTACAGCGCGGGCGGCGATGTCGCTCCGCAGCTGGCGCCCGTCGAAGTCGATCCGCTCGGCCCCGGCGTAGGCGCGGTCGCGCGCCTCGCCCGGCGTGCCGCCGAGCCCGGTCACGCACAGCACGCGTCCCCCGGCGGTCACGACCTCGCCGTCTCGCTCGGCCGTGCCCGCGTGGAAGACCTCCGCGTCCTCGACCTCGTCCAGGCCCGAGATGACGTCGCCGCTCGAGGACGACTCCGGGTAGCCGGCGGAGGCGAGCACCACGGTCACCGCCCAGTCGCCGGTCCACTCCGGTTCGACGCCCGCGAGGCCGCCCGGCTCCGCCGACGCCTCGAGCAGGTCGAGGAGATCGGACCGCAGCCGCGGCAGAACGGCCTGCGTCTCGGGATCGCCGAAGCGGGCGTTGTACTCGAGCACCTTCGCGCTCCCGTCCGCGCCCATCATCAGGCCGGCGTAGAGGATCCCGTGGAACGGAGTCCCGCGGTGGC
>DASSVP010000238.1:0-8890 GCA_035705985.1 Thermoleophilaceae bacterium
TCGGGAACTGCTCGGGGTGCAGCGCCATGTGGATGTTCGCCGGGTAGACCGCGGCGAGCGTCGCCAGCAGCCACCAGCGCGCCCCGCGGCGCGTGCGCTCCGGCAGGATCGCGACACCGCCCGCCAGCTCCGCGATCCCGCTCGCCACCACCAGCTCGCGCTTCCACTGCGCAAGCGAGGGCGGCACGATCGCCTCGTACCGGCGCGGGATGACGAAGTGCATGGTCCCGGCGACGACCCAGAACAGCGCCGCCCCGGCGCGCGCGCCCATCAGGCCGCGGCTACCCGCTCCAGGACCTCGGCGTCCACGTCGAAGTTCGCGTGCACGCTCTGCACGTCGTCGTTCTCCTCGAGCGCGTCGATGAGCCGCATGAGCGTGCCGACCCTGTCCTCCTCCACGGGGGTGCGGGTGGTGGGCCGCTGCACGAGCTCGGCGGAGTCGATCGCGACGCCCGCCTGGTCGAGCGCCTGGCGCACGGCGGTCAGATCGGCGGGCTCGGTGACGATCTCCCAGACGTCGCCGTCGAGCCCCACGTCCTCGGCCCCGGCGTCGATCGCGGGCAGCAGGTCGTCCTCCGAGTAGCGCGAGCCGTCCACGACGATCTCGCCCTTCTTCTCAAAGGTCCAGGCGACCGACCCCGGCTCGCCCAGGTTCCCGCCGTGCTTGGTGAAGATGTGCCGGATCTCGGAGCCTGTGCGGTTGCGGTTGTCCGTGAGCGCCTCCACCAGGACGGCCACGCCTCCCGGCCCGTAGCCCTCGTAGACGACCGCCTCGAACGCGTCCGCGTCGGCGTCCGCGCCCGTGCCCTTGGCGATCGCCCGCTCGATGTTGTCCTTGGGCATCGAGGCGTCCTTCGCCTTCTGGATGGCCAGCGCCAGCGACGGGTTGCCCTCGGGGTCACCCCCGCCCTCGCGCGCCGCGACCGTGATCGCGCGCGTGAGCTTCGTGAACAGCGCGCCGCGCTTGGCGTCCACGGCCTTCTTCTTGTGCTTGATCGATGCCCACTTCGAGTGACCGGCCACGAGAACTTCAAGTCTAAGGCCCAGAAAACCGATCTTTGGTCCAGAGATGAGGGGTCTGAAGGAGAGCCTCAGCCGGCCACAGCACGCGGACGGGAACCCCTGGGACGACGGGCCCCTTCCGGATCTCACGTCGGGCCTGATGTGGAGCGGGACGGGCCTCGGCGGCGCCGCGGTGCTCTTCCTGCCCGGATCCGAGAGCGATTACAGGACGCTCGCGCTCGCGCTCGCCGCCGCGGCGGTGGCCTGGGGCGTGTTCGAGCTTCATCTCGCCGCCCGCGGCCGCAGCATCTCGCTCGGCTGGCGTGCGCTCATCACCGCATCCACGATGCCGACCGTGGCGCTCGCGCTGTTCGCCACCGGCGGCGCCACGAGCTTCCTCCAGCCCGTGATGGTCTTCACGGCGCTCTTCATCTCCTACTTCTTCCCGCCGAAGCTCGCCTGGCCGCTGATGGGGCTCTTCGTCTACGCCTTCGCCACCCCCTTCTTCTATGACGACCGGGCCATCGAGGTGGGCTATCCGGCGCGGCTCGCGATGTTCACCCTCGCGTGCGCGGGCACCACGGTCGCGATCCAGTTCCTGAAGCGCCGCCTGGTACAGGCCGAGTCGCGCCAGCGGGCGATCGCGGAGCTCGACCCGCTGACCGGCGTCAGCAACCGGCGCGGCTTCGACGCGGCGCTCACCCGTATCGCCGCATCCCGGGAGCCGTACGCGCTGATCCTGATCGACCTCGACGACTTCAAGCGCGTGAACGACGAGCTCGGCCACCCGGCGGGCGATGCGGTGCTCCAGGCCGTCGCGTCCGAGGCCGCGGGCACAGCGCGCCAGGGCGACTGCGTCGCGCGCATCGGGGGCGACGAGTTCGCGGTCATCGCGCCGGGCGCCGGCGCCGCCGGGGTCCTCCGGCTGCTGCGCGACCTGCGAGAGGCGATCAGCCATCCCGCGACCTTCGCGGCCGCCGTCGCGCCGGAGGACGGACGGACGCCCGCGGGCCTCTTCGCCCGGGCCGACACACGCCTCGTGGCACAGAAGCGAGACGTGCGGCAGCAGCGGGCGTCGACGCTACGCTGACGGTCGTGTGAGGCGCCTCCTCCTCGCGGCAATCCTCCTCGGCGTGCAGGCGGCGCCGGGAACGACCGGCTCACGGTGATCGGGCGGATCCGCGTTCTGTTCCGCGGAGGCCCGGGCCGCGACGTCGAGCGCCGCCTCCTTCGCTAGACGAGGAAGCGCCCGTCGCGCTGCAGCTCTTCGCCGTCCACGGTGATCGAGCCGCCCTGACGCAGGTCGCAGACCATGTCCCAGTGGACGGCGGAGCTGTTCGTGCCGCCGCTCTCGGGGTAGGCCATCCCCACGGCCATATGCACCGTGCCGCCGATCTTCTCGTCGAGGAGGATCTCCTTGGTGCCGGTCGCGATGCCGAAGTTCGTCCCGATCCCCAGCTCGCCGAGGCGGCGCGCGCCGGCATCGGTGTCGAGCATCTCGAGGAGGAACTCCTCCCCCTGCTCGGCAGAGGCGTCCACGACCTTGCCGTCCTCGAAGCGCAGGCAGACGCCCGACACCGTCCGCCCTCCGTAGCTGGCGGGGAACGAGAAGCAGATCTCGCCGTTCACGGCATCCTCGACCGGCCCGGTGAAGAACTCGCCATCCGGCATGTTGTGCTCGCCGACGCAGGGGATCCAGTTGCGCCCGGCGACGCCAAGCGTGATGTCCGTGCGGTCGGCCTGGATCCGGACCTCCTCCTTGCCCCCGATCCACTCGGTGAGCCGGCGCACCTCCTCCGACTGCCGCTGCCAGGCGGTCACCGGGTCGCCGTCGAGCGCTAGGCAGGCCGCGTAATAGAAGTCCTCGTAGGCGCCGAGCGACATGCCCGCCTCGCTCGCGTACGCGTGCGTGGGGAAGAGCGTGAGCGCCCAGCGGTAGTCGTCCTCGGCCGCCCGCCGCATCGATGTCTCCATGATCCGCTTGCGCGCCCTCTGATGGCGGGCCTGCTTCTTCGGGTCGGCGTTCGAGAGCTCGCGCGTGTTGAGCGAGGCCATGACAGAGATGTGGACGTTGGCGTTCTCGACGGTCCACTCGGTGGTGGGCGGCACCCAGTCGAGCTGCTCGTCGCTCGCCAGCTCGTAGAACGACGCGAGCGCGCCGCTCGTCTGGAGCTGCATGATCGGCAGGCCGCCCGCGCGCAGCACCTCGTCGTAGATCGCCTGCACCAGCGGCTCGGCGGCGGACGTCGAGGCGATCGAGCAGACATCGCCCTTCTGCACCTTCGTGGAGTAGCGGACGAGGATCTGGGCTAGCGCCTCTACGCGCGGGTCCCTCATGCGGGCTGGACCCTATCCAGAAGCCAGCGGTGCAGCGTGAGGTCGTCGGTGAGCTCCGGATGGAAGGCGACGGCGAGGATGTTGCCCTGTCGTACTGCCACGGGATGCCCGTCGACTTCAGCCAGGACCTCGACGTCGGGTCCCACCTCCTCGACCCACGGAGCCCGGATGAAGACCGCCTCGACGGCCTCGCCGTCCAGCTCCAACCGGGTTTCGAACGAGGCCAACTGGCGCCCAAATGCGTTGCGGCGGACACCGATGTCGAGCACGTCCAGGTGCTCCCGGTCGAGCATGATCATCCCCGCGCAGGTGCCGAGCACGGGCTTGCCCGAGCGGGCGAACTCCGCGAGGGGCTCGGCGAGGCCCTCGCGCTCGACTCCGAGCCCGATCGTGGTGGACTCGCCGCCGGGGATGATCAGGGCGTCGACGCCCGCGAGGTCGCTGGGCGCGCGGATCTCCCGAACGGCGACGTCGAGCTGCTCGAGCGCCTTCGCGTGCGCCTCGAACCCGCCTTGGAGGGCGAGTACGCCGATCAACGGCAGGGCTCCGGTGCGGGCATGGCCCGCCCCCTCGCCGACTACCACCCGCGGTGCTGGAGCAGCCCGCCGTTCTCCTGGAGCGTGCCGATCTCGATTCCCGGCATGGCCTCGCCTAGCTCGCGCGAGGCCGCGGCGATGCGCTCGGGATCCTCGAAGTGGGTCGTGGCCTCCACGATCGCCCGGGCGCGCTGCTCCGGGTTCGACGACTTGAAGATGCCCGAGCCCACGAAGTTGCCCTCGGCGCCGAGCTGCATCATCAGGGCGGCGTCGGCGGGGGTGGCGATGCCGCCCGCGCAGAACAGCACGACCGGCAGCCGCCCGCGCTCCGCCACGTCCTTCACGAGCTCGAGCGGGGCCTGGAGCTCCTTGGCCGCCGTCGGCAGCTCCATCTCGGACAGCGAGCCGAGCCGGCGGATCTCGCCCGTGATCATCCGGATGTGGCGCACGGCCTCGACCACGTTCCCGGTTCCGGCCTCGCCCTTCGAGCGGATCATCGCCGCGCCCTCGGCGATGCGCCGCAGCGCCTCGCCCAGGTTCGTCGCGCCGCAGACGAACGGGACCTGGAAGGCCCACTTGTCGATGTGGTGCGCCTCGTCCGCCGGCGTGAGCACCTCGGACTCGTCGATGTAGTCCACGTCGAGCGCCTCGAGCACCTGCGCCTCCACGAAGTGCCCGATGCGCGCCTTGGCCATCACGGGAATCGAGACGGCCTCCTTGATGCCTTCGATCATCGTGGGGTCGCTCATCCGCGCCACGCCGCCGTCCCGGCGGATGTCGGCCGGCACGCGCTCGAGCGCCATCACCGCGGCCGCGCCCGCGTCCTCGGCGATCTTCGCCTGCTCGGCCGTGACGACGTCCATGATGACGCCGCCCTTGAGCATCTCGGCGAGGCCCGCCTTGACTCTGAAGGTCCCGGTCTCCATGTGACCTCTGAGAATAGCCCGCGCCGGCGGGCCGGCGGCGCTATTTCAGCTTGAAGGCCTTGATTCTGTCCGAGTAGGCCGACTCGTCGAGGGCGTATACGCCAAAGGCAAGCGCCTGGATGATGGCCAGCAGGGCCGAATGCGAGCGCACGTAGGCCGGGCTGTTCGACGAGTAGTACAGCTTGTGGTCCGCGAGCTTTGCCACCTCGGACAGAGTGGCGTCCGCGATGGCGATCGTGGCCGCGCGGCGGTTGCGCGCGAGCTTGATCGCCCGCACCACGAGCGGGTGCGGCCGGCCGGCGGAGAAGCCGACCATGACGGTCTTGTCGTCCACGCGGCCGAGCTTCGCCAGACCCTCCTGGCTCGGCGAGGCCACCACCTCGGCGCGCAGGTCGAGCAGCATCAGGAGGTGGCGCAGGTAGCTGGCGAAGAAGGCCATCTGGTCGGTGCCGCAGAGGACGATGCGCTCCGCCCGCGAGATCAGGTCCACTGCCGCCGCGACCTCGTCGCGGTCAACCTTGCGCGCGGTCTCGGCCATGTTCGCGTGATCCGCCGCGAGGGCGGTCTCGAACTCGGTCTGGTCGATCGGGAAGAGCGGCTGGGTCGTGAGCTCCGCCGTCGCGGCCCCGTTCTCACGCGCGCGCCTGTACTCGTCGCGCGCGGACGCCTGAAGCTCCGGGAAGCCCTCGAACCCGAGCGCCTGCGCGAAACGCACGACGGTCGAGCTCGAGGTGTTCGCGCGGCGCGCCAGCTCCTCGGCCGTATGGAACGCCGCCTCCTCCAGGTGGTCGACGATGTACTGCCCAACGTCCTTCTGGGAGCGGCTGAACTCGTCGAACCGCTGGCGTATCTCTTCAGACAGGGTGAGGGCGGTCGTTCCGGTACGCGTCACGGACGCGGTTTTCGCCGCAACCTGTGCAGTTCCTTCCAGGGAGCCTCTCCGGCCTCCCACAGATCGTTGAGCAGGACCGCGTCCTTGTAGGTGTCCATGCAGTCCCAGAAGCCGGTGTGGCGGAAGGCGCGGAGCTGCCCGTCCGCCGCCAGGCGCTCGAGCGGCTCGCGCTCGAGGACGGAGTCCTTGCCGATGTAGTCGAGGGCGCCCGGCTCGAAGCAGAAGAACCCGCCGTTGATCCAGCCGTCGAAGCGCGGCTTCTCGTCGAACCCCTCGACCACGCTGTCGCCGTCCAGCCGGGCCACGCCGAACTGGAGCTCCGGGCGGACGACGGTCATCGTCGCGAGCGCGCCGTGCCCGGCGTGGAACCCGACCAGGGACACGAGATCGATGTCGGCCACGCCATCCGCGTACGTCGCGCAGAACCGGTCGCCGCCGAGGCGGTCGCGGACGCGCGCGATGCGACCGCCGGTGGGCGTCTCCTCACCGGTGTCGACGCACTCGATCTCGAGGCCCTCCGGGAGCCCGTCGTTGGCCACGAAGTCCTCGATCAGCTCGCCCTTGTGGCCGAGGCAGAGCACGAACCTCCCGAAGCCCTGCTCGGCGTAGATCCGGATGACGTGCCAGAGGATCGGGCGGCCGCCGATCTCCACGAGCGGCTTCGGGATCGTCTCCGTGTGCTCGCGCAGCCGGGTTCCGCGGCCGCCGCACAGGATCACCACGGGCTCTCTCACGGCGCGAAAGCTACCGCGGGATCACGGCATGACGTAGGGCGCGTTGCTCACGGGGCGCTCACCTGTCCGGCCGGACGGGCGGCCAGCGCCGCGCTTATGACAGCCATCAGCAGGCGTACTCGTCCGCGCACGTCAGACAGGCTAGGTTGAGCGCGTGATCCTGTACGACCACCCGGCGTCCGGGAACTGCATGAAGGCCCGGATCCTCCTGCGCCAGCTCGAGCTCCCGTTCGAGCGTGTGACGGTCGACCTCTTCAAGGGCGAGACGCGCACGCCCGAGCACTTCGCGCGCAACCGCGACGGGCGCGTGCCCGTCCTCGAGCTCGATTCGGGCGAGACCATCGTCGAGTCGAACGCGATCCTGGCGCACCTCGCGGAGGGCACCCCGTACCTCCCGGATCCGGGCCTCCCGCGCACGCGCGTGTTCGAGTGGATGTTCTTCGAGCAGGACCGAATCGAGTCGGAGCTGGGCTATGCCCGCTTCCTGCGGCTGTCGGGCCGCCACGAGCAGCTGCCCGCGGTCTACGGGAACCGGCTCGAGCGCGGACGCGACGCGCTCGCCGCGCTCGACCGCGGCCTGCGCGACGGGCGCGAGTTCGTGGCCGGCCGGTACTCGATCGCCGACATAGCGCTCTACGCCTACGTGCACTGCGCGGAGGACGCTGGCGCGGAGCCGAGGGGCCACGACACCATCGCCGCGTGGCTCGACCGTGTGGAGGCACAGCCGAGATTCGAGAACGACCTCGAGCCGGTACCCGCTCACGCGTCGGAGCGGCCCGTCTAGGCCGGCCGCCGGTCAGCCGTCGCGCTCTGCGCGCACTCGCACCACGCCGACCGTCACATCCGGCTGCCCGTCCACCAGGTCCGCGGCGCTCTCGCGCACCCAGTCCCCCGAGCGGCGCGCCGCCTCGGCGACGGCGTCGGCCGTCTCCCCGACCGTGACCGAGGCCGCGGTGCCGTCCCCGCCGTCGATGACGTAGTAGCCGACGAAGCCGTCGACCTCCCTGACCTGATCGACGAACTCGCTCTCGACCCTGCTCACGAGCGTGTCGATGTCGCGGACGCGGTAACGGCGAACCGATGCGTGCATTGGCAGTGCGCTCCGTTTCTAGGTCGAACGCCGGAAGGGCAGCCCGTGCGTCATCTCCGCGAGCGCGAACACGCGCATGACCGCGGGCGGCCCGGGCTCGACCTCGAATGCGAACCCGTCCTGCGCGGACTCGTTCGTCCACCTCATGACGAGGTGAAGCCCGGTCGAGTCCATAAAGGTGAGGCCGCTCAGGTCGAGCACCAGCGTGCGGACGCCCGACCTGCGCTGATGCCGCAGCTCCTGCTCCACCTCGCCGACCGTGGCCATGTCGAGCTCGCCGCGCGGGCGAACGACCACCTGGTCGTCCTCCGGGGCGACCTCACAGCTGAACAGCCCGGCGTCCTGCGCCAACACTTGCCCTCCGATCGATCCTGATTGAAGAACAAGCACGACGTCCCACAAACACCGCGCCTCGCTCCTGGCGATACATCGACTGAGCCGGCCCCTACGGACCTTCCAGCCGTAGGGCGATCCTAGCGCCGATCCAGCGCGGCGACCATCCCCTCATAGGGTGACGCGTCCGCCCAATAGCGGCACCGCACCGGCCCCCTGCCCAAGTTCCCGGAGGCCCAAGCACAAGCTGCGAGTGCGATGCCTTCCCGAACATACCCACGGCAGGCGGGCCTAACCGATGCGCGGTTAGGGCTTCACCGCGACGTTCGAAGGTTCCGAAAGGTGGAAGCCCTGCGCTCCTCGAGCGTCCCCGCTGCGCCTGCGCTGCCTCGCTACTGCTGCTCGGCTCTCTCGTCCTCTGGGGCGTGACCGCGCGAAAGGAGAGAACGCTAGGCCGGCCCGGATTCCTCGCGAACCGGGGTGGATACCGAAAGTCAGTGAGGGAAAGCCGGCGGACGCCGTGAATGCCCTGCAGCAAGTCGGGACCAACTTCGGCTGCAGGGTGCAGTTCGAGGCCCAACCCGGCGCCCCCTACAGGCATCTCGGTCCACAGCGACCTCGAAATCGGCTTAAGCCTCCGCACGCGGTCGTAGCGCCGCCATAGCTTCAAGTGGGCCAGTTCTGCTCTGCCGCAAGGATCGCCGCCTGCCACTTCCCAGGCAGTCCTCGAATGTGGCGGCCTCAAGCAGCGCCCGGCTCAGCTCGGCGCTCGCGATCGCAGACGGGCCCGCCCTCGGCGCCTACCGCGTGAGCCTGATCGTGCGCCGCTTGGTGGTGGCGTTGCCGGCGGCGTCCCTGGCGGTGACAGTGACCGTTGCGGTCACCCCCTTGCCCCGCCCAAGGGCACGCCCGATCGCCGTGAGCGCCTTCCCCTGGAGCCTCAGCTTCAGTGTGGCCCTGGCGCCTTTCGCGATTTGCCTGGTGGCGGACCTCAGCTTGAACCGCCTGGCTGAGCCGCGGACCACGACCTTGCCTCTCGC
>DASSVP010000239.1:0-11461 GCA_035705985.1 Thermoleophilaceae bacterium
CGCCGCGATCCTCTCACGCGCGCGCCACTAGTCTCGCCACATGCCGTATACGGCCGCCGAAGGGCGACAGGAGCTGCTCGCCGCGCTCGCCGAGGCGATCGAGCGAATCGCCGTCGCGCTGGCGGCGCTCGGCGCCGCCTATGAGCAGCTCGACGAGCACAACGCGGACAGGCTCGAGGACGAGCTGTTCGGCCCGGTCCAGAAGGCCTACGGCCGGGCGAAGAGCACCTACGCGCGGTTCGCGGAGCGCCACGGCGTGGGCGACCGCAGCTTCGCCACGGCGTCACCCGGCATCCCGTCAACCGGCGCCAAGGGCTTCATCGACAACTCGGTGAGCGCGGTGGCCGAGGCCGATGCCACGCTGTCGGAGCTGCAGGACTCGGAGCTGCCGACGGAGGTGGGCGACGTCGAGCTGCGAGCCGGGCTCGCCGAGGTGCGCGAGCTGCTCGGCGGCGTGCGACGCCGAGCGCGCGAGCTCGAGCGAACGCTCGGCCGTTAAGTGCGAATATCACGCTTCCGAACCCGGCCAGGAGGCGACATGTACGCACGCATCGCGACATTCGAAAGCGACCCGGCGAGGATCGACGACGCCATCGAGCTCGTCCGATCCGAGGTCGAGTCCGGCGACACGCCCGAGGGTCTCGAGGGGGCGAAGATGATGATGCTCGTCAACCGCGAGACCGGAAAGGGGCTCGGCGTCACGATCTTCGAGAGCGAGGACGCGATGCGCCGCGGCGACGAGGCACTCAACGCCATGAACCCCGGCGCGACCGAGCGGCGGACGTCCGTCGAGTTCTACGAGGTGCCGGTCCAGACGGTCCACGAGTAGGCGGGCGAGGTCCGCTGTGCGGATCGTTCGCCGATGACGCGGAGCGCGCCGGCACGCGGATGCTGGACGCGGGCTGGTCCGACGAGCGCTCCGTGCGCCGGGCGCTGATCGAGCCCGTCGAGCCGATGACCGTGACGCGGATCTGCGAGGAGATCGCGGCCGGCTGAGGCGTGTCGCCGTTTAGCGCGTGCCGCGCGACCAGTTCGCGATCAGCGCGGATTCGTCACGGCCGTAGACGCTCGCCGGCGCGAAGGCGCCCGGCGCGCCGCCGTACACGTCGTGGTAGGGATGCTCGGCGATGCCGCTCCCCTCGACGGTGTAGTAGCCGTAGACGACCCCGACGAACATGACGGCGCAAAAGATGAGGATCTCCATGGCCGTACTGTCTCGCCGGGGGACGGCCACCACTGTGAGGTGTGTCACGCGCGCAGCCCGGGCTACTCCCGAGTCGGCGGCCAGCGCTCGCCGGCTACCTCGAGTTGCCCCACTCTTAGCGAGCCGATCTCGATGTCCTCGGCGCGCAGCTTGCGGATGACCGCGTTTGCGATCGCCAGACGTCCGATGGCCAGCGCGCCGACGGCCGACACGGCGACGGCGAGCGGTCCCATCGCCGACGGTCCTACAACGCGGGCGCCGACCGCCTTTGCGCCGGTCAGGCTCGCTCCGGTGGCGGTGGCGCCGGTGGTGAGGCGGGGAATCCTGAGGTTGCGGGTCATACTCGCTTCTCCTCTCTGATGGGCACGGCTTCCTGGCTGCGCGCTCCGGCGAGCTGCAACGCCTCCTGCCAGGTGGCCACGTAGTCGAACCGGACGATCAAGCCGTCCTCGAATGTCGTCACCTGGTGGTAGAGCTCCGTGTCGAGCTCTATGCCGCTGCCCTTGCCGCGCCCGAAGTGGCGCAGCCGGACGGCCACTCTGTCGCCCGCGTCGACGTGTTCCTGTGGGAGCAGCTTCAACTCGTCGAACGTTTCGTCGATGCCCTCCCAGAAGCGGATGATCTGCCTCGGCCCGACGCACGAGTCGAAGTCCTGCCGCGCGGGCAGCACCCACTCGACCTGGGGGTGGAAGTCGGCGACGGCGGCGTCGAAGTCGCGCCGGTTGTAGGCCTCGATGAAGGCCAGGGTCTTGTCGACGTTCTCAGACGTGGTCACACGAGCTTACGTGCCGCCCGGAAGACGTAGGCAGTCGAGGAGCTTCCACTCCGGGCGGAAGCCCAGCCGCCGGTAGATCTCCTTCGGGCGGCCCTCGTCGTCGGCCACGATCCACAGGTCGGTCGCGTCGCGGCCGGCCTCGATTGCCGCCCGTGTGAGCGCCGTCCCGAGACCGCGGCCGCGATGATCCGGATGCACGAAGACGCTCGTGACCTCCGCCGTGGCGCCCGCGCGCTCCAGCTGTGAGAAACCCACGGGAGCGCCGCGCTCGAACGCCGCGAAGACCTCGGCGCCCCTCGTCATGGAGATCTCGCGCTCCTGCTCGAGGCCGTCCGCGGCGTCGACGCCGGGGAAGTCCTCGCGGTACCAGTCGAGGCGCAGGTGCCTGACCGCGTCGTACGCCACCTGCTCGATGTCCGGGCTCGTCACGGGCTCGACGTGACCCTCGTGACGCATCCACACGAGGCGCGTGGTCTTCCAGCCGAGCGCCTCGAGGTCCGGACGAATCGGTTCCCCGGAGGAGGCGACCTCGAAGCCGGCGCGCCGGTGGGCGAGTTCGCTGAGACCCTCGTCCGCCACGCGAACGAGCTCGGCCGCGGTGAGCTCGGCATCGTCCTCGACACGCACGAGGTTGTAGTCCCAGCAGTCCGGGTAGCGCGTCGCGCGGATGACCGTGCCGTGCTCCCAAGGCTCGATGACGTCGCACACCGCGGCCTGGTTCTCGTGGACCCACGCCCGGGCCCGGCTGGCCGCGTCCGCTCCCATTGCCGCGAGCTTACGGTCCGCGTCATGATTCCCGCATGACCACTTTCCCCGGCATCATCCCGGCCGTCGTCGTGCCGTTCGCGGAGGACGACTCGATCGACGTCGGCGCGCTGCGCGCGAACGTCACCCATCTGATCGATCGCGGGGTTCACGGGCTCGTTGTCAACGGGACGATGGGCGAAGCGAGCGCGCTGTCGGACGACGAGCGCGGGCTCGTGATCGACACGGTGCTGGGCGTAGCCGAGGGGCGGCTGCCGGTGACGGTGGGCGTGTCATCGGCTTCGACCGCCGCGTCGCGCGGGTACGCCGAGCAGGCGCGGGTCGCGGGCGCGCACGGGGTGATGTGCCTGCCGCCGGTGCTGTACCGGGGGACGCCCAAGGAGCTGGCCGCGCACTTCGCGGCGGTCGCGGAGGCGTCGGGGCTGCCGGTGATGGCCTACAACAACCCCGAGGCGTCCGGGCAGGACCTGACGCCCGAGACGATCGCGGAGCTCGCCGCCGCGGTGCCGGCGGTGGTGGCCGTGAAGGAGTGCTCGGGCGACGCGCGCCGGATCGCGGAGCTGCTCGGCTCGACCGACCTCGAGATCCTGGTCGGCGGGGACGACTGGGCGCTCGAGGGCTTCGCCGCAGGGTCGACCGGCTGGGTCTCGGGGGTCGCGAACATCGCGCCGCGCGAGTGCGTGGAGCTCTTCGAGGCGGTGAACGACGGCCGGCTCTCCGAGGCGCGCGAGCTCTACCAGCGGCTGCTGCCGCTAGGGCGGCTCGACATGACACCCTGGCTCGTCCAGTACTTCAAGGGCGCGATGGACGCTGTCGGGCTGGTTGGCGGACCAACCCGCCCGCCGCGGCTGCCGCTCGGCGCGGAACAGCAGGGGCTGCTGCGCGAGGCGGTGGACGCGCTCGGCCTGCGCGTGCCCGCGTGAGGGCCACTCGCTGCTTCAGCGCCGTCGACTCGCACACCGAGGGGATGCCCACGCGCGTGATCACGGGCGGGGTGCCGCAGCTGCCGGGTGCGACGATGCTCGAGCGCAAGCTGCGATTCGAGGCGGAGCGGGACGACCTGCGCCTGCTGCTGATGCAGGAGCCGCGCGGGCACGGCGCGATGTCGGGGGCGATCCTGCAGCCGCCGACGCGGGACGACGCGGACTGGGGTGTCTTGTACATCGAGGTGTCCGGCTGCCTGCCGATGTGCGGACACGGGACGATCGGCGTGGCGACGGTGCTGGTGGAGACCGGGATGGTCGAGGTCGTCGAGCCCGAGACGGTGATCAAGCTCGACACGCCGGCGGGCCTGATCGAGGCCCGCGTGGCGGTGGAGGACGGGCGGGCGACGGCGGTGTCGCTCTTGAACGTGCCGTCGTTCCTGCACGAGCACGGCGCCGTGGTGCAGGTCCCGGGGCTCGGGCCGGTCACGTACGACATGGCGTACGGCGGGAACTTCTACGCGCTGCTGGACGCGGCGAGCGTTGGCCTGCGGCCGGAGGCCGAGGAAGCGCAGACGCTGATCGACAACGGGCTGGAGATCATGGCCGCTATCAACGCGTCGAACGAGCCGGTGCATCCGGAGGACGAGCGGATCCACGGGTGCCGCCATGTGGTCTTCCACGAGCCGGGAACGAACGGGGCCGACGCCAAGGCGGCGACCTCGATCCACCCGGGCTGGCTGGACCGCTCGCCGTGCGGGACCGGCACTTCGGCGCGCCTCGCACAGCTGCACGCGCTGGGTGAGCTGCAGGTCGGCGACGGGTTCGTGAACGAGTCGCTGATCGGGACGCGCTTCACGGGGCGCGCTGTCGAGGAGACCACCGTTGCCGGCAAGCCCGCGATCGTGCCCGAGATCACCGGCCGCGCCTGGATCACCGGAATCGGCCAGTACCTGCTGGACCCGACCGACCCATTCCCAGCCGGCTTCCGCCTGGCGTGAGCGTCGTCTTGGTCGGCGCCGGAATCGTCGGCTGCGCGACGGCGTACGAGCTGACGAAACGCGGCGTGCCCGTGACGCTCGTGGACCGCCGCGAGGTGAGCAGCGGGACGACGGGGCTTGGGGAGGGCAACGCGCTCTGCTCGGACAAGGACGAAGGCCCCGAGCTGGACTTGGCCGTAGCCGGAATGCCGCTCTTCGACGAGCTCGAAGAGCTGATCGGCGAACCCGCCCGAATCCGCCGCAAGGGAGCGCTGATCGTGCACCCGGACGAGAGGACGTGGGCCGGCGAAGCAGCTCGCGTAGCGCGACTGCTCGGCGCTGGCGTGAGCGCCTCGCTGCTCTCGGCGGACGAAGTGCGCGAAATGGAACCGAACCTGACCGGCGAGATCCACGGCGCGCTGTACGTAGCCGAGGACCTGCAGTGCGACCCACGAGCGATCGCTCAAGCACTCGCGGCGTGGAGCGAGGACCACGGAGCCGAGATCCGCGCAGGCACCGAGGCAACCACCCTCGAACCAGGTAAGGGCGTACACCTGGCCGGCGGCACCCTCCTGCCCGCCGAGCAGATCGTGCTGACCGCCGGCCCCTGGTCGGCACCCCTCGCAGCAACCGCAGGACTGAGCCTGCCCCTCGAGCCGCGAAAAGGCCAACTCACTCGCCTTCGCCTGCCCGAACCCGAACCAACCTTCCTACGCCGAAAGATCGTGGACGGCAGCTACCTCTCATCGGTGACTAGCACCGCGGCAGACCGCCAGATCTCAACCGTGGTCGAGACCACCTGGGACGGTCACGTGATCGTCGGCTCGACGCGCGAACGCTGCGGGTTCGACCCGGCCGTTGACGACTCCCTCGCTCACGAAGTCCAAGCCCGAGCGGCAGAGCTGGTCCCCGCCTTGACAGACCTTCCGCCCGACGCAACCTGGGTCGGCTTCCGCCCCTGGCTGCCCGACGGCCTGCCGGCAATCGGCCCCTCGCGCGCCACGCCCGGCCTCTGGATCGGGACCGGCCACGAAGGAGCCGGCATCCAACTCGGCCCGATAACCGGCCGCCTGCTGGCACAGGCGATCGCAGGTGAGCAGCCCGACCTCGACCCCTCCCCCTTCGACCCCGATCGCTTCAGCGACTAGCGTGCGCACATGACCACCTGGGACTACACCACGACCGTCATCACCCACGGCTTCATGGGCCGGAAGAGCGACGAGCTCGACCGCAAGGAATTCGAAGCCGAGCTGAACCGCCTGGGAGCCGAAGGCTTCGAGCTCGCAACCGTCTTCCGCGACCAGAACCTGCACCGCGAGAAGGACGGGCACGTACTGGTCTTCAAGCGCCGCGCGGAATAGCGCGCCCGGCTGCAAACCAGCTGGCGTGGAGGGGCGCCGTCGGGGTATGCGGCGTGGGTGACCGTGAAGCACCCAACCGAGCGAGGAAGCGAAGGACGGACGCTGTTCGACCGGGCCGCAGAGGCGGCCTCCAACTTTTCGAGCAGCCCGACATTCTTTGCGGTGTGTGGATTGTTGGTGGCGGCGTGGGCGGCCTCGTACGTGCTGGCTGCGAGCGACACCTTGCACCACCTCCTCGCGGATGCCATGGCCGCGGTCACGTTGCTGCTCGTGGCGCTGCTGAAGAACGCCGAGCGTCGAGCGGAGCACGCAATCCAAGGAAAGCTCGACCGGCTGGCTGAGGCCATGCTCGCGGAGCGTCAGGGACGCTCCGGTAATGGCGCAGAGGAGCTCGAGGAAGCCGTGGGAATGCACGACGAGGTTTGACGACAGGAGACGGACATGACAACGGCGACTGAACTCGGACAGGCGGGACTCCAAGGCTGGCGCGAGAAAGTGGCGGACGGAATCTCCCGACCGGTCGCAAGACGGGCTCCCCTCGATGAGGACCACGTGCGGGCCGTGATCGGCGGCGCATTCTTCGTACTGGCCGTGATCTACGTCGTGAAGACGATCTCAGCAGCTACGCGCCAGGTGCGCCGAGCCTGAGACCCGGGCTACTCCCACTCGATCGTTCCGGGTGGTTTGGACGTGATGTCCAGCGTCACCCGGTTTACCTGCTTGATCTCGTTGATCATGCGGCTGGCGATCTTCTCGAGCAGGTCGTAGGGGAGGCGGGCCCAGTCGGCGGTCATTGCGTCGTCGCTGGTGACCGCGCGGATCACTACGACGTAGCCGTAGGTGCGTTCGTCGCCCTGCACGCCGACGCTTCGAAGGTCGGCTGGGAGGACGCAGAAGCTCTGCCACAGCTCTCTGTAGAGGCCGGCGCCTCGGATCTCGTCCTGCAGGATCGCGTCGGCGTCGCGCAGGATCTCCAGGCGTTCCTTTGTGACCTCGCCGCTCACAACGCGGATCGCCAGGCCGGGACCCGGGAAGGGCTGGCGCCATACCAGGCGGTCGCTCATGCCCAGCTCCGCGCCTACCTCCCGCACCTCGTCCTTGAACAGCATTCGCAGCGGTTCGACCAGCTGGAACTCGAGATCCTCCGGCAGCCCGCCCACGTTGTGGTGCGACTTGATCGTCGCGGCGCCTGTCCCGCCACCGCTCTCGATCACGTCCGAGTACAGCGTTCCCTGCACCAGGTACTTCGGGTTCCCCAGCTTCTCGGCCTCGGCCTCGAAGACGCGGATGAACTCCTCGCCGATGATCTTCCGCTTCGTCTCGGGATCGGAGACGCCCGACAGGCGATCCAGGAAGCGCGTCTCGGCATCGACGGCTATCAGCGGCACCTTGAACTGGTCGCGGAACGCGGCCACCACCTGGTTGCCCTCGTTCTTCCGCATCAGGCCGTGGTCGACGAAGACGCAGGTGAGCTGGTCGCCCACCGCTCGGTAGGTCAGCAGCGCCGCCACCGACGAGTCGACGCCGCCGGACAGCCCGCAGATCACCTTCCCGTCGCCGACCTGCTCGCGGATCCGCGCCACCTGCTCCTCGATCACAGAGGCGGCGCTCCATGCCATGTCGCAACCGGCGATGTCGCGCAGGAACGTCTCCAGGATCGTCGTCCCGTAGGGCGTGTGCACCACCTCTGGATGGAACTGGATCCCGTACAGCCCGCGGTCCACGTCCTCGATCGCCGCCACCGGCGACTCCGTGGACGACGCCAGCGCGGAGAAGCCCTCGGGCGGCTCGTACACGGTGTCGCGGTGCGACATCCAGCACGACTGCTCCGCCGGCGTCTCCGCCAGCAACCGCCCGTGCGACGCCACCGTCAGCTGCGACCGGCCGAACTCGCCCACCTCGGCGCCCTCGACCCGGCCGCCCAGCTCCAGCACCATCGCCTGCATCCCGTAGCAAATCCCCAGCACCGGGATGCCGAGCCCCAGCAGCTCCTTCCGCAGCTTCGGCGCGCCCTCCGCGTACACCGAAGCCGGGCCGCCCGACAGGATCAAGGCCTTCGGCCGACGGCGCTCGATGTCCTCCACCGGCACGTGGTGCGGCAGGAGCTCGGCGAACACGCCGCACTCCCGCACCCGCCGCGCGATCAGCTGGGAGTACTGGCCCCCGAAGTCCAGCACGAGCACTTCATCGGTCGCAGCCGCGAGCGGCCCTGAGACCGCCTCGCGAGTCGCCTCGGACGTGCTCACTCCCCGACGAGCGCGTGGTCGGGCGTCGTCGAGACGCCGTTTGCCTCCGGGTGCGGCACCGCCGCGGCGGTGGCTCCCATCCCGATGCCCTGCTCCTGCTGGAGCTGCTTGCCCTCCGACTGGAGCGCCGGCGCGACCATCACCTCGGCCTTGTGGAACGCCGCGATGTCCTCGTAGCCGCAGGTGGCCATCGAGGTCCGCAGTGACCCCATCAGGTTGAAGGTGCCGTCGTTCTCGTGGGCCGGGCCGAGCAGGATCTGCTCGAGCGTCCCGTTCTGGGTGGTCTTCACGCGCGCGCCGCGCGGGAGCGACGGGTGGAAGGTGGCCATTCCCCAGTGATAGCCGCGGCCGGGCGCCTCGTAGGCGCGGGCGAGCGGCGAGCCGATCATCACGGCGTCGGCACCGCAGGCGAACGCCTTCGAGACGTCGCCTCCGTTCCGCATCCCGCCGTCGGCGATCACCTTCACGTACTCGCCGGTCTCGAGCATGTGCTGCGAGCGAGCGGCCGCAACGTCGGCTATGGCCGTTGCCTGCGGCACGCCGATCCCGAGCACGCCGCGCGTGGTGCAGGCGGCGCCGGGGCCCACGCCCACCAGCACCGCCTCGGCGCCGGTGCGCATCAGGTGCAGGCCCGTGGCGTACGAGGCGCAGCCGCCCACGATCACCGGCACCGGCATCTCGCGGATGAACTCCTTGAGGTTGAGCGGCTCGGTGTTCGCCGACACGTGCTCGGCGGAGACCACGGTGCCCTGGATGACGAGGATGTCGAGCCCGGCCTCGAGAGCCGCCTCGTAGTAGCGGCCCACGCGCTGCGGCGTCAGGGACGCGGCGGCGACGACGCCCTGCTCCTTGATCTCATGTATCCGCTGGCCGATCAGCTCCGGCTTGATCGGCTCGGAGTAGATCCGCTGCATCTCGGTGGTGGCCAGCTCCTTCGGCTGCTGGGCGATCCGCGCGAGCTGCTCGTCCGCGTCCTCGTAGCGGGTCCAGATCCCCTCGAGGTTCAGCACCGCCAGCCCGCCGAGCTTGCCGAGGATGCCGGCGGTCTCGGGCGAGACCACGCCGTCCATCGCCGACGCCAACAGCGGGAGCTCGAGCCGGTACGGCCCGATCATCGAGGTGATGTCGATGTCATCCGGATCCCTCGTGCGCCGGGAGGGCACGATCGCGATGTCATCGAAGCCATAAGCGCGGCGGCCCTTCTTGCCGCGGCCAATCTCAACTTCCATTGGAGGATCCTAGGTTCGACTGCGGACGAACCGCGAGCCTACCAACGTCATCCCACCGCAACTTCCGGGGTTTCCAGCTGCTCCACCCGGACGTCCGGAGCGAGGCGCTCCACCTCGCGCTGCTCGACCCGCCCCGCGCCGAAGTGCTGGGTGGACTCAGCCCCGCAGGCGACCGCGAAGCGCAGGCAGTCGTCGATGTCGCGCTCGCCGTAGCGGGCGGCCACGAAGCCGGCCAGGAAGGCGTCCCCGGAGCCGACCGAGGAGACCGGCTCGAGCGGCTCGAGCGTCGCTCGGAAGAGCCGCCGTTCGCCGCCGTCGACCAGCATCGCGAGGCAGCCGTCGGCCATGGTCATGATCGCCTCGCGCGCGCCTAGCTCCACCATCTCGCCGATCGCGGTGCGCCGGTCCTCCTCGTCCGAGAACTCGTGCCCCACGAGGCCCTCGGCCTCCAGCTCGTTCGGCGTCACGATGTCCGGCCCCTTGCGAGTGGCGATGTTCATCGGCTCGCCCTCGGAGTCGAGCACCGTGAGCACGCCGAGGCGCTTCATCTCCTCGATCAGCCGCCCGTACAGGCCCGGCTCGACCCCGCGCGGCAGGCTGCCGGACACCACGCACACGGCGGCGCCCTTCGCGAGGTAGAGCAGCTTGTCGACGAACAGCTCGAGCTCGGCCTCCGTGACGTGCGGGCCGTGCTCGTTGATCTCGGTCTGCTCGCCGCTCGTGGGGTCCACGACGGCGGTCGAGGTGCGCGACTCCTCGCGGATGCGCACGAAGTCGTTGAGGATGCCCTCCTCCGTGAGGTGCTCGACGATGCGCGTGCCGGTGGGACCTCCCGCAACGCCGGTCGCGATCACCGGCTGGCCCAGATTGCGGAGCGCGCGCGCCACGTTCACGCCCTTCCCGCCGGCCATCGCGGTCTGCTCCACGGCACGGTGGCGCTGGCCGAGCCGGAAGTTCGGCACGGCGAGGGTCTTGTCGATGGCGGCGTTGAGGGTGACGGTGACAATCACTTGACGATCCGGATCCGAAGCCGGGCCAGCCGGAGGATGGCAAGGACGGCGAGCGCGAGGATGGCGAGGGCGATCAGCAAGGTCAAGGGGACCCCCAGAACCGATAGGAGTATGCGCACTGTCCCCGCCCCAGGGACCTCGGCGGCGGTAACCAGCGCCACGCGCCGGATCGGGCGGCCGTCGACGACGACGGTCACCGTGCCGACCCGCTCCCCGGCCGGGAGCGGCCCCTCCACCTCGTCGGGCGCGTTCACGCGCCGGCGCAGGCGCTGGCCGTCGCGCACCGTGAGCACGACTCCGCGGCGCGGAACGAGGCGCGCGCGCTCGTCGCGGTGCTCGATGTCGGTACGCGCGAGCACCCGGTCCGGGTCGAGCACCCGCACGCGGCTGAAGCGCTCGAGCCCCCAGCGTAGGAGCGTCAGCGTGTCCGAGTTGCGGGTGACCTCGCTCGGCTCGCCCAGGACGACGCTGATCACGCGCGCGCGGCGGCCCCGCTCGGCCGCTCCCACCAGCACGTTCCCGGCGTTGAGCGTGTAGCCGGTCTTCACGCCGCTGACCCATGGGTACTCGGCGATCAGGTCGTTCCGGTTCGCGATCACGCGAGGGCGTGCCCCGGACTCGAGCTCGGCCTGCGGCAGATCCACGATCCGCGCGAACTCGCGCTTCCGGAGCAGGATCGCGGTGAGTGTCGCGAGGTCGCGCGCGCTCGAGTAGTTGCCCGGCTCGTCGAGCCCGATCGGGTTCGCGTAGCTGGTGTGCTCGAGGCCGAGCTCCTCGGCGCGGTCGTTCATCTCCTCGACGAACTCGTCGCGCGAGCCGGAGATGTTCTCCGCGAGCGCCACCGCCGCGTCGTTCGCGCTCTCGAGCAGCAGCGCCTCGAGCAGGTCCTCCACGGTCATCCGCTCGCCCTCGCGGAGGTTGATCCGCGACTCGGCCGGGGCGGCGCTGTACGCGGGCGCCGTGAAGAC
>DASSVP010000240.1:0-3663 GCA_035705985.1 Thermoleophilaceae bacterium
CGAGGGCTTCACGCTCGACGAGCTGCGCGAGGCGGCCGCCCAGGACCGGCTCGCGCTGCTGCCGGTTGAGCGCGTGCTCGCGGGAGAGGGGAAGCTCTACACGCGCGAGGAGCTGGCCGAGGAGACCGGGCTCGAGCCCGAGTTCCTCGACGAGGCGGCGCGCGCGCTCGGCGTGCCGATCCGCGAGCCCGGCGAGCGCGCGATCACCGAGGAGGAGCGCGAGCTGGCCAAGAGCGCGAGGGCGCTGCTGGACGCCGGCATCGCCCGCGAGGCGTTCCTCGACCTGACCAGCGTCATGACCCGGTCCATGACGAACATCGCCGCGTCGTTCGCGTCGGTGTTCGGCGACGCGCTGCTTCGCCCCGGGGACACCGAGCGCGAACTCGGTCTGCGCTACGCCGAGGCGCTCCGCCACCTCGGCCCGCTCGCCGCACCGACGCTCCAGCACATGTTCAACCTCCGGATGCGCGAGCAGATGCGCCAGGGCGTCATCACGCAGGCGGAGCTGCAGAGCGGCCAGCTGCCCGGCGCGCAGCCGATCACGGTCGGGTTCGTGGACATCGTCGGCTTCACGCGGCTCGGGGAGGACGCCGCGCCGGACGACGTGGGCGCGATCGTCAGGAGCTTCGAGCGCGCCGTCTCGGACGCCGTGGAGCCGCCGGTGCGGCTGGTGAAGACGATCGGCGACGCCGCCATGCTCGTGTCCCCCGAGCCTGCCCCGGTCGTGGACGCCGTGCTCTGCCTGGTGGAGCGCTCGCGCGACGAGTCGCCGCTGCTCCGCGGCGGCATCGCCTCCGGCGAGGGACTGCCGCGGGCGGGCGACTGGTACGGCCGGCCCGTCAACCTCGCCTCGCGGCTCACGGCGTTCGCGCGGCGCGGCAGCGTCGTGACCTCGAAGGAGGTCCGCGACACCGCCGGCGACGGCTACGACTGGTCCGCCGCCGGCAGCAAGAAGTTCAAGGGCGTCCGCGGGACCGTGGAGGTCTTCCGCGTGCGCCCCGCCGAGTCGGCCTAGGCGTTCGCGGTTTCGCGCTCGCCGAGCCCGGCGGCCTGGCGAAGCGTGTCGGCCTTGTCCGTCTTCTCCCAGGTGAAGTCGTGGTCCTCGCGGCCGAAGTGGCCGTAGGCCGCCGTCTTGCGGTAGATCGGACGGTGCAGGTCGAGGTACTGGCGGAACGCGCCGGGACGGAGGTCGAAGTGCTCGTCCACGAGCTGCGCGATCTGGCTGCGCGCCACGCGCTCGGTGCCGAACGTCTCCACCATCACCGACACCGGGTGCGCCACGCCGATCGCGTATGCCACCTGGACCTCGCAGCGATCCGCGAGGCCCGCGGCCACCACGTTCTTCGCGACGTAGCGCGCGGCGTACGCGGCCGAACGGTCCACCTTCGACGGGTCCTTGCCCGAGAAGGCGCCGCCGCCGTGGCGGGCCATGCCGCCGTAGGTGTCGACGATGATCTTGCGGCCGGTCAGGCCGGCGTCGCCGACGGGCCCGCCGATGACGAACTTGCCGGTGGGGTTCACGAGGAAGTTGTGGCCGCCCGAGTCGAGCAGCTTCTTCTCGTCGTAGAGCTCCGTCGGCAGCACCGGGTGCACGACGTGCTCCCACAGGTCCGGCTTGATCAGCGTCTCGGCGTCCACGCCGTCCTTGTGCTGCGTCGAGATCAGCACGCGCTCGATCTCGATCGGGCTGCCGTTCTCGTAGCGGACCGTGACCTGGGTCTTGCCGTCCGGCCCGAGGTAGGGCATCACCTCGGCGCGGCGGACCTCGGCGAGGCGATGAGCGAGCTTGTGAGCGAGCGAGATCGGCATCGGCATGAGCTCCTTCGTCTCACGCGTCGCGTAGCCGAACATCATGCCCTGGTCGCCGGCGCCCGCCACGTCGAGCTCGTCGTCGTCCGCGGGGTCGGTGCGCGCCTCGTAGGCCTTGTCCACGCCCTGCGCGATGTCGGGCGACTGCTCGTCGATCGCGGTGATGACGGCGCACGAGTCGCAGTCGAACCCGTACCGGCCCTCGGTGTAGCCGATCTTGCGGATCGTCTCGCGGGCGATCTTCGGAATGTCCACGTACACGTCGGTCGTGATCTCACCCGAGACGACGACGAGGCCCGTGTTCACGAGCGTCTCGCAGGCAACGCGGCCCTCCGGATCCTCGGCCATGACAGCGTCGAGTACGCCATCCGAGATCTGGTCGGCCATCTTGTCGGGATGGCCTTCCGTCACCGACTCGGAGGTGAACAGGAACTCGTTGTCTGAGAGCGGCTGCGTCGTCATCAGGCGGGGAAGGGTACAGATCGACAAATGGACCCACGCTGGAACACCATCATCGAGCCGTTCCGCATCCACTCGGTGGAGCCGATCGCAATTTCGACCCGCTCGGAGCGCGAGGACGAGCTCGTCCGGGCGGGCTTCAATCTGTTCAACGTGCCCGGGCCGCGGGTGCTCGTGGACCTGCTCACGGACTCTGGGACCGGCGCCATGTCGTCGGAGCAGTGGGCCGGCCTTCAGCGCGGGGACGAGAGCTACGCGGGCTCCGCGTCCTGGTTCCGCTTCCGCGACGCGGTGGCCGAGCTGTTCCCGTTCGAGCACCTGATCCCGACCCACCAGGGCCGCGCCGCGGAGAAGATCCTGTTGGGCAAGATCGCCGGGCCCGGCCAGACGATCCCGAACAACACGCACTTCGACACCACGCGCGCCAACGTGGAGTTCACCGGCGCCGAGGCGCTCGACCTGCCGGTCCCGGAGGCGCTCGTGCCGTCCTCGCGGCACCCCTTCAAGGGCAACATGGACGTCGAGGCGTTGCGCGGGGTGCTCTCCGAGCGCGACGTGCCGGTCGTGTTCATGACGCTCACGAACAACTCGGGCGGCGGCCAGCCCGTGTCTATGGAGAACCTCCGCGCGGTGCGCGAGGCGTGCTCGGAGGCCGGAGTGCCGCTCTTCCTCGACGCGTGCCGCTTCGCCGAGAACGCCTGGTTCGTGAAGCTCCGCGAGGAGGCCTACGCGGACAAGCCGATCCCGGAGATCGTGCGCGAGATGGCCTCGCTCGCCGACGGCATGACGATGTCCGCGAAGAAGGACCCGCTCGCGAACATCGGCGGCTGGCTCGCGCTGAACGACCCGGAGCTGGCCGAGGCGTGCCGCAACCTGCTGATCCTCACCGAGGGATTCCCCACCTACGGCGGCATGGCCGGCCGCGACATGGACGCGATCGCGCAGGGGCTCCGAGAGGCGGTGGACGAGGACTACCTGCGCTACCGCATCACCTCCACCGCTTACCTCGGCGAGGCGCTCGACCGGGCCGGCATCCCGGTGGTCCTCCCGGTGGGCGGCCACGCCGTCTACATAGACGCGCGGGCGCTCCTGCCCCACATCCCGCCGCTCGAGTACCCGGGCCAGGCGCTGGCCGTGGCGCTCTACCTCGAGGGCGGCATCCGCGGCTGCGAGATCGGCACGGTGATGTTCGGCCGCCACCCCGACGGCTCCGAGGAGCCCGCCCCGATGGACCTGGTGCGGCTGGCGATCCCGCGCCGCACCTACACGCAGTCGCACGTCGACTACGTGATCGAGGTGTGCGAGTACGTGGCGCAGCGGGCCGGCGAGCTGCGCGGCCTCGAGATCATCGAGGAGCCGCCCGCCCTGCGGCACTTCACCGCTCGCTTCGCCCCC
>DASSVP010000241.1:0-4644 GCA_035705985.1 Thermoleophilaceae bacterium
CTCCTGGGAGCCCTGGCACTACGGGTTGCCATTAGCCCACAAATAGATGCCCGGCAAGGTCCGCGGTGTCACGAGGCCCCTCCGCTGGAGGGTCGCAATCATGCGAAGGGAGCAGCCGCGTGTCCGGCCAGCATCGCCGTCGGAACTCGAAGTGTGCATAGGCAGTGCACGGGCTGCCGTGAAGCGCGCAACGCTTCCGTGTCTCGCCCAAACCAGGCGCGCGACTGGCGCCAGCCAGGCGCTCGCATTGCTGTCCGAGCGGAAGTGGTCTCTGGGCAGGGTGGTGGTACGAGCTGGTGGGCGAGCTCATCAGCGACGCGCTCGCCTACCTGCGGTTCGGCGCTGCGGCAGCGCGCTGACGCGGCGGCTCGAGCCGCGTGGCGGCGACTGGGCCGCCGAGGCGTCGGCGGCGTGCGCGCTGGAGAGCGTCGCCTCGCCGACGGCGTGGTCCAGCCCTGGCGTGCGGAGGGCCTCGGCCGGGCCCGCAGCCAGCTCGCGCACACCCGCCGCGCCGAACCTCTTCGTCCGGCGCGGTGCCCGTCCCGGCGGCCTCGCGCCCGACGAGACCCGCACGCGCTTCACGTGGTCGCTGGCCGGAACGGGCGCCTGATGTTTACCGGCGACCCACCCGGGCTGCTACCGAGCGGACGGAGGCTGCTCCTCGACCCGGGCCGCATAGGGCGGCTGGTCCTCGAGGAGGAGAGACGATTCGTCGGAGCCACATCCTTGCGACCGCGGCGCTGCTTGCGGTGTGCGCGGCGCCCGCATACGGCTACCAGGACCTGCGCTCGCCGGACGCCCGCGACGCCGGGCAGGAGCCGCGCACGGTGCAGGTCCCGGAGCCGATTGTCGAGATCCACGAAAGCCCCGGCAACGGGTTCGACTGGGGCGACGCCGGGATCGGCGCGGCCGCGCTGCTAGCGCTACTCAGCATCGTGGGGGGCGAGACGGTGCTGGCCGTCGGCCGCCGGCGCCGGCGCGACCTGGGGGCCACGGCCCACTGAGTCCATGGCTGCCCACGACCCAGGCTTGCTCCAACCGAGGGACGGCGCCGGAGGCGCTGTCCCTCTCGCGTTCAGCGGCGGGCCGCGACCGATGGTACGTTCGACACGGACTCGACGGAGCGCACCATGAAGGCAGCGTTCACCCCTGGCACCACCTTCGCAAACTATCGCGTGGAGTCGCTCATTGGACGCGGCGGGATGGGCGTCGTCTACCTCGCGCGCGATCTCTCGCTGGACCGGCCCGTCGCACTGAAGCTGATCGCCCCCGAGCTGGCGCAGGACGAGCAGTTCCGTACCCGGTTTCTGCGCGAGCCGAGGCTCGCGGCCTCGCTCGATCACCCGAACGTGATCCCGATCTACGAGGCCGGCGAGCACGAGGGCCAGCTCTATCTCGCGATGCGCTACGTGGAGGGCACGGACCTGAAGACCACGCTCGAGCACGACGGGAAGCTCGCGCCCGACCGGACCATCGAGCTCCTGGCCCAGGTTGGGAGCGCGCTCGACGCCGCCCACGAGCGGGCGCTCGTGCATCGCGACGTGAAGCCCGGGAACGTCCTGATCGACCGGAGCGGACACGTATACCTGACGGACTTCGGCATTACCAAGCAGAGCGGCGCGGACTCAACCGAGACGGGCAGCATCGTCGGCACGCTCGACTATCTCGCGCCGGAGCAGATCCGCGGCGAGCCGGTCGACGCGCGGACCGACTGCTACGCGCTCGGCTGCGTGCTGTACGAGTGCCTGGCGGGAACGCCACCGTTCAGGCGGGGAACCGAGGCCGAGACGCTCTGGGGACACATGCAGGAGGACCCGCCTCCGCTACGCGGCCAGCCGCGGATGGACCGGGTGCTGCGCACGGGGCTCGCGAAGGGGAAGGACGCGCGCTATCCGACCTGCGGCGCGCTGATCGAGGCAGCGGCCGACGCGCTCGGCGTGGCGGCGCCGCGCCCCGCCACGCGTCTTCCGGCACACCAGCGGATCCGGCTCCAGGGCGCCCTGCTCGCCGCCGGCGGCCTCCTTCTCCTCGTTGCGGCCGTCGCCGCCGGCATCGCCGCGCTCGGAGGGGAAGACGGCGCGACGAGCGAGCGAGCGGGCGCGTACGCCCTCGACCCCACGACCGGCGCGGTCGAGGACGCGATCCCGCTAGGCCGGGCTCCGGCGCAGATCGCCATCGGAGAGGGCGCCGTCTGGACGCTGGACGCGAATGACCGGACGATCTCCCGGATCGACCCGCGCGACCGCGCGAACGTGCGCACGTTCAGCACGGCCTCGACACCGACGGACCTGGCGGCGGGCGCCGGCGCCGTCTGGGTCGGCAACGCGTCCCCCAGCTCGCGGTTCGCGAGCTACCCGACGAGCGTGTCGCGCCTCGACCCCGAGTCCGGGGTCGTGGACGCGACCATCCGCCTCCCCGGCGGCAAGAGCGGCCCGTACTTCCACGGCGGAGGCCAGAACCAGCCCAAGATCGCCGTCTCCGAAGACGCCGTGTGGGTGGTCAATCCGGACCACACGATCTCCCGCATCGACCCCCGGACGAACCGCCGCGTCGCGCGCATCGACGACGTCGAGGCCGAGAGCGTCACGGCCGGCGCGGACGGCGTCTGGGCAGTCGAGGGGCCCTCAGACCCGGAGGCCGCCCCCGGGATCGCGCGGATCAACCCGCTGACGAACGGCGTGGCGCGGCGCGTCGAGATCCGGGCCGAGAGCCTGACCGCAGCCGCGGTGGGCGCCGGATCCGTCTGGGTCGCGGACCCGGCCGGCGGCAGCGTGTGGCGCGTGAATCCTGGCCCCGAGCTGACGCTGCGGCAAGTTCCGCTCAAGCTGGGCGTCCGCGGCGTCGTGTTCGGCGCGGGGCGGGTCTGGGTCACCAACGAGGTCACGGGCACGGTCCACACGATCGACCCGGACACCAACCGCGCCCGTTTCGTCGCCCGCCTCGCGGCGCCCCAGAACGTGGCTGTCGGCGCGGGCGGCGTGTGGCTGACGGCCCTCGGCGCGCCGTCGACGGATGAGACGCTGCCCGCATCCACCTGCCGTGACGTCTTCTTCCGCGGCGGCGGCACCCCGCGTCTGCTCGTCGTCTCCGACCTGCCGCTCCAGGGCGACGCCCGGGCGTACGTCAAGCCGATGGCGGAGGGCATCCGCTTCGTCTTCGAGCGCCGCGGCTTCAGGGCCGGCCGCCACACGGTTGGCTACGGCTCCTGCGACGATTCGACCGCCCAGGCCGGCGGCACCGACGTCTCGCGCTGCTTCGCGAACGCAAAGCTGTACGCACGCACCCCTGACGTGGTCGGCGTCATCGGCGCGTTCCACTCGTTCTGCTCGGGCATCGAGATCCCGATCGCGAACCAGGCGCCCGACGGCCCGCTCGCCATGATCAGCCCGTCGAACACAGTCAGGGGGCTCACGCGCCCGTACCGGGGAATGGCGCCCGGCGAGCTCGAGGAGCTCTACCCGACCGGGCGGCGCAACTTCGTCCGGATCGCGGCGGCCGACCACCTCGCTCCCGTCGCACTCGTCCAGACCGCCAAGGAGCTGCGGCGGACGCGCCTCTTCGTGCTGCGGGACCGCGACGACACGGACACGGCCGCGTATGCCGACGACATGCGCGCGGCTGCGCTGAAGCTCGGCCTGGACGTGGTGGGCGCGGCCGGATGGGACCCGGACGCGCGCCACTTCGCCCGCCTGGCCCGCCGCGTCGCGGCGGCACGGCCCGAGGCGGTGCTGATGACCGGGGCGGCCCCGCCGGCGAGCCCGGCCTTCCTGGGGGACCTGCGGGCGCACCTCGGCCCCGGGCCCGCGCTCATCGCGAGCGACGGCTTCGCCGACTTCGAGCGGCTGGCCGAGAGCGGGCGCGCCGCGCAGGGCATGTACGTCGCCAACTACGGCATCCCGAACGCCAAGCTGCCACCCCCGGGACGCCGCCTCCTCCACTCCGCCGGGCGCACCCAGGACGATCCGGACTCCTCATTCGCCTACGGCGCACAGGCCGCGGAGATCCTGCTCGACGCGGTCGCCCGCTCCGACGGCACCCGCGCCTCGGTTACCCGCGAGCTGCGCGCCACGCGCGTCGAGGACGGCATCCTCGGCGACATCCGCTTCGACGACAACGGCGACCTCATCGAGGGACCATTCACGATCTACCGGATGACCCGGAACGGGCCCACGGTCGATCGCGTCGTCACCGTACGAGCGACGGGCGGCGGGTGATCGCCAGCCGGGTACGGCGCAGCGCGCGCACCATGGTCGCCGCTGGAGAGAGCGAGTCCCCGCGGGCGCGGGAGCGTTCAGCGCTACCGCTTAGCGCCTGGATCCGAGCGTCTCGACGGCTAGCTCGCGCACTCTCGCCGCGGACGAAACTCAGGAGCAGCACGCGCCCGACCGGGTGCCGCCCGCTGCATAGGCATGCGCCTCGGCGAAGGCGTGGTGAGCGCGAAGCGCCCGCGCTTGCGCAATGCGCGAGAAGCGACAGTGCGCCTCGCGTGAGTCGTTACCGCCTACGTGCTCATAGCACTACGGCTACACGCGCTCCCCCGGCAGCTCATCCGTCGGCTTCGGCGCCCGCGGCGGCGACGGCCGGGCCACCCGCGCCGTCCAGTCCTTCGTGCCCGCCCGCTTCGCGCCGCTGATCGTCCGCGCG
>DASSVP010000242.1:0-2812 GCA_035705985.1 Thermoleophilaceae bacterium
TGGGACCCCACGAGCCCGGCGTTCCTCCTGCAGAACCCGAACGGCGCGCTGCTCTGCATCCCGACGGCGTTCGCGTCGTGGACCGGCGAGGCGCTCGACGCCAAGATCCCGCTGCTGCGCTCGATGGACGCGCTGTCCGGCTCGGCGATCCGCGCGCTGCGGCTGCTGGGTGACGAGACCGCCACGCGCGTGTTCACCACGGTCGGCCCCGAGCAGGAGTACTTCCTGATCGACCAGCAGTACTACTTCGAGCGCCCGGACCTGATCAACACCGGCCGGACGCTGTTCGGTGCCAAGCCGCCGAAGGGCCACGAGCTCGACGACCACTACTTCGGGTCGATCCCGGAGCGCGTGCTCGCGTACATGATTGATTCCGAGCTCGAGCTGGCGCGCCTCGGCGTGCCGGTGAAGACGCGCCACAACGAGGTGGCGCCGGGCCAGTACGAGATCGCCCCGGTGTTCGAGAACTCGAACGTCGGCTCGGACCACCAGCAGCTCACGATGCAGGTGCTTCAGCGCGTGGCGCGCAAGTACGGCCTCGTCTGCCTGCTGCACGAGAAGCCGTTCGCGGGCGTGAACGGGTCCGGCAAGCACAACAACTGGTCGATGGGCACGAACACCGGCCACAACCTGATCGACCCGGGCGACACCCCGGCCGACAACATCAACTTCCTGTTCTTCTGCGCGGCCGTGATCAAGGCCGTGGACAAGCACCAGGGTCTGCTGCGGGCGTCGGTCGCGAACATCGGCCAGGACCACCGCCTCGGTGCGAACGAGGCGCCGCCGGCGATCATCTCGATCTTCCTCGGCGCCGAGCTTGAGAAGGTGTTCGAGAGGATCGCCTCCGGCAACGTGGATCCCCACAAGCCGGCAGAGGTCCTCGGCCTCGGCACGCCGGTGCTGCCGCCGCTGCCGATGCACGGCGGTGATCGCAACCGCACGTCGCCGTTCGCCTTCACCGGCAACAAGTTCGAGTTCCGCGCGCTCGGGTCGAGCATGTCGCTCGCCTTCCCGAACACCGTGCTGAACACGATCGTGGCCGAGGCGATCGACGAGCTGGCGGACAAGCTCGAGTCGGAGCTCGCCTCGGGCGGGTCCGACCTCGCCGAGGCCGTGAACGCGGTCGTGAAGGACGCGTACACGGAGTCGAGGCGGGTCATCTTCGGGGGCGACAACTACTCCGACGAGTGGCACGCCGAGGCGGAGCAGCGCGGCCTCAAGAACCTGCGCACGACGCCCGACGCGCTGCCCGAGGTGCTCACCGACCAGACCGTTGCGGCGTTCGAGAAGTACGACGTGCTGTCGCACCGCGAGCTCGAGTCGCGCTTCGAGGTGTGGGCCGAGCAGTACACGATCCGGGCCAACATCGAGGCCGAGACGGCCGCGTCGATGGCGCGGACGATGCTGCTGCCGGCGGCGCTGCGGCACGTGGCGCTGGTGGAGGCGGCCGGGCTCGACACGCTGGCGGCCGAGGCCCGCTCGCTAACGTCCGAGTTCGCCGAGGCGATCTCGGGGCTCGAGGAGGCGAACGCGTACCCCGAAGGGGTCGAGGGCCTCGACCTCGCGATCTACGCCCGCGACAGCCAGCTGACCGCGCTGGACCGCGTGCGCGAGCTGGGCGACCAGCTGGAGAAGATCGTGGCCGACGACCTCTGGCCGCTGCCGAAGTACAGCGAGATCCTGTTCATCAAGTAGAGCGCGTCACACCAGCGGCGTGGCCGGCTGCCGCTCCGCACGCTCGGCGGCGATCGTGTCCACCGTGCGTGCGCTGAAGCGGTGGCCGCCCACCGCCGTCAGGAACGCATCGCGGTCGAGCGCGAACACGCGCGCGTCCGTGTGGGCGGTAACCGTCGCCGTGCGCGGCACGTCGCGGAGGAGGGCGATCTCGCCGAACACGTCGCCGCCGGCCAGCGACGGAAACGCGCCGCTCGAGCAGGTCACGTCGAACTCGCCCTCCGCGATCACGTAGAAGCGGTCGCCGGGCTCCCCCTCGCGCACGATGGCGTGGCCGGCCCGCACGTCGATCTCGGTGAGCCGGCGGGAGACGTTCTCGAGCGTGGCGAGCGACAGCGGGGCGAAGATCGGGACGCTCCGCAGAAGCGCGAAGGCGTCCTCGGGGATCGCCGCGCCGGCCTCGAAACGGGCCAACTGCACCCAGCGGAGCGCGGCCACGAGCGGCAGGGCGCAGCCGAGCGCCACGAGGGCGCCGCGCAGGCCCAGCAGGCCCACGAGCGCCGGGGCGGAGATCGCGCCGAGCCCCGTGGTGAGCCAGTAGCTCGTCTCGAGCACGCCAAAGGCGCGACCGAGCACGTCGTCGGCGGTCAGCCGCTGCAGCAGGGTGAGCCCGGCCGTCTCGATCAGGGAGTAGCCCACGCCGAGTATCGCGAGCATCGCGACCGCCACGGCGACTTCCGGCAGCGCGGCCAGGAGCAGCAGGGGCATGCCGACGAGCAGGCAGCCGCCGGCGAGACCCGCGGCCAGCCGCCCGCGGCCGAGCAGCGAGATCGCAGCAGCCCCTCCGACGATGCCGCCCACCGCCCACGCGCTGTTCAGCCACCCCACGCCGGCGTCGCCGAGATCGAGCAGCTCGATCGCAACGAGCACCACCAGCACGTCCACGGCGCCCTCCACGAACGTCGAGCAGGCGGAGAGACCTACGACGAGGCGAAGGCTTGAGTCGCGACCGACCGCCCGGAAGCCCGACGAGAGCTCCTCGAGCGCCTCCTCGGCGCTGTCTTCGTGCTCCCGGTGGAGGGGGATCGGGTCACGCGCGATGCGGGCGAGTGGCCAGGCCGCCACCGCGAACACCCCG
>DASSVP010000243.1:0-4428 GCA_035705985.1 Thermoleophilaceae bacterium
CGAGAACGTCATCGCCGACCTGCCGGCCAGGACGAAGACCGCCCACCCCGACCAGACGGTCGTCGTCGGCGCGCACCTCGACAGCGTCGCCGCCGGTCCCGGCATCAACGACAACGGCTCCGGCTCGGCGGCGATCCTCGAGATCGCCGAGCAGCTCCAAGGGGTTGCCGTGCGCAACAAGATCCGCTTCATCTGGTTCAGCGCCGAGGAGTCCGGGCTGCTCGGCTCAGAGGCGTATGTCGCGAGCCTGCCGGCCCGCGAGCGCGACAAGATCGCGGCGATGCTGAACTTCGACATGATCGGCTCGCCGAACTTCGTCCGCTTCGTCTATGACGGGGACCTCTCGGACTCCGAGCCGCCGGAAGGCGGGACTGCTCCCGAGGGCTCCGCTCAGATCGAGGACCTGTTCCTCGACTACTTCGCGAGCCAGGGCCTTGCCACCGAGCCAACGGCATTCGACGGCCGGTCGGACTACGGTCCGTTCATCGACGCGGGCATTCCGGCGGGCGGCCTGTTCACGGGAGCCGAGGGCATCAAGACGGCGGAGGAGGCCGAGATCTACGGCGGCGAAGCGGGCGATCCGTACGACCCGTGCTACCACCTCGGGTGCGACGACCTGGGGAACCTCGACAACACGGGGCTCGACCAGATGAGCGATGCCGCGGCGCACGCCACGATCTCGCTGGGGATGAGCACCGAGATCATCAACGGCCAGCGCGGTAAGGGCAACTTCAACGTGCCGCCCTTCCCGGAGCCAAGGCCGCAGAGGGCCGCGACGAACTGAGCCGGCGGGCGACCTCGCGCGGGCCGGTCAGGGTCTGGGGATCGGCAGCTCGCGGAGAGGGTTGCCGCCGTCGACGAAGAGCCGGGCGCCGGCCGTGGTCGCCAGGGCGATGCGCTGGAGGACCTGTTCTCCCGTCTTTGGGTGACGACCGTCAAGCGCACCAACGCGGACGGCGAAGACGAGGTCGTACGGCGGTTCGCCGGCTTGCAGGGCGAAGTCCTCGGCCGCGACCTGGCGGACGTCCATGCGGCCCGAGGCGATCTGGTCGGCCGAGGCAGCCCTGGCCTTGGCGATGGCGGCAGCGGATCGGTCGATGGCCAGCACCCGCCCGGTGACGAGTTGCGCTGCGACAGCTCGCGCCGCCGCCCCCGGTCCGCACCCGATCTCGAGCACGCGGGAGTCGGGCTCGAGGGGGAGCGCGTCCACGATCGCCGCGAGGCGCGGAGACAGATTTACGGGCACGGTCGGAGAGCGTCGGGGTTCATCGTTCGCTGTATTTCGGGGCCGCGCGCTCCACCTATGACGGGGTGCCGCTGACCTCGCGCAGCGCGCCCGTCTCCGGGTCGAACACGAAGCCGCGGATGTTGTCGCGCGCGGTCAGCTCCTCGCTCGCACGCAGGCGCTCCACGCCGTCGCGCAGGGTCGCCTCGAGGTCTTCGAAGCCGCCGACGTCCCGCGGGGCGCCCTGCATGCCGCAGTCCTCGTGCATCACCAGCACGATCTCCTCGGTGTCGAGCATGCTCTGCGACGCGCTCAGCGAGCGCATCGCGTCGTCCGTCACGAGGCCGCCCGCGTTCCGGATGACGTGGGCGTCGCCCACCTCGAGACCCAGCAGCGACAGCGGCTCGATTCGGGCGTCCATGCAGGTCAGGACGGCCAGCTTGCGGCGCGGGTGGGGGCTCGGCATCTAGAGCCGGACGTCCGCGACCATCGCCGCGAACAGGGCGGCGAGGTAAGCCAGTGAGAACAGATACAACCGCAGCGCGTTGCGCCGCTCGGGACGGCGCGTCAGGCGGACGGCGCCGTAGATGAACGCCGCGCCCAGGAGCACCGAGGCCACCAGGTAGGTCATCCCGAAGGCGCCCGCGCAGAAGGGCAGCTGCGACACCGCATAGAGCAGGATCGTGTAGAGCAGGATCTGGCGGCGCGTCTCGCGCTCGCCGCGCACGACCGGCAGCATCGGGACCCCGGCGCGAGCGTACTCGTCCTTCATCAGGAGCGACAGCGCCCAGAAGTGCGGCGGCGTCCAGAAGAAGACGATCGCGAACAGGTAGAGCGGTGTGCCCGCCAGCTCGCCGGTCACGGCGGCCCACGCCACGAGCGGCGGCACCGCGCCCGCCGCGCCCCCGATCACGATGTTCTGCGGCGTGGTCCGCTTCAGCCAGAGCGTGTAGACGAACACGTATCCGAGCAGGCCCGACAGCGACAGCGCCGCAGCGAGCAGGTTCACGGTGAGCGCCAGCAGCACGAACGCCGCCACGCCGAGCGCGATCCCGAACGCCAGCCCCGCCGCCGGGGAGATCCGCCCGCTCGCCACCGGCCGGTTGGCCGTCCGCGACATCGTCCTGTCGATGTCCCGGTCGAGCACGTGGTTGATCGCGCCCGCGCCGCCGGCCGACAGCGCGCCGCCCAGGCAGGTCAGCGCCACGAGCCCGAGTGACGGGTCGCCCGCAACGTACATCGTGGTGACCGTCGTGAAGAGCAGCAGGGACTGCACCTTCGGCTTGGTCATCTCGAACAGGTCCGAGGCGACCGTGCGCCACGCGGCGCTCCGTGCGAGTACGGCGTCCATCAGGCGGCCACCGCCTCGGCGCGGCGAGGCGCGCGCTCGCGCGCGGGGGAGAGCTGGAGCGTCATCCCCAGCGTCGTCGCCCAGAGCAGCGTGCCGAGAGCGAGGTGGAGCAGGATCAGGAGCTCGTACTCGTCAAGCCACACGTTCAGCGCTCCCACCAGGACCTGGACGGCGAGCAGCGCCGCCAGCGCCCAGGCGTGGCGCGTGAGCACGCCGCGCCGCACCGCGGCCACCACCAGCGCGATCACCAGCAGCGACGCGATGTACATGAACGCCCGGTGCGCCAGGTGGATGTCCACCAGCTCCGCCCTGCCGAAAGGCATGAACTCGCCGTTGCAGGTTGGGAATTCCTTGCCGCACGCGTGGTGGGCGCCGTCGCCGAGCTGGTAGTCGGCGCGCCCGTAGTTCTGGGTGCCGGCCATGTAGCCGCCGGCGACGACCGTGCAGAGCACGAACACGGTGGCGACGATCGAAAGCGCGCGCAGGCGCGGCCCTCCGTCCACCGGCCGCGCGCCGTTCACCGCGCGCCATAGATACAGGAGCAGCCCGAGCAGCAGCATCGCGAGGCCGAGGTGCGCGGCGACGTAGACCTCCTCGAGGTTCTCCTCGACCGTCGCGCCGCCGAGCGCGCCCTGCGCGATCACGAGCACGAGCAGCGCCGCAGCCGCGCCGCGCAGCTCGCGGTGCCGCTTCCAGGCAAGGACGAAGATCGACAGGATCATGAAGCCGACGATGATCGCGAGCACCCTGTGGGTGTACTCGACGATCGAGTTGAGGTCCACGCCAGGCACCACGTCGCCGTTGCAGAACGGCCAGCCGTGGAAGCCCGACCCCGCCGGGCCGCAGCCGAGGCCCGAGTCGGACACCCGGACGACGCCGCCCACGATGATCAGGACGAACGTCGCGATCCCGGTCGCGAGGACGAGCCGGCGCATCAGAGGCTGCGCGGTGCGACCGGCTGCGAGACGGTCTCCGCCGGCACCGACGCGGCGGCCACCTCACGGCGGATGTCCTTCATCGGCTCGACGCTGCGCACCCGCGGGACCACGTCGAAGTTGTTCGGCGGCGGGGGTGAGCTCGTGAACCACTCGAGCGTGTTGCCCTGCCACGGGTCGTTCCCCGCGCGCCGCCCGTTCTTCAGGCTCCAGAGCACGTTCACAACGGTCACGAGCACGCCGATGCCGAGGATGAACGCACCGATCGTCGAGATCAGGTTGTAGGTCTCCACGCCGAGCGCCTCGTCGTAGTCGTAGATGCGGCGCGGCATGCCCTCGAGGCCCATCGAGTGCTGCACCAGGAAGGTCATCAGGAAGCCCACGAACATCAGCCAGAACGACAGCTTCCCGAGGAACTCCGACATCAGTCGTCCGCTCATCTTCGGGAACCAGTAGTAGAGCCCGCCGAAGATCCCGAACACCGAGCCGCCGAAGAGCACGAAGTGGAAGTGCGCGACCACGAAGTACGTGTCGTGCAGGTACCAGTCCACCGGGAAGATCGCGAGCATCACGCCCGAGATGCCGCCGATCGTGAACAGCGCCGGCAGCGCGGCCGCGAAGTAGAGCGGCGTCTTCATCACGATCTGCCCTCGCCAGAGCGTGGCGATCCAGTTGAAGATCTTGATCCCGGTGGGCACCGCGATCGTGAACGACGCGAGCATGAAGAACGCGAGCACGACCGTGGGCGTCGGCGTCGTGAACATGTGGTGCGCCCACACCAGCAGGCCGAGGAACGCGATCGCCACCGTGGACGCCGCGATCGCCTTGTAGCCGAAGATCGGCTTGCGGGCGAACACCGGCAGGATCTCCGAGATCATCCCGAAGACCGGCAGGATCATGATGTAGACCTCGGGGTG
>DASSVP010000244.1:0-10102 GCA_035705985.1 Thermoleophilaceae bacterium
TTCTCGATCACGGTCGCCCAGCGCACGCGCGAGTTCGGGATGCTGCGCACGCTCGGGGCGTCGCGACGGCAGCTGCTCGCGGCGGTCGGCCTCGAGGCGCTGGTGCTCGGGCTGCTCGGCGCGGCTGCCGGCTTGGCCGGCGGCCTCGCCTTCGCCTTCGGCATCAACGAGCTGTTCAAGGCGGTCGGGATCGACCTCCCGAACACCGGCACGGTGGTCGCTGTCCGAACCGTGATCGTCTCGCTGATCGTTGGGGTGGTGGTCACGATCGTCGCGGCGCTGGTCCCGGCGCTGCGCGCCACACGCGTCACGCCGATGGCGGCGCTGCGCGAGGCGGAGCTCCCGGACGCCAAGCGCCGCGGGCGAGTCGTGACCGCCGTCGCCGTCGCGGTTGGCCTGGCCGGCCTCGCGATGATGCTCTACGGGCTGTTCGGCGGCATCGAGGACTCCGGCACGGCCGCCGGGCTGCTCGGCGGCGGCGCCGTCCTGATGCTGTTCGGCGTCTCGCTGTTCTCGCCGCGGCTGGTGCGACCGCTCGCGTCCGTCACCGGGCGGCCGCTCGAGGCCCTGCGCGGGCTGACGGGCCGCCTCGCGCGCGAGAACGCGATGCGCAAGCCCGGCCGGACGGCCACCACGGCCGCCGCGCTGATGATCGGCCTCGCGCTGGTGGTGTTCGTGACCATCTTCGCCTCGGGTCTCAAGACGTCGGTGGCCAAGACGATCGACGAGAGCTTCCGCGGCGAGATCGTGCTCCAGAACAGCGACGGGTTCTCGCCGATTCCGCGCGAGGCGCTCGACAGGGCGCGCACGGTCGACGGTGTCGACACGGTCTCCTCCATCACCTATGCCACCGGGCAGCTGCCGCGAGGCGGCGACACGGTCCGCGTGGCCGCCGTCGATCCCGCGACGCTCGGCCAGGTGCTGGCGCTGACGTTCAAGAGCGGGGACCCGTCCGTGCTCGCAGGGCTGGGGCCAAAGGACACGATCGTGGACGAGGCCTTCGCCCGCGACCAGGGCCTGCGCATCGGGGACACCGTGCGGCTGCGGACGCCGATCGAGCGGACCGCGAGCTTCACGGTTCGCGGCACCGTCGAGGGCGAGCTCGACCTGCTCGGAAAGCTCGTGGTGGGCGAGAGCGTGATCCCGGAGTTCGGGCGGCTTCAGCCGAGCTTCGCTCTGGCGCGGCTGGCGCCCGAGGCATCGCCCGCCCAGGTGCAGGACGAGATCGACCGGGCGGTGTCGGACCGCTACCCGACCGTGGAGGTCCAGAACCAGAGCCAGCTGAAGGACCAGCAGGAGGAGCAGGTGAACCAGCTCTTGGGACTCGTCTACGCGCTGCTGTCGCTGGCCGTGATCGTGTCGCTGTTCGGCATCGTGAACACGCTCGCGCTGTCGATCCATGAGCGCACGCGCGAGCTCGGCATGCTGCGCGCCGTGGGGATGTCGCGGCGGCAGGTGCGCACGATGGTCCGCTACGAGGCGGTGATCACCGCGCTGATCGGTGCCATCCTCGGCACGATCCTCGGCGTGATCTTCGCCGCGCTCGTGTCACGGCCACTCGCGGACGAGGGCTTCGACCTCTCGTATCCGATCGGCACGCTGATCGTGCTGCTGGTGCTGGCGGCGCTGGCGGGGGTGGTGGCGGCCATCGGGCCGGCGCGGCGCGCCTCGCGGCTCGACGTGCTGCGGGCACTTGCGTATGAGTGACGCCGTGACCGGGATCGGCGGCGTGTTCTTCCGAGCGCGCGATCCCGACGCGCTTCAGGCGTGGTACCACGAGGTGCTGGGCGTTCCGCGCGAGGAGCTGATGCGCTCGGACGGGCTCGTGTTCGGGATCTTCCGCGAGGACACGGAGTACTTCGGCTCGGCTGACCAGGGCTTCATGGTCAACTTCCGAGTTGAATCGCTCGACGCGGTCCTGGAGCGCCTGCGCGCCGCGGGAGCGGAGGTCGACCCGGAGGCGCAGGTGCAGGAGGGGATCGGCCGCTTCGGGTGGGCGCTGGATCCCGAGGGCAACCGCTTCGAGCTGTGGGAGCCGGAAGAGGGGATGTGACCGACGGCGTTCCCGTGACGGGCGTTTCCGAGCTGGTGCTCGAGGTCGTGGACCTGGAGGCGGCCGAGACGTTCTACGCGGGCGTGCTCGGGCTGCCGGTGGTGGAGCGCTGGCCGGACCGCGACGCGATCTGGGTCATGGCCGGCGACCGCACGCGAATCGGCCTGTGGAGGCCGCAGGTGGGCCTGGCCGGCGGCCGAGGCGGCCTGCACGTGCACTTCGCGATGCACATCGCCGAGGACGACTACGACGCGGCCGTCGCGCTGCTGCGCTCCCGGGACGCGGAGGTGGAGGAGATCGCCTTCGACGGCGCGGGCCGGGCCGCCTACGTGACCGACCCCGATGGCAACGTGGTCGAGCTGTGGACCTGGGACGTCGGAGAGCACCTTTCCCCAAGCACCCGGAGCACCGGCTGACGCTCGAACAAAGGTCCCGTCCTCGCCCCTGGGTCGCGCTGCTCGCCGCCGGCCGCCTGAAGGTAGAAGTTCCGGCAGTCGAACCGTTCCCGGACGGGAGCACGAACGCTCGAGACCAGGACGTGTTGATGGACTCCATGCTCGAGCCGGTGGACGTGCCGCGCCGGCTGCGGGGCGTCGGCGTGCGCGCGGCAGGATAGGTCGAGCGCGAGAGAAAGCGCAACCCTTCGTACGCCGAGATCTACTCACGAGGCCTGGACAGCAGGCGCTGATCGCGCTGACGCATCGGCCGCCCGGCTGCACCGTAGAGTTCCGCCGGCCCAATGGCCGGTCCCGGACGCACAGCCGAAGAGCTCGCCGAGCGCCTGCTCGCGGGTGACAAGCGCGCGCTCGCGCGTGCGATCTCGCTCGTAGAGAACGACGATCCCGAGGGGTGGGCGCTCGTTCGCGAGGTCTATCCGCGCACGGGGCGGGCGTCCGTCGTCGGGTTCACCGGGCCGCCCGGAGTCGGGAAGTCGACGCTGATCGGCCGCCTGGTCGAGCACGCCCGGGAGCGCGACCGCGAGGTCGCCGTGCTGTCGATCGACCCGAGCTCGCCGTTCACGAAGGGCGCTCTCCTGGGTGACCGCATCCGGCTGACCGACCACTTCCTCGATCCCGGGGTCTACATCCGCTCGATGGCGAGCCGCGGGTCGCTCGGGGGTCTCTCGGAGGCGACGCTGCAGGCGGCCCTCCTGATGGACGCGAGCGGGAAGGACGACGTGTTCCTCGAGACGGTCGGCGTCGGTCAGGCGGAGGTGGACATCATCGACCACGCCGACACGGTCGTGCTCGTGCTGATGCCGGGCAGTGGCGACTCGATTCAGGCGCTGAAGGCCGGCGTCATGGAGATCCCCGACGTGATCGCCGTCAACAAGGCCGACCATCCGCTCACGGACACGATGGTCCGGGAGGTCCGCGGCGTGCTGTCGCTCGGCCCGCAGGAGGGGTGGCGCGTGCCGATCGTGAAGACCGAGGCGAGCCGCGGCGAGGGGGTGGAGGAGCTCGCGGAGAAGATCGCGGAGCACCGCGAGTTCATCGACCAACGGGGAACGCTGGCCGAGCGCCGGAAGCGGAACCTGATGAACGAGGTGGTGGCGCTCGCCGCCGGGCGCCTGCGCCGGGAGCTCGAAGCGCACGTGCGCGACGATCCCGCGGTCCAGGAGCTGCTCGACGAGGTGGTGGCCCGCCGCCTGGATCCGGCGAGCGCGGCGGCGAAGCTGCTCGAGCGCGAAGAGTAGGCTCGCCCCGTGGGCGAGTCGCGCGCTTATCGGCTCGAGTCGGGCGAGCCGCTTCCGGAGGGCATCGCCCGCATCGCGCGCGGGCGCATCGACCACGCCATGGACGAGCTGCGTGGGAAGGCGGGCAGCACGCCCGAGCAGGCTGTGCACGAGGCGCGCAAGGACATGAAGAAGCTCCGCGCGCTGCTCCGGCTCGCGCGCGGCGAGCTGGGCGAGCGGACGTACGCGCGCGAGAACGCCTGCTTCCGCGACGCCGCCCGCGAGCTGGCCGGAGCGAGGGACGCGGACGTGATGGTCGCGACGCTGAAGGCGCTCCAGCTGCCGGACGGCCTCGGTTGGGAGCTGCGAAAGCGGATCCAGGATGGGCATTCCGAGCAGCGCTCCGAGGGTCGCGAGGCGGCAGCCCGCGGAGCGGTGGCGATCCTCGAGGAGGCACGCGGGCGGATCGACGACTGGCCGCTCGAGCGCGACTCTTTCGCGGCCCTGGCGGAGGGCCTCGAGCGCACCTACCGCCGCGGGCGGCGCGAGTTCAAGGAGGCCCGCGCCGAGACGGGGACCGAGTCGCTTCACGAGTGGCGTAAGCGCGTGAAGGAGCTGTGGTACCACGCGTCGCTGCTGCGGTGCGCCTGGCCGCCGGTGATGACCGCGTTCGCCGGGGAGGCGCACGAGCTGTCCGACCGTCTCGGCGACGACCACGACCTCGCGATGCTCGCCGCCTGGGTCGGGGAGCACGTGGGCCCCGAGCCCGAGCTCGTCGACGCGGTGGAGGACCGCCGCGGGCGGTTGCAGAGCGAGGCGCTCGCGCTCGGCGGCCGGCTGTACGCCGAGAAGCCGTCGGCCTACATCAGGTGGATCGAGCGCCTGTGGGACGCCGGCAGGGCGGGAGTTAGGGCGCCCTAATACGATGGGCCGCGTGAGCGGCGGACCACCCACCGGCGGGCAGCGCGCGGCGGGGCCCTTCGAGGTCTGGGCGGCGCGTGCGTGGAACGTCTTCAACGAGGGCCGCCCGTTCTCGCTCGTCTACCCGCTGCTCGTGCTGCCGGCGGCGGCCGTGGTGGGGCTTGCCCCGGACGGGTCGCTCGGCCTCGCTCTGCTCGGAGCCGCGGGCGCCGCGGTCGTGCTCATGCACTTTCCGTTCGCGCTGCGAGGGCGCACGCTGCTGTGGCTGGCGGCGGCCGCGTCGGTGCCGCTGCTGGAGCCGTGGCGCGCGCCGGGATTGCTCCTCGGCGCACTCGCCGGTTACCTCTTCTTCACGGTCGTCGTGTGGGGGTCGGTCTACTACCACCTTCGCACCGGCGCGCCTTGGACCAACGGCCTGCGCTTCTGGCGGCTCGTCCTGACCAACTCCGACCCGACGAGCGGCAACGCGCTCGAGCAGCTGCCCAAGCTTCTGATCACGCTGAGCGCCGCGACGCTCCTCGCGGAGGAGCCCGGCGCCGGCAGCGTCGCGCGCATCGTGCTCGTGCTCGCGCTCGCCGCCGCGCTCGGAGCGGTGGCGGGCCGCCGATTCGCGAAGCGGCTGCCGCGCTATCCCGCGCGGACCGCCGGCGTGGCGCGGCCGCGCGAAGGCGAGCCGCTCGCCCGGCGCGTGTACGTCATCGTCGTGGACGGCTGCAACCGGGAGCGGCTCTGGCAGGCGCAGGCGCCGGTCATGGACCGGCTCGCCCGCGAGGGCACCGAGTACCTGGCCGTCGAGCCGGCCTATCCGGCACGGACGGTCGTCTGCTTCTCCTCGATGCTCACCGGGGCGACTCCGGCCGAGCACGGCATGCGCTCCAACTTCGCTCCGCGGCTCGGCGTGCGCCGCGAGTCCGTGTTCGACGTGCTCGAGCGCGAGGGCAGGTCCGGGCGGCTGGTGGGAATAGCGCACCTGCTCGACCCGTTCGGCGAGGACGTGGTTCGGTCCGTGACGTCGGTGCAGCCGACCTCCGAGATCGACGACTCGCTGACCGCCGAAGCACGCCGAGTGGTCGACGAGGAGGACCCGGACCTGCTCGTCATTCAGCTGCTCGCGGCCGACCAGCTCGGCCACGTGCGCGGGGTGCGCAGCCCGGAGTACCTCGACCAGCTCGCGGAGACCGACCGCCACGTGGGCGACTTCCTCGCCTTCCTGGGGGAGCGCGGGAAGCTCGACGGAGCCACGGTGATCCTGATGGCCGACCACGGCCAGGGACGCGGGATCGGCGGTCACGGGCACCTCGACTGGGGCGAGCGGCCCGTGCCGTTCGTGGTCTGGGGCGAGGGCGCCGCGCCCGGCGCGATCTCGCCCGAGCCCCGCTCGGTGCTGGAGCTGGCGGCGACGGTGGCGCGGTTGCTGGGGGTGCCGGCGCCTGAATCCGCCCGCGGTCGCCCGCTGCTCCCGGCGTACGACGGCGGTGAAGGCGGCGTTTCACCGCAAGCGTCCTGCCTAGGGCGTCTACGTGAAGCCCAACCCAGGACGCTTGGCGCGGAAACGCCGGCGGGGCGCGTGCTCGCGGTGGTTGTCGCGCGGGACGAGGCTCCCTCGTTGCCGTCGGTGCTGTCCGGGATTCCTCGGGAGGCCGCCGGGCTTGCGGTGGACCTCCTGCTCGTCGACGACGGCTCCACCGACTCCACTCCGGACATCGGGCGCGCGCACGGCGCGCGCGTCCGCTCGCACGCGTCTTCGCGCGGGCTCGGCGCCGCGCTTCGCGCCGGGCTCGAGATCGCCCGCGACGAGGGCTACGCCGCGGCGGTCTACATCGACGGCGACGCGGAGTACGACCCCGCGGGCTTCGAGCGCGTGCTGGAGCCGATCGCCCGCGGGCGGGCGGACTACGTGCTCGGCTCGCGCTTCCTCGGCGAGCGCGACGGCATGAGCTGGCACCGAACGCTCTCGAACCGCGCCGCGAGCGCGCTGCTCGGCTTCCTCACCGGGTCGGTCACGAGTGACGCGCAGACGGGCTTCCGCGCCTTCTCGGCGCGCGCGCTCGCGGAGGCGCGAATCGCACACGACTACAACTACGCGCAGGTCCTCACGCTGTCGCTCTGGGGCGCCGGCATCGAGCCCGTGGAGGTGCCGATCCGCTACCGGCGCCGCACGAGCGGCCGCTCCTTCGTCCGCTATCCGGAATACCTGGCGCGTGTGGCGCCGGCCGTCTGGCGCGAGTGGCGCGCCGCCCGCGCCTCGCGCGCGGCCAGGAGCGCCAGCGCCACGCCGATCGCGCCCGCGAGCCAGTACGGCCAGCCGCCGCCCGGCTCGAACAACGGCCACAGCTCGGTGAGCGGCCCGAACGGCGCGTCCGGCCGGTCGGTGACGAGCGAGCCGCCGCCCCAGCGCACGTCGGCGTAGAGCCACGCCGAGGCAGCGACCGTCAGGGCCGCGAGCGCAATGCCGACGCGCGGGAGGTGACGGAGCGCCCACGCGACGAGCGGCACCGCCAGCGGGAGCCCGGCCAGCAGGTGACGCGGCGGAAACCAGAATCCGAACATCGTGGGCGCGCCGAACGTGGCCACGAGCAGCTGCGCCCCCAGCGCCGCGGCGCACAGCCCCGCCGCCACCTCGATCGCGCGCACGCCCGGCACCGCCCTCGCCAGCCCGTCGCGCCGTGAGCGCCACAGCCACCAGAGGCCAGCGAAAGCGAGCGCGAACACCGGCGCCCAGCGCAGCAGGCCGTAGTTGCGGTCGAGGAACAGCGCCACGAGCCGGTAGGCGCGCCCGAGGTAGCCCGCGGGAAAGTCCGCGTCGGTGGCGGTCTCGCCCGCCACGTCCGCGGCGTACGGGGTTGGCCCGCCGTACACGGCCTCGTTGATGCCCACGTAGATGGCGACCGAGAACAGCGACAGCTCGATCGCCCCGACCGCCAGCGTCCGCCGGCGCGATCGCCAGATCGAGCGCGCCGCGAAGGCGCCGATCACGACGCCCGCCGCCACGAACTTCGTACCGAGCCACGGAAGCGAGCCGAGCAGGACGAAGCAGGCGAACGCGTCCCGCCGCGACACGCGCTCGTCGAGCCGCAGCGCCAGCAGCGCGGCGCCCGCGAGCGCGGCCGCCGCGGCGAGCTCGGGGTACACCGCGCTGCCGTAGGCGAGGAGCGGCGGGCTGAGGCCCACGGCGACGGCCGCCCCGAGCGCCCACGGATCAGGCGCCACTCGCAGCCCCAGCCGGTACGCGAGCGCCATCGCCAGCGCGGCGATCGCCGCCAGGAAGAGCTCGACCGCCCTCTCGCCGCCCAGCGCCCAGGCCGGCGCGATCAGCAGCGGGAAGCCCACCCCGTGCGGCTCGTTCAGCCGTCCCTCGGTCTCGCGTCCGTGACGGTCCAGCTCGTGCGGGTAGAAGTCCGCGTACGCCCGCGAGGCGTACTCGTCGAGCACGTCGACGTCGCCGTCCTCCACCAGCGACTCGGCCGCGAGCAGGTAGTGCGGCTCGTCGCCGCCGTAGTCCGAGCGATCGAAGGCGTCCAGCCCGAGCGTGGCCGCGTAGACGCCGAAGAGCAGCAGCCAGAGGGCAAGGGTGCGGCGCATCCGGAGCCGCACCCTAGCCACGCACGTCTAGGTGAGAACGCCGATCTCCTCCTGATAGATCGCCATCTGCCGTCCGAGGCCCTCGCCGAGCGCGACGTCGACGATTCCGAGGTCGTTGACCACCAGCAGCGCCTTGGTCACGACCCGCTGGAAGTCCTCGGCCCGACGCACCGCGTCGATCTGATCCTCACTGCCGCGCAGCAGCTCGAACCCCTGCAGCTCCCCGCCGTGCGGCGTGAGCAGGCACACCTCGAAGCTCTCGATGCGCCCGTCGGCCTGCATCTGGCCGTACAGCTCGATGGTCTCGTTGAAGACATCGAGCGCGCGTTCCTCCCGCCCGCGGACTACTTCTCCCCAGCCGATGAACAGCCCGGCATCAGCCATGGTTCCTCCTGGGTTCGGGGGTGTCGGTCCAAACCTACCCCTCAGCAGCCCAGGGCGCGAGCGATAACGATCTGCTGGACCTCGTCGGTCCCCTCGCCGATGGTGAGGATCTTGGCGTCGCGGTAGAAGCGGCAGACCGGGTACTCCTCGATGTAGCCGTAGCCGCCATGGATCTGCACGGCCTCCTCGGTCGCTCGCACAGCGAGCCGGCCGGTCTTGAGCTTCGCCTGCGCGGCAGTGAGCGAGAAGCTGCGGCCCAGGTCCTTCTCAAGCGCGGCCTTGTAGGTGAGCAGGCGCGCTGCCTCGATCTCGGTGGAGAGGTCCGCGAGCTTCGCCTGGATCGCCTGGTACTTCGAGATCGGCTGTCCGAATGCGACGCGCTGCTTCGCGTAGGCGAGCGCCTCGTCGAGCGCCCCCTGCGCCAGGCCCACGCCCATCGCGGACACGCCGATCCGGCCGCCGTCGAGCGTCTGGAGGAACTGCTTGAAGCCCTGTCCGCGCGGGCCGACGAGGTTGTCCTCGGGCACGCGGCAGTCCTCGAAGGTCAGCGGCCGAGTGTCCGACGCGTTCCAGCCCATCTTCCGGTACGGCTCGCCGATCTGGTAGCCGGGCGTGCCGTTCGGGACGAGCAGGTTCGAGACCTCCCCGTCGCCGGTGCGGGCGGTGATCGTGACGAACCCGGATATGTCCGTGCCGCTGTTGGTGATGAACTGCTTCGCCCCGTTGACGACCCATTCCTCGCCGTCCAGCTCGGCGCGCGTGCGCACGTTCCCGGCGTCCGACCCCGCCTCCGGCTCGGTGAGCCCGAACGCCCCGAGCCGCTCGCCGGCGCAGAGCCGCGGCATCCACTCCGACTTCAGCTCGTCCGAGCCGAACGCGTAGAGGGGCCAGGTGCCGAGCGAGGTGTGCGCCGCCACGGTGATGGCGACGCTCGAGTCCACGCGTGCGAGCTCCTCGATCGCAAGCGCGTAGCTGAGGTTGTCGGCTCCGCCGCCGCCGTACTCCTCGGGATACGGGATGCCCATCAGCCCCAGCTCGCCGAGCTTGGCGACGAGCTCGTAGGGGAAGCGCTTCTCCCGGTCGAGCTCCTCGGCCACGGGGCGCACCTCGCCGTCGGCGAAGTCGCGCACGAGCCGGCGGATCTGGCTCTGTTCCTCGGTCAGGTCGAACTGCATGCGGCCGCGGATGCTAATGAGAAACTGCCACCGGCTTGGCGCATTCACTCACGCCCTTTCTCGCGCAGGCCGGCGACGAGTCGCTCACCGACCTCGCCGTCGCGGACGGCCTCCCGGACGGCTTCACCACGGCCGACCTCGCCCAGGTCGGCTTCGAGGGCGATGCGCGCGCCCGCGCGCTCGACCTCTCGGTGGCCGACGCGCGCTTCTCGCCGGACGTGCTCGAGGCGGCGGCGCGGCGCGCGGTCGAGGCGTGGGCCGAGGCGGTCGACGGCGACGACGCCGCACTCGAGCGCGTGGCGTCGCCGGCGG
>DASSVP010000245.1:0-19248 GCA_035705985.1 Thermoleophilaceae bacterium
GAGACGTGGTGGCTCGCGTGGCCGGGCGTGTACGCCACACGGAAGCCCTCCACGGTCTCGCCGCCGCTCAGCGCCGTGATCCGCTCCTCGGGCACCGGAGCCACCTCGCCCCACAGCTCCCACATGTCGTCGCCGTAGAGCCGCCCCGCGCTCTTCAGCAGCTTCGACGGGTCCACCAGGTGCGGCGCTCCCAGCTCGTGGACGTAGACCTTCAGCTTCGGGTACTTGCGGCACAGCACCCCCGTGGCGCCCGCATGGTCGAGGTGGATGTGCGTCAGCAGCAGGGCGCGCGGCTCGGTCGGCCCGAGCCGGTCGATCAGCGTCTCGACGCACGACGCGGGCCCGGGGTCGACGATCACGCCGTCCACCTCATAGGCGCAGATCACCCGGTCCCGGCCCAGGTGGAGCACGTCGATCGGGCGGCTCACAGGGTGGCGGACCATACAATCCATTCCGTGGAAGAGCACAGGCTGCCCGAGCGCGACGGCCCCTGGGTCATGCGCACCTACGCGGGCCACAGCACGGCGAAGGAGTCGAACGAGCTGTACCGGAAGAACCTCGCGAAGGGCCAGACGGGCCTCTCGGTGGCGTTCGACCTCCCCACACAGACCGGCTACGACCCGGACCACGAGCTCTCCCGCGGCGAAGTCGGCAAGGTCGGCGTGTCGATCGCCCACAAGGGCGACATGCACATGCTGCTCGACGGGATCCCGCTCGACGAGATGAACACGTCGATGACGATCAACGCCACGGCGGCCTGGCTGCTCGCGCTCTACATGACCGTGGCCGAGGAGAACGGCGTGGACCGCCGGGCGCTCCAGGGCACGACCCAGAACGACATCATCAAGGAGTTCCTGTCGCGCGGGACGTACGCGTTCCCGCCGGAGCCCTCGATGCGGCTGATCGCGGACACGATCGCCTACACGGTCGACGAGGTGCCGCGCTGGAACCCGATCAACATCTGCTCGTACCACCTCCAGGAGGCGGGCGCGACGCCGGTCCAGGAGATCGCCTACGCCCTCTCCACCGCGCAGGCGGTGCTCGACCGCGTCCGCATGCGCGTACCCGAGGAGACCTTCCCGCGCGTCTTCGGCCGCATCTCGTTCTTCGTCAACGCCGGGATCCGCTTCGTGGAGGAGCACGCGAAGCTGCGCGCTATGGGGCAGCTCTGGGAGGAGCTGGGCCGCGAGCGCTACGGCGTGGACGACGAGCGCCTGCTGCGCTTCCGCTACGGCGTGCAGGTGAACTCGCTCGGCCTGACCGAGTCGCAGCCGGAGAACAACATCATCCGGATCGTCCTGGAGGCGCTCGCGGTGACGATGGGCCGCGAGGCGCGGGCGCGCGCGCTCCAGCTGCCCGCCTGGAACGAGGCGCTCGGACTGCCGCGCCCGTGGGACCAGCAGTGGTCGCTCCGGATCCAGCAGATCCTCGCCTACGAGACCGACCTGCTCGACTATCCCGACATCTTCGAGGGCTCGAAGGTCATGGACGGGCTCGTTGCCGAGCTGGTCGGGGAGGCGCGCGAGGAGATGGCAGTCGTGGCCGAGCAGGGCGGCGCGGTGGCGGCGGTCCCGTACATGAAGACGCAGATGGTGGAGTCGCACCGCGCGCGCGTGCAACGGATCGAAAGCGGCGAGCAGAAGGTGATCGGCCAGAACTGCTTCACGGAGGCGGAGCCCTCGCCGCTCCAGGAGGGGGAGGACGGCGGCATCCTTCGGGTCGATGCGGCGGTGGAGGCGTCCTCGATCGAGGCGCTCGGAGCGTGGCGCGACGGGCGCGACGACGCGGCGGTCGGGGCGGCTCTCGAGGCGCTGCGCGCGGCCGCGGCTGATCCCGACGTGAACATCATGCACGCGACGCTCGACGCCGCCCACGCCGGCGTCACCACGGGCGAGTGGGCGGCCGCGCTGCGGGAGGTGTTCGGCGAGTACCGGGCGCCCACCGGCGTCGGCGATGCCGCCGCGGCGCCGCCCGACGACGCGCTGACGGCATTGAGAGACCGGGTCGAGGAGGTCTCGTCGGCGCTGGGCCGGCGCATCAAGATCCTCGTGGGCAAGCCGGGCCTCGACGGCCACTCGAACGGCGCCGAGCAGATCGCCGTGCGAGCCCGCGACGCAGGCATGGACGTGGTCTACGAGGGCATCCGCCTGACCCCCGCCCGCATCGCGCGCACGGCCGTGGACGAGGGCGTCCATGTGGTCGGCCTGTCGATCCTGTCCGGCTCGCACGCCGAGCTGATCCCGTCGGTGCTCGCCGAGCTGCGCGAGGCCGGCGCCGACGTCCCGGTCGTGGTGGGCGGCATCATCCCTCACGCTGACGAGGAGGCCCTCCTCGAGGCCGGGGTGGCCCGCGTCTACACGCCGAAGGATTTCGAGGTCAGCCGGATCATGGGCGACATCGTGTCCCTGGTGGCCGAGCGCAACGGCGTAGTAGCCGTGCCCTAGCGCTTGGCGGCCGATGCGGCAGAGCTGGGGCGCAGGCTCGGGCGGGGCGACCGCTCGGCCGCCGCGGCCGCGCTCAACCTCCTGGAGAACCGCGCCGACCGGGAGGCGCGAGCCGCCCTGCTCGCGGAGGTCTCCCCGGCGGCTCTGGGCGGCGAGCCTCGGGCGCACGTCGTGGGCATAACGGGGCCGCCCGGCGCAGGGAAGTCCTCGCTCCTGTCGGTGCTCGTGACCGAGTGGCGACAACGCGGCCAGACGGTCGCCGTCCTCGCGGTGGACCCGAGCAGCAGGCGCTCGGGCGGATCCCTCCTCGGCGACCGCGCCCGCATCGATCACGACCCGCGCGACGACGGGGTGCTGATCCGCTCCACGGCCGCGGGCGGGCGCCTGGGCGGCCTGGCGGCGGCGACGCGCGAGGCCGTCGAGGCGCTCGCGCCAGCGTTTGACGTCGTGGTCGTGGAGACCGTGGGCGTGGGCCAGTCGGAGACGGACGTCGAGGACGTGTGCGACACGGTCGCGGTCGTCGTCCAGCCGGCGTCGGGCGACGTCCTCCAGTTCCTGAAGGCCGGGATCATGGAGGTCCCGGACCTGCTCGTAGTGACGAAGGCGGACCTCGGCGAGGCGGCCACGCGCTCGCAGCGTGACCTCGGCCAGGCGCTGAAGGCGGTCGGCTCGGACGCGGTTCCCGTGCTCGCGGTGTCGTCCGTGCCGCCGCCGAGCGGGATCGCGGAGCTGGCCGACGCCCTCGAGGCGCACCGGCGCGGGACTGACGTCGCCGAGCGGCGCGTGCGCGCCCGCCGCGGCGCCGCCCTTCGCGAGTTCGTGGCCGAGCACGGCGAGCGGGCGCTGCGCGAGCTGGGCGGCCGCCGCCGGGCGGAGCGGCTGCTCGAGCACGAGGATCCGGCCGCCGGCGTGGGCGACCTGATCGAGGCGCTCGCTACTCGACGGTGATCTCGCCGCGCTGAAGCGCCATGACGACGGCGTGCAGCCGCGTGCGGGCGTGCAGCTTCGTGACCGAGTTGCGGACGTGCGCGCGCACCGTCTCCGCGGACACGGCAAGCTCGCGGGCGACCTCCTCGCCCGTGTAGCCGTGCGCCAGGAGGGTGAGCACCTCGCGTTCGCGCGGCGTGAGCCCACGCCGCCGTCGAGTTCCGGCTTCCATGCAGGACGAGCATCGGGGCAGTTCGCGCCCGCCGCCATCCTACGATCGTAGGAACGCCCGAACTACGCGCCGGACGCCACGGCGATCGCCTCGGTCAGCTCAGGGCCTCCACCAGCCAGCGGCCGTCCACGCGCCGCATCCGGAGCTCGTCGCGCAGGCGCGCCTGCCCGTCGGCGCGGGTCGTGACCTCCACCGTCGCGCCCTCGCCGGCCACGGTGATGCGGTGGACGTCGATCCTCGGCCGCCGCACGCCCTCCGCCGCCGAGCGCAGCTGGGCCGCGCACTCGTCGCCGCCGGAGCGCCGGCGTGCCGTCGCGGTGAACAGCTCGTCGCACACGGTGGTGAAGTCCCGGCTCGCTATCGCGCGCTCGAGCCGCTCCACCGCGGCCGCGACGGCCGCGGCCGGTCCGGAGGCCGGTTTCGGCTCCTCGTCGGCGCCGATGGAGCAGCCGACCGGGGCGAGGATGGCGAGCGTAGCCATAATGGCTATATGGAGGGATCGGCGCAGGAGTCGCTGGGCACGCAGGCGAGCTGGCTGCGGTGCTACCGCTGCTGGTCGCAGAACCTCGAGGTGCAGCTGCATTACGAGGGCATATTGAAGGTCGACGCAGACACAGGCGAGGCCGTCGACCCCATAGAGGAGGTCCAGGAGGCCGTGGTGCAGTGTCTCGACTGCCTCCACGACCAGCCGCACCTGTCGCTCACCTTCTACGACGAGGACGGCCGCCGCATCTCCCGGATCGAGCCCGTGGTGGACCGCTGGGAGCGGATGGTGACCGGCACGCCCTGGGTCGCCTCGTGCACCGTGACGGTCGACGCCGACCAGGTCGAGTCCTGCTCCGGCCCGGAAGCCGCCGAGTCGCTCGCGTTCGCCGCCTTCGGCGATCACGGGACGCGCGAGTTCTTCACCCACGTGCGCTTCCACAAGCACGAGGAGGACCGGATCGTGATCCACATGCTGGTGGAGCTGTATGCCCGCTCCTCGGACGAGGCCACCGACGTGATGGAGCAGGCCGCGCGCGGCGAGCTGACGATCACCTCGCTGGCCGAGGAATCGCGGCCTCCGGCGTCGAGCGCCGGCGAGGCCCATTAGAACGACGGCATCGAGGGCCCGTTTTCTCTCGAAGCGTCCTGATTAGGGCGCCTATCCGGAGCCCTATCCAGGACGCTTTGGCCTGTTGAACGCGATCACGCCGCGCTCGGCGAGCGCGGCGATCTCGGAGGGGGCGTGGCCGAGTTCCGCCAGTACCTCCCCTGTGTGCTCGCCGAGCAGCGGCGGCGGCGTCGGGTCGGTCCGGGTTGCGCCCCAGATCGGCGAGGCCACGAGGTCGAGCGGCCCGGCCGTGGGGTGCTCCACCGTCACCGTTGCCGGGCGGCCCGCCTGCGCGGCCGCGGCCAGCGCGTCGGGCACCGAGCGCACCTTGCCCGCCGGGACTCCGGCGGCGTCCAGCTCTGCCAGCCACTTCTCCGCGGGACGCGAGCGAAAGCGCTCGGCGAGCAGCGGCACCAGCTCGCCTCGATGCTCGACCCGGCCTGAGTTCGTGGCGAAGCGAGCGTCGGAACTGAGCTCCGAAAGGCCGAGCACCGAGCAGAGCGCGGCAAACAGCCCGTCGTTCGCCGCGGCGACCGCGATCCGGCCTGACGAGGTCTCGAAGTCCTGGTACGGCACGATGTTCGGGTGCGCGTTCCCATGCCGCTCCGGCTCCGCCCCCGTGACCAGCGCGTTCTGGGCCACGTTCACCAGCCCGGCGAGGCCGCTGTCGAGCAGCGGCACCTCGATGCGCGCGCCCTCTCCCCCGTGCAGGGCCGCGAGCACCGCGGCCGCGGCGTGGAGCCCGGTGAGCACGTCAACGAGCGCCACACCCACCTTGTAGGGCGGCCCCTCCTCGGCGCCGGTGATCGACATGAGCCCGGACTCCGCCTGGGCCACGAAGTCGTAGCCGGGGCGGCCAACGGGCGAGCGAGAAGAGCCGAAGCCCGTGATCGAGCAATAGACCACCTCGGGATTCAGCTCCTTCACTGCGTCGTACCCCACGCCGAGCCGATCCGCCCCACCCACCTTGAAGTTCTCGACCACAACGTCCGCCTCCGCGCACAGCTCCACCGCCAAGGCTCGCCCCTCCGGCTGGGACAGGTCGAGGGCGCAGCTTCGCTTGCCGCGGTTGACCGAGAGGTAGTAGGCGGCCTCGCCGCCCGCGAACGGAGGGCCCCAGGAGCGGGTCTCGTCGCCGCCCTCCGGCCGCTCCACCTTCACGACGTCGGCGCCGAGGTCGGCGAGCACCATCGTGCAGTACGGCCCCGCGAGCACGCGGGACAGATCGGCGACGCGAACGCCCGCGAGGGGCGCCGCTCGGGAGGCGCTGCCGGATGAGCTCTCCATCGGGCGGCATCCTGACAGGGGCTCGCGCCGCAGTGGCGGCGCTCGAGGAAGCGGGCGTCTCCGTGGCCTTCGGCCTGCCCGGCGTGCACAACCTCCCGCTCTGGCGCGAGCTGAACGGCTCGCCGATCCGGCTCGTGGGCGTGCGCCACGAGCAGACCGCCGCCTACGCGGCCGACGGCTACGCCCGGGCGAGCGGGCGCCTCGGAGTGGCCCTCACCACGACCGGGCCGGGCGCGGCCAACACGCTCGCGGCGGTCGGCGAGGCCTGGGCCTCGCGCCAGCCGATCCTGGTGATCGCCACCGACATCCCATCCACCGTCCGCCGCCCCGGCGTCTGGCGCGGCGTGCTCCACGAGGCCACCGACCAGGCGGCGATGTTCATCCCGGTCGTGAAGGAGGCGATCCGCGTGCACTCCGCCGACGAGATCGGCCCGGCGGTGGCCCGAGCCGCCCGCACGGCGCTCGAGCCGCCGGCGCGGCCCGTCTACGTGGAGATCCCGACCGACCTGCTGAGCCTCGGAAAGGGGTCTGACCCCTTTCCGAGGGAGGTCGAGGGTTTGGACCCACCCGAGTGGCGGCCCCCGCGGGCGCCCGCCGGAGACCAGCTCGATCGCGCGCTCGGGCTGATGGAGCGGGCGCGCCGGCCGCTGGTCTGGGCCGGCGGCGGGGCGCTCCAGTCGGGCGCGGGTGAGGCCGTGGCGCGGCTCGCCGAGCGGCTCGTGGCGCCGGTGATCCTCACCTTCTCCGCCCGCGGCCTCCTCCCGCCCGGCCATCCGTGCCTAGTCGAGGCCTCGCCGCACGTGCCGGAGGTCGGCGCGCTCTGGGACGACGCGGACGTCGTCGTGGGCCTCGGCACGGACTTCGACGGCATGATGACCCAGGGCTGGAGGCAGCCGCAGCCGCCGCACCTCGTGGCGGTGAACGTGGACCCCGGGGACGCGTCGAAGAACTACCGGCCCGACGCGGTGGTGGAGGCCGACGTCGCGGTCGCGGCCAACGCGCTGGCGAGCCGGCTGGGCGAGCGCGGCGGGCTCGATTCGCTGGAGCGGCGCGTTCGCGACCTCAACCGGTCCGTGCGCCAGCGGATCGCGGCCGAGGAGCCCGAGGCGAGCGGCTTCCTCGCCACGCTCGAAGCCGCGCTTCCCGACGACGCCATCGTCGTTTGCGACATGTGCATCCCCGGCTACTGGCTCGGCGGCTTCCACCGCACCCCCGCGCCGCGGAAGCTCTCGTACCCGCTCGGGTGGGGCACGCTCGGGTGCGCGTTCCCGCAGGGCCTGGGGGCGGCGCTGGCCGACTCCGGCCCGGCCGTGAGCATCTCGGGTGACGGCGGCTTCCTGTACGCGTGCGGAGAGCTGGCGGCGGCGAAGCAGGAGGGCATCCCGCTGACCGCCGTGATCGTCGACGACGGCGGCTACGGGATGATCCGCTACGACCAGGACCTCCACGGCGACCCGCGCGAGGGCGTGGATCTGGTGAGCCCGGACTTCGTGGCGCTCGCCGCATCGTTTGGGATCCGCGCCGACGGCGTCGACGGCCTCGGCGAGCACTTTGGCGTGGCCTTGAAGGGCCACGTGGCGCTCAGGGAGCCGACGCTGCTGGTTGCGCGAGCCGCGCTCGGCCCGCCGCCGAACGTCTCCCCGCGCTGGTACCGGAAATGAGCGGGCGGCGGCGGAGCGCGCGCGAGCGCATTCCGCCGCGCGCCGAGCTGATCGAGCAGGCCGCCGAGGCCTCGCGCGCCGGTATCCGCACGCGCCGCGACCGCATCATCACCACCGCCCGGCCGATCCTCCAGACGTCGGCCTCCGCGGCGCTGGCCTGGCTCATCGCCACCGAGCTCGTCGGCCACGAGCAGCCGTTCTTCGCGCCGATCTCCGCGGTGGTAACGCTCGGGCTCACCGTCGGCGAGCGGCGGCGGCGGGCTGTCGAGCTCGCGATCGGCGTCTCGGTCGGCATCGGGATCGCGGACGCGCTCGTCGCCGGCATCGGCACGGGCACCTGGCAGGTGGGCGTGGTGACCGGGCTCGCGATGCTCGCGGCGACCGTGGTGGGAGGCGGCCCGCTGCTCGCCACGCAGGCGGGCGCCTCCGCCGTGCTGGTGGCCACCCTCCAGCCCCCCGAGGGCTTCGACTTCGACCGCGCGCTCGACGCGCTCGTGGGGGGCATCACGGCGCTCGGCGTCAGCGCCGTGCTCCTGCCGGTGGATCCCGTGCGGCTCGTGCGCGACGGGCTCGGCCCGGTGCTGGACAGGCTCGCCGCCGTGCTCGAGTCGATCGCCGGCGCGCTCGAGGCGCGCGACGAGCAGCAGGCCGAGCGGTCGCTGGCGGCCGTCTCGCGGCTGGACCCGCTGTACGACTACCTCAGCGCAGCGCTCGCGGCCGCGGGTGACACCGCACGCATCTCGCTGGGGCGGCGCGGCGCGCTCAACCGCCTCGAGCGCTACGTGGCCGCCGTCGGCGAGGTGGGCCTCGCCATCGAGAACGTCCGCACGCTCGCGCGCGGCTCGGTGCGTGCCGTTGCGCTCGACGACACCACGCCACCCGAGGTGGCCGCCTCGATCCACGAGCTGGCCACCGCGGCGCGCGAGCTGCCGGCGGTGCTCGAGGGCGGCGACGCGGCGCCCTCGAGGGAGGCGGCGCTCCGAGCCGTGCGGCTAGCCAACCGCGTCCTCACGGAGACCTCGAACATGTCCGCCGTGCACATCGTCGGCCAGGTGCGCCTCGCCGCCGTCGACCTGCTGAGGGCAGGCGGGGTTCCGCGCAACGAAGCCCAGCAGGCCGTCCGCAGCGCCTAGTCCCAGGCCAGCCTGTAGCCGGTGTCGCCGAGGATCTCGGCGACCTCCATCTGCGCCTTCTGGAGCTTGCCGGCGTAGTCCCAGTTCATCGACTGCCAGCGGGTGAACTGCTCCAGGACCCAGATCCCGGACTGGCGCGAGCCGTTGCCGGACTTGCCGTTTCCCCCGAACGGGAGGTGTGCCTCGGCCCCGCTCGTGGAGTTGTTCACGGACACCATCCCGGCCGTGACGCGCTCGCGGAAGCGGAACGCCGACTTCGGGTCGTTCGTGTAGACGGCCGAGGACAGCCCGTATCCGTGGCCGTTTGCCAGCTCCATGGCCTCGTCGAAGTCCGAGAACGTGGCCACGCCGATGATCGGGCCGAAGGTCTCGGTGGAGTAGATCTCGTCGTCGCGCGTGACGCCGTCGACGATCGTCGGGTGGCAGTAGATGCCGGCGTCCGGGTCGCCCACGAAGCCCGGGCGCGGGTTGTCGCCCGTGATCCGGCCGGTGCCGGCCGAGCCCGAGACCGTGTGGTGGTCGCAGACCAGCGCGAGCCAGTCCTCGAAGCGCTCCGCGAAGCGCTCGTGGATCATCGGGCCGTAGAGGACCTCCTGGGTCGGGTCCCCGACCGGCGCCTCCTCGACGGCGGCGGTCAGCCGCCGCACGAACTCATCGTGGATGGACTCGTGCACGATCGCCGTCCCAAGCGACGTGCAGCGCTGCCCCGCGGTGCCGAACCCGCTGAAGAGCGCCCCCTCGACCGCGAGGTCGAGGTCCGCGTCCGGCATCACGACGAGCGGGTTCTTGCCGCCGAGCTCGAGGCACGCCGACTGGCCGTGGCGGCCGGTCAGCTCGCCGATGCGCGAGCCGACCGCGGAGGAGCCCGTGAAGCCGACCTTGTCGACGAGCCCCTCGTCGAGGGCCTGGGTGAGCCCGTCGAACGCGGTGGGCCCGTCGGACTGGACCAGGTTGAAGACCCCGTCGGGAAGGCCGCCGGCCATGAACAGCCTGGCCAGCGCGTCGCCCAGCGCAGGTGTGTACTCGGCCGGCTTCCAGACGACCGCGTTGCCGCACAGGAGCGCCGGCACGAGGTACCAGGACGGCACGGCGACGGGGAAGTTCCCCGCCGTGATGATCGCGGCCACGCCCACCGGCGTCCGGAACGTGAAGAGCTGCTTGTCGGGCATCTCGCTCGGGATCGTCTGGCCGTACAGCCGCCGCCCCTCCGAGAGGAAGAAGTCGCAGGTGTCGACGATTTCCTGGACCTCGCCGAGCGCCTCGGGATAGGGCTTCCCGATCTCCCGGGTCACCAGCCGCGACAGCGCCTCCTTGTTGTCCTCCACGATGCGCCCGATCTGCTTGATCACGTTGCCGCGCACGGGGGCGGGCACGGACGCCCACTCGCGCTGGGCCGCGCGCGCGGCGCGGCACGCTTCGACGAAGGTGCCGGCGTCGCCGAGCACCGCCTCACAGACGAGGTCGTCGAGGTTCGCCGGGTTGCGCGACTCGATGCGCTCCCCCTCGGGATTGCGAGCGCTCGCACGCACCGCGTGCCCGCCATCCAGACCCTCGCCGCCGATGATCGAACCGACCGTCCGCGTCTCCGTGATGCTCATGCCCGTAGCGTATCCAGGGTATGGAGCGGGCTTCGGTGGTCATCGTCGGCGGCGGCGCGATCGGCACCAGCATCGCCTTCCATCTCGGCGAGGCCGGTGTCGAGGACGTGCTGCTGCTCGAGCGGGCGGAGCTCGGCTCCGGCTCCACGGGCAAGGGCGCGGGCGGCGTCCGGGCGATGTTCTCGGACGAGCTCAACGTTCGCATCGGCATCCGCTCGCTCGAGGCGTGGGCCGCGTTCGGCGAGCGCCCGGGCTGGGAGGTCGACTTCGCGAAGGTGGGCTACCTGTTCCTGCTCTCGAAAGAGGCGGACGTCGCCCACTTCGAGCGCAGCGTCGCGATGCAGAACGAGGCCGGCCTGCCGAGCCGGATGGTGAGCGTGGACGAGGCGGCCGGGCTGTCGCGGCTCGCAGGCCTGGACGGCGTGCTCGCCGGCGCGTTCTGCCCGCTCGCCGGACACCTGACGCCGGACGGCGCCGTTCAGGGCTACGCCTCGGGCGCCCGCGCGCACGGCGTGCGCATCAGGACGAACACGGAGATCACGGAGATTCACGATGGAGCCATCGGAACGCCCTCGGGCGAGATCGAGGCGGATTGCCTGATCTGCGCCGCGGGCCCGTGGTCGGCCGACATCGGGCGGATGGCGGGAGTCGAGCTCCCCGTGACACCCGAGCGAAGGCGCATCGCCTTCACCGGACCGATGGACCTCGAAGGGACGGTCCCGATGACGATCGACTTCTCGACCGGCTTCTACTTCCACCGCGAGGGGCCCGGCCTCCTGTTCGGCACGAACGACCTCCGCCCGACACAGGACGAGTGGCTCGAGGCGGCCGAGCCGGTCCTGCGGCGGCGCGCCCCGGTGCTGCTCGACGCGCCCATCGCCGGCGGCTGGTGGGGCGACTACGAGATGACGCCCGACCACAACGCCCTGATCGGCGAGGCTGACGCGGGGCCCGGCCGGTTCCTGTACGCCACCGGGTTCTCCGGCCACGGCTTCCAGCAGGCGCCGGCGGTCGGAGAGATCGTGCGCGACCTGTACCTCCGGCGCGAGCCGTTCGTCGACGTCGCCGCGCTCGGCCTGGGACGACCCGAGCGGCCCGAGCGGAACGTCGTCTAGCGCGGGTAGGGCTCGCCGAGCGGCGCGATGCCCGCCGCGCGCGCCACACCCGGGTCGACCCTCTCCATCCGGAGGAGCTCCTCGCGCCCGCCGCCGCCGGACACCCCGAGGGCGAGCGTCATCCCGACCCCCGGCGCGTAGAGCTTGTACTCGAGCACCTTCGGCTCGAGCGCGTTCGTGTCCTTCGTGAGCACGGCGTCCTCGAAGTGGCCGGCCGGCACCTGGACCTGCTCGTCCACGGCCAGGATCTCGCCACTGTCCTCCGCCTCGCCCGCGTAGTACTCCTGGCGGTAGCGCATGTCGTCGCGCGGGGTGGCCGGCATCAGCGTCCCGGGCCGTGCGCCGTCCACGCCGGCCTCCCACGAGCCCGCCCGCGTCGCGAGCCGGCCGTCCTCGTACTCGGCGGTCCGCTCGCCCATGTACCAGACGTTTCCCTCGTCGTCCTGGGCGTACCAGTCGAACGTGTCCTCCACGAGCTCGCGGCCGTCGAGCACGGTGTCGCGCACGACCCGCGCCGTCACCCCGTTCGCGAGCTTCTTCGTCTCGGTGGTCGCCGTCACCACGACCCTGAGCTCCCTGCCCTCCTCGTCCACCTCGCGGTAGATCCAGCGGGTGCCTGGCTCGAGCGGCCAGTAGCGGTTGTCGACGTCGGCCGAGAAGCTGGCCGGGTCACGCTTCGAGCGGTCGCCCTCGTCGTCGCCGCAGGCGCAGAGCGCCGCGGCGGCGGCGAGCGCCGCCGTCATGGCGAGCGGTCTCACCGGGCGTCCTAGTCGTCGTCGCCGCGCTCGGACTCGTTCACGTCGTCGCCGCGCTTGGACTCGTTGTCCGCCTCACCGCCGACCACGTTGAACCCGCGGTCGAGCTGCACGTCGACCTGGCTGCCGTCGTCGCGCGTGACCTCGACCTCGTAATAGCTCTCCTCGTCGCCGGTCTCGGTCTCCGTCACTCGACCGCCGCCGGTATGCTCCAGCGCCGCCGCGCTCGCCCTGTCGAGCGCGTCGCCGTGGATCGGGGCCTCGGCGTCGTCGCCTCCGCCGGCCACCGCCACGCCAACACCGCCTGCCGCGACCGCCAGGGCGGCGACGGCGGCAATCAGGATCTTGCCTCGCTTGGTCATACCGCCTTTCTACCCGGGCGGAATGAGATCACGATGAGAGGCGCTCCCCCAGTGAGCGAAGCTGCTCCGCCAGCTCCGGCGGCAGCTTGTCGCCGAACGTCGCGTAGTGGTCCCGCACCTGCTCAAGCTGCTCGCGCCACTCCGCGGGATCCACGTCCAGCAGCTTCTCCATCGCGCCCTCCGGCAGGTCCAGGTTGGACAGGTCGATCGCGTCCGCGGCGGGGACGAGCCCGATCGGCGTGGCCTCCGCCCCGCCCTGGTCGTCGCAGCGCTCGGCGATCCAGGCGAGCACGCGGCTGTTATCGCCGAAGCCCGGCCACAGGTACGTGCCGTCGTCGTCCTTGCGGAACCAGTTGACCATGAAGATCTTCGGGAGCTTCGCGCCCTGGCGACGACCGGTCTCGAGCCAGTGGGCGAAGTAGTCGCCCATGTTGTAGCCGCAGAACGGCAGCATCGCCATCGGGTCGAAGCGCAGCTCGCCCACGGTGCCCGCCGCGGCCGCGGTCTTCTCGGAGCCCATGATCGAGCCCAGGAACACGCCGTGCTCCCAGTCGAAGGCCTCGGTAACGAGCGGCACGACGGTGGCGCGCCGGCCCCCGAACAGGAACGCGTCGATCGGGACGCCCTTCGGGTCCTCCCAGTCGGGCGCGATGGACGGACACTGGTCCGCCGGGGTGGTGAAGCGGGCGTTCGGGTGAGCGGCCGGCTCGCCCGAGTCCGGCGTCCACTCCTCGCCGTGCCAGTCGATCGCATGACTCGGCGGCTCGGAGGTCATGCCCTCCCACCAGATGTCGCCGTCGTCCGTCAGCGCGCAGTTCGTGAAGATCGAGTTCGCGCGGAGCGTCTCCATCGCGTTCGGGTTCGTCTTCCGGCTGGTGCCGGGCGCGACGCCGAAGAACCCGGACTCGGGGTTGATCGCATAGAGGCGGCCGTCGTCGCCGAACTTCATCCAGGCGATGTCGTCCCCGATCGTCTCGACCTTCCATCCCGGGAGCGTCGGGATCAGCATCGCGAGGTTCGTCTTGCCGCACGCCGACGGGAAGGCGCCCGTCACGTGCTTGACCCTCCCCTCCGGCGACGTGAGCTTGAGGATCAGCATGTGCTCGGCGAGCCAGCCCTCGTCCCGCGCCATGACGGACGCGATCCGGAGCGCGAAGCACTTCTTCCCCAGCAGCGCGTTGCCGCCGTAGCCGGAGCCGAACGACCAGATCTCGCGGGTCTCGGGGAAGTGGACGATGTACTTCGTGTCGTTCGACGGCCACGGCACGTCCTCGACGCCCTCGTCCAGGGGCATTCCGACCGAGTGGAGACACGGCACGAAGTCGCCGTCCGCGCCCAGCACATCGAGCGCGCCCTGACCCATGCGGGTCATGATCCGCATCGAGACCGCCACGTAGGGCGAGTCGGTGAGCTGCACGCCGACGTGCGCGATCGGCGAGCCCAGCGGGCCCATCGAGAACGGAACGACGTACATCGTGCGCCCGCGCATGGAGCCACGGAACAGCTCGGTGAGCGTCTCGCGCATCTCCGAGGGGCCGGCCCAGTTGTTCGTGGGGCCGGCGTCCTCCTCGCTCTCCGAGCAGATGAAGGTGCGGTCCTCGACCCGCGCCACGTCGCTCTCGTCCGAGCGCGCCAGGTAGGAGTTGGGGCGCTTCGCATCCGACAGCCGGTCGAAGGTGCCGGCGTCCACGAGCTGCTGGCAGAGGTCGTCGTACTCCTCCGCCGAGCCGTCGCACCAGTGGACTTGGTCCGGCTGGGCGAGCTCCGCTACCTGGTCGACCCAGGCGAGCAGCTTCTGGTGGGTTGTCGGGGCAGTGGTGGCTTGGGTCATCGAGCAGAAGGGTATATCCGGCGCGTCCTAGACTGCCCCGCATGCGGCCCGTCCTGCGCTTCGTGGCGTCCGTGATGATGGTCAGCGGGACGCTCCTGATCGCGGATGCCGGAGTGACCCTGCTCTGGCAGGAGCCCGTCTCCGCGTTCGTCGCCAACCGGGAGCAGGGCGAGCTGAAGAAGGCCTTCTTCGACCCGCCCCGGCGCGTTATCCGGCGGCAGCCGCTGAAGGGCGACGCGATCGCGCGCATCGAGCTCCCGAGCATCGGGGTCTCGGAGTACGTGGTCGAGGGCACGGACACGGCCAGCCTGCGCAAGGGCCCCGGGCACTACCCGGAGACGCCCCTTCCCGGCGACCGCGGCACGACGGCCATAGCCGGCCACCGCACGACCTACGGGGCGCCGTTCCGGAAGATCGACCAGCTCCGCCGCGGCGAGCCGGTCAACGTCGACATGCCGGACGGGCGCTTCGTCTACCGGGTCCAGCGCACCAAGATCGTGGACGACCAGGACCTGTCGGTGCTGGACGAGGCGGGTTACCAGCGGCTCGTTCTGAGCGCCTGCCACCCGCTCTACAGTGCGGCGCAGCGGGTGATCGTGTTCGCGCGCTTCGTGCGCAGGGAGGCGCCGCGCGTTAGGCGAGGGTGAGTAGCGGGAGCGCACCGGACTCGACGGACGACTGGTCGCGCGACTCGAGGAAGAGGATCAGCCCCACCACGAGGGCCAGCGAGATCGCGACGACGGCGGCCCAGTAGAGGATCTTCAGCAGCACTAAGCGGGCTGGCGGCGCGGCACCAGCACCGCGCGCTTGAACTCCGCCACGAGCGTGCCGTCCTGCTTGTGCACGCGGGTGTGGACCTTCACGACGCCGCGGTCGGGCTTCGACTGCGACGGCCGGACGTCCAGGACCTCGGTCTCGGCGAACAGCGTGTCGCCGTGGAACACGGGCGCCGGGTGCGATAGCTCCTCCGTGGCGAGGTTGGCGATCGCCTTGCCCGACACGTCGGCCACGGTCATGCCCAGGGCGAGCGAGTAGACGAGCGGGCCCACCACGACGTTGCGCCCCTGCTGCGACTCGCCGGCGTAGACGTCGTTGATGTGCAGCGGGTGGTGGTTCATCGTGATCAGGCAGAACAGGTGGTCGTCCGCCTCGGTCACGGTCTTGGCCGGCCAGTGCTTGTAGACCGCGCCGACCTCGAACTCCTCCAGGTAGCGCCCATAGGGCCGCGCTCCGGAGGCCTCGCGCTCGGCCTGGCTGGTCTCGAATCCTCGCGTCTCGGTCTCGCCCATGTGCCGCGAAATGTAGTCACAGGTAGATTCCGGCGCTGTATGCGCAATCCCCGTGACTTCTTCAAGCCGCTCGCAATCGGCGCTCCCGAGCCGCTCCGCGAGATCCCCGTCAGGCCCTCGCGGATGATCCACTTCCTCGACTTCTCGAACGAGAAGATGGTCGCGAAGGCGCCGGATATCGCGCCCCAGGTGGACATCCTGCTCGGCAACCTGGAGGACGCCATCCCGGTGGACCGCAAGGAGGCGGCGCGCGAGGGCCTGATCCGGGTGGGATCGGAGATGGAGCTGGGCGAGACGCAGCTCTGGACGCGCGTGAACTCGCTCGAGAGCCCGTGGGTGCTCGACGACCTCATGCAGGTGGTGGCCGCCATCGGCGACCGCCTGGACGTGGTGATGGTGCCCAAGGTGGAGGGCGCCTGGGACATCCACTACGTGGACCGCCTGCTGGCCCAGCTCGAGGCGAAGGCGGCGCTCGACAGCCCGATCCTGATCCACGCGATCCTCGAGACCGCCCAGGGCGTGACGAACCTCGAGGAGATCGCGACCGCGAGCCCGCGCATGCAGGGCATGAGCTTCGGCCCCGCCGACCTCGCCGCGAACCGCCGCATGAAGACCACGCGCGTGGGCGGCGGGCACCCGGGCTACAGGGTCATCGAGGACCCGGGCCCGGACAGCCCGGACGCGCCGCGGGCGACCGCCCAGCAGGACCCGTGGCACTACTCGATCGCCCGCATGGTCGACGCCTGCGCTGGCGCGGGCATCCTGCCGTTCTACGGCCCCTACGGCGACATCCGCGACACCGAGGGCTGCGAGACGCAGTTCCGGGCCGCCTTCCTGCTCGGATGCGTGGGCGCGTGGTCGCTCCACCCCGCGCAGATCGAGATCGCGAAGAAGGTGTTCTCGCCCGATCCGGAAGAGGTGAAGTTCGCCAAGAAGGTCATCGAGGCGATCCCGGACGGGCGCGGCGTTCACATGATCGACGGGAAGATGCAGGACGACGCCACCTGGAAGCAGTGCCGGGTGATGGTCGACCTCGCCGAGATGCTCGCGCGCAAGGACCCCGAGCTGGCCGCCGCGTACGAGCCGGAGCCGGCCGTAAAGGCCTGAGCGACGGCACCGAGGAGGTGGACCGTCCTGGGTAGGGCTTGGATATCAAGCCTTAGGCAGGACGCTCTCTCTCCCTCAAGGCCGAGTTCCTCCCTGGGCAAGCGAGTGCATTAGGGTTCCGCGCCGCCATGCGCTTCTTCGAGTACGAGGCCCGCGAGATCGTCAAGCGGGCGGGGATTCCGGTGACCGACTTCGGGTTCGCGACCACCGACCAGGAGGCGCGTGAGATCGCCCACCGGATCGGCGGTCCCACCGTCATCAAGTCGCAGGTGCTCACCGGCGGCCGCATGAAGGCCGGCGGCGTGAAGTTCGCCGACAGCGCCGACCAGGCCGCCGAGTACGCGAAGGACATCCTCAAGCTCGAGATAGGCGGCCACATGCCGCGCGGCGTGCTCGTGGACCCGAAGGCCGAGGTGAAGCAGGAGTACTACGCGGGCGTCGTCTGGGACGGCCTGCGCAAGAAGCCGGTGATGATCTTCTCGCCGGTCGGCGGCATCGACATCGAGCAGGTGGCCGAGGAGCAGCCCGACAAGGTCGGGCGCCGCCACTTCTCCACGATCGAGCCGTTCAGCGACTACATGGCGAAGGAGGTCGTCGCGTCCACAGGAGTCACCGGCCGGGCGCTCACGCGCATCACCCCGATCCTCTCCCGGCTGGCGCAGCTCTTCGTCCGGTACGACATGACGCTCGCCGAGATCAACCCGCTCGGCGAGCTGGAGGACGGCTCCTTCGTGGCGCTCGACGCCCACATGGACATGGAGAACGAGGCCCGCCCGCGCCAGAGGGCGCTCCTGAAGGAGCTGGGCGTGGGCGACGAGGAGACGCGCGAGGCGCGCGAGCCCACCGAGTTCGAGCTCGCCGGCGAGGAGGTCGACGCCATGGACCACCGCGGCGTGGCCGGCAACGTGACCGAGTTCGACGGCGACCTCGGCCTCGTGATCGGCGCCGGCGGCGGCTCGCTGACGCTCTTCGACGCCGTCCGCGCCCACGGCGGCAACCCCGCGAACTACTGCGAGATTGGCGGCAACCCCTCGGTCCGCAAGGCCGCTGGGCTCGCCAAGCTCGTGCTCCAGAAGCCGGGCGTCGACAAGATCGCGGTGATGATGTCGATCGTGTCCAACACGCGCGTGGACATCGTGGCGCGCGGCGTGATCAAGGCGTGCCTCGAGCTCGGCTACGACCCGGCCGACAAGATCGCGATCTTCCGCATCCCGGGCGCCTGGGAGGAGGAGGGCTTCAAGATCCTCGAGAAGTACGGCGTGGAGTACTGCGACCGCTCGGTGTCGATGCACGAGGCGGCACGGCGGGCCGTCGAGAAGATCCAGGGCGTGGCCGCATGAGCATCCTGATCGACGAGCGCACGACCTTCATCGTCCAGGGCATCACCGGCCGCGAGGCGGTGAACCTCACGCGCGAGTGCCTCGACTACGGCAGGGGCGCCCAGGTCGTGGGCGGCGTGACGCCCGGGCGCAGGGGCCGCGACGTGCACGGTGTGCCCGTCTTCGACACGGTCGAGCAGGCGGTGGACCACCACGGCCGCCCCATCAAGGGCTCGGTCGTGACCGTCCCGCCCGCGTTCACCAAGGACGCCGTGTTCGAGGCGATCGAGAACGGCATCGAGCTGATCGTGATCGTGACCGAGCGGATCCCGCGCGGGGACGTCGCGCAGATGGTGGAGCTGGCAGCACGTCACGGCGCGCGCATCATCGGCCCCAACTGCCTCGGGATCATCGTCCCGGACGTGATCAAGATGGGCGGTATCGGCGGCCCCGCCAAGGACGCCGCGAAGGCCTACTCGCCCGGCCCGGTCGGCGTGATCTCGCGCTCGGGCGGCATGACCACGGAGATGTCCTCCACGCTCACAGCCGCGGGGCTCGGCCAGTCCACCGCCGTCTCCATCGGCGGCGACGCGATCATCGGCTCCTCGTACGCCGAATTGATGCCGCTGTTCGAGGACGACGAGCAGACCGAGGCGATCGTGATCTACACGGAGCCCGGCGGCCGCATGGAGGCCGAGCTGGCCCGCTACATGACCGAGGAGTCCACGCGGAAGCTGCCGATCGTGGCGTTCATGGCCGGCCGCTTCATGGACGAGATGCCCGGCATGAGCTTCGGGCACGCCGGAACGATCGTGGAGGGCAGGGAGGACACCGCCGCCGAGAAGATCGAGCGGCTCGCCTCCGCCGGCATCGTCGTGGCCGAGGAGATCGCCGAGATCCCGGGGCTCGTCAAGGAGCGGATGGGAGTGGCGGCGTGAGGGACGACGGTGTCTTCATCGCCGTGGAGGTCGACGACTCCGTCGCCGGCGACGTCGAGCTTGCCAGGAAGCTCGAGGAGGCCTGCCCGGTCGATATCTACGCGGCCACGCCCGAGGGCGTGCGGATCGTGCAGGAGAACCTCGACGAGTGCGTGCT
>DASSVP010000246.1:0-12405 GCA_035705985.1 Thermoleophilaceae bacterium
CACCGAGACCGTGGAGCGCGTGCGCGCCGCGTCGAGCGTGCCCGTCGCGGTGGGCTTCGGCATCTCGACCGCCGACCACGCCCGCGCCGTCGCGGAGATCGCCGACGGCGTGATCGTGGGCTCGCGGGTCGTCCGCGCCGCCGGCCAGGGCGGCCCCTCGGCGGTCGGCTCATTGGTAGCCGAGCTCCGCGACGCACTACAGCTCTGAGGGTTACGGGCCCGCAACGGGCGGGACCTGCCAGGCCGGGTGAGAGAAGATAACGTCGTTTTCCGACGAGTCTGTCGCACACCCGGCCGGCGGAGCCCTCGGGGTGGCGGCCCGAGGTAGATTGTGGAACAATCCGGGCCCGTGGCTCGCTTGCATGTCCTCACCGCTGCCGTTCTCTTCGGGACCACTGGCACCGCGCAGGCCCTCGGGCCCGAGGCCGAGCCGCTTGCCGTGGGCGCGGCGCGGATCATCGTCGGCGCCGCGCTGCTCCTCCTCATTGCCGTCGTTGCCAAACGAGCCCGGCTCGGCGCGGGGAGCAGAAAGCTGGTGCTGGCCTCCGGCGTCTTCGTCGCCGTCTACCAGGCCAGCTTCTTCGCGGCGGTCGCGGACACGGGCGTCGCCGTGGGCACGGTCGTGGCGCTCGGCTCCGCGCCCGCGTTCACGGGCCTGTTCGCGCGCGTCTTCACCGGCGAGCGGCTCCAGCGGCGCTGGTTCGCGGCCACGGGGCTCGCGTGCGCCGGAGTGACGCTCCTCACCCTCGGCGGCGGTGAAGGTGGAGACGTCTCGGGGGCCGGCGTCGGGCTCGCGCTGGCGGCCGGAGCGGGGTACGCGGGCTACGCCGTGGCGGGCAAGCGCCTGATGGACCAGGGCGCGACACCCGAGGGGCTGATGGCCGCTGTATTCGGAGCGGGCGCGCTCGTGCTGTCTCCGGTGCTGCTGTTCGTGCCATTGAACGGTCTGCTGAGTGGGGAGGGTGCGGCGCTCGCGCTCTACCTCGGAGCCTTTCCGACGGCGGTCGCATACGTGCTGTTCGCTCGAGGGCTGGAGAAGATCGGCCCGAGCGAAACGAGCACGCTGACCTTGGCCGAGCCGGTCACGGCGATGCTCCTCGGCTTCCTCGTCCTGAGCGAGCAACCGGGCCTGATTCCCCTGGTAGGAGCCTTATCCGTGCTTGCGGGATTGGGGGTACTCGCTGGTAGGGTGGCCCCAACATGGCGGAGACAGAGACAGCCGAGGGAGCCACGGACGAGGCCGCGGCCGGCGTCAAGTCAGGCGACAAGCCTCAACGCAAGCGGATAACCCGTCGCAAGGCGGTGGAGCAGCAGATCCGCGACTACTTCGAGGCGATGGACCGCCGCGACGTGGACGCGATGCTGGAGCACTGGGCGGAGGACGGCTTCGAGGACATGGTCCCCGTGGGCGTCATCAGGGGCCGCGAGGAGCTCCGCAGGTCCCTCACCGCCCAGTTCGCGGCGATGCCCGACATGCGGACGACGGTCACGCGGCTGGTCGCCGGCGAGCACAACTGCGCGGTCGAGTGGCGGATCGAGGGCACCTTCGACGGCGCGCCGTACATGGGCCTCGAGCCGACCGGCTCGCACGTCGAGCTGCGCGGCGTCGACCTGATCGAGCTGGAGGAGGGCCAGATCACCAGCAACACCGCCTACTTCGACAGCTCCTCCTACGCACGTCAGATCGGGCTGCTGCCCGCGGACGGGTCGGGTGCGGACCGCGCGATGAAGACGGCCTTCAACGCGGCCACGAAGCTCCGCCGCGCGGTCGCCGAGCGCCGGAACAGCGGCTGATGGCGGTGCTCCTCGCACTGCTCGTCGGCCTCGTCTGGTGGATAACCGCGTGGGCCTTCGGCATCAAGGCGTTCGACGCCTTCCTGCTCACGCTCGCGCTCGTCGTCGGCGCGGCCGCGTTCCAGATGGTCAAGCCGTTCCTCGACCAGATGCTGGGTCGCGAGGTCGCCGAGCCCGAAGAACAGGGCGCGGGCTTCTAGCGCACGCCGCGGGCGGTGCCCGTGGCGCCGCGATGCATTCTCTAGCCGAAGAAGGTCTGCGCCGCGTCGTAGTCCTCGATCGGCACGGTCCGCAGGTCCGCGACGGCGTCCGACAGCGGCACGAGCTCAATCCGCATCCCCCGCAGCGCCGGCATGACGCCCCAGCGCCCCTCGTTCGCCGCGTCGACCGCCGCGAGCCCGAGCCGGGTGGCGAGCACGCGGTCGAATGCCGTCGGCGTGCCGCCGCGCTGGATGTGCCCGAGCACCGTGGCGCGCGACTCGTAGCCGGTGCGCGCCTCGATCTCGCGCTCGAGCCGCTGGCCGATGCCGCCCAGGCGCACGTGTCCGAACTCGTCCTCCCCGCCCGCGTCGAGTGTCTCCATCGTGCCCTCGCGCGGGAGGGCGCCCTCGGCCGCGACCACGATCGAGAAGTAGCGCCCGCGCGAGTGGCGGCGCTGGATCAGCCGGCACACCTCCTCGATGTCGAACGGGTGCTCCGGGATCAGGATCACGTCGGCCCCGCCGGCGAGCCCCGAGTGCAGCGCGATCCAGCCCGCGTGGCGGCCCATCACCTCGACGATCATCACGCGGTTGTGCGACTCGGCCGTCGTGTGGAGCCGGTCGATCGCGTCGGTCGCGATCTGGACCGCCGTGTCGAAGCCGAACGTCATGTCGGTGCCGGCGAGGTCGTTGTCGATCGTCTTCGGCACGCCGATCACCGGCAGCCCGTGCTCGCCGTGCAGCCGCGCAGCCGCGCCGAGCGTGTCCTCGCCGCCGATCGCAATCAGCCCCTCGATCCCGGCGGACTCGAGCGTCGAGCGGATGCGAGCGGGCCCATCGTCGCGCTTGAACGGGTTCGTGCGCGAGGAGCGGAGGATCGTGCCGCCGCGGGGCAGGATCCCGCGCGTGGACTCGATCGTCAGGTCTTCGTGCAGGCCCTCGAGGGGGCCGCGCCAGCCGTCGCGGAATCCCACGATCTCGTGCCCGTGGTCGTCGATCCCCCTGCGCACGATCGCCCGGATGACCGCGTTCAGGCCCGGGCAGTCGCCTCCCCCGGTGAGCACGCCGATCCGCACGGAACGCAAGATACAGCGCGAGATTTTCTCCGCGTTAAGCAGGGAGAGTCCGTGCGCAACCTCCTCCCGCCGTGGTTAGGATGCCGCGCAGGTTGGAGCCACTCCCATAGGAGGGAACGTTTTGCGAGTACGTTGGCTGGCAGTTTTTGCCTGCCTGCTCGGCGCCTTCGCCCTGGGCATGACTGCCTGCGGCGATGACGACGACGAGGGCGGGGACGGCGGCGGAGGCCAGGAAGGTGGAGGCGGTGGGACGGTCAACGTCTACTCCTCGCTTCCTCTCCAGGGCGCCTCACGACCGCAGACCACCGCAATGGTGGACGGCATCAAGCTTGCCCTTGAGGAGGTCAATGGCAAGGCCGGCGAGACGACGGTGAAGTACACGTCGCTCGACGACTCCACGGCGCAGGCGGGAAGCTGGACGCCGGAGGCCGTGCAGAGGAACGCCGAGAGGGTCGCGCAGGATGACGCGGCCATCGCGTACATCGGCGAGTTCAACTCGGGAGGAAGCGCCGTCTCGATCCCGATCCTGAACGAGGTGCCGATTGCCCAGGTCAGCCCGGCGAACACCGCCGTGGGCCTGACCTCGGACGAGCCGGGCGCCGACAAGGGCGAGCCGGACAAGTACTACCCGACGGGCGAGCGGCACTACCTGCGCATCGTCCCGAAGGACACCATCCAGGGCGCCGCCCTGGCGACGATCATGAAGAAGGACGGCTGCACCACGACGTACATCCTCAACGACAAGGAGGTGTACGGCGCGGGTCTGGCGCGGAACATCGAGAGCGCCGCGAAGGCGCAGGGTCTCGAGGTCGCGGGCAACGAGGGCATCGACCCGAAGGCCCCGAACTTCCGCTCCCAGGCGCAGACGATCGCGGACGCGGGCGCTGACTGCTTCGTGTTCTCGGGCATCACCGCCAACGGCGCGGTCCAGCTGTACAAGGACGTGTCCGCTGCGGTGCCGGATGCCAAGCTCTACGGGCCTGACGGTGTAGCCGAGTCCGGCTTCTCCGATCCCAAGGAGGGTGGTATCCCCGCCGACGTGGCAGCCAAGACCAAGGTCACGGTCGCCACGCTGTCGCCGGACGAGTACCCGCCGGAGGGCCAGAAGTTCTTCCAGAACTTCGAGTCCACCTACGGCGAGCCGAACCCCGATCCCTACGCGATCTACGGGTACGAGGCCATGAAGCTGATCCTCGACACCTGCAAGGAGCTGGGGCCGGACTGCTCGGACCGCCAGGCGATGATCGACGCGCTGTTCCAGACGAAGGGTCGTGAGTCGGTGCTCGGCACCTACGACATCGACGAGAACGGCGACACGACGCTGACGGACTACGGCGTCTACACGATCAAGGGCGGCGAGCTCGAGTACGCCGAGACCGTGAAGGCCGAAGCCGGCTGATCACGGCGCCCAAGGACTAGCCGGTACGGGGGGCGGGCCTATCGGTCCGCCCCCCGACCGTGATAGAAGTCGCAGCCGAGGGGGAACTTGGAGGCAAGCAGCGAAGCACCGCGCGTGCCCGTCCGGGCCAACACCTGGGACCGGGTACGGACGTACATCGGCCAATACGGCCTGATCGCCGTCCTCCTCATCATGCCGGTCGTCTTCGGCCTACATGACCTTGCCGAGGACGGCAACCTCACACGCCTCGGCAACAACTTCGTCGCCGGCATCTCGAACGGCGCCATCTGGGCGCTGATCGCGCTCGGCTACACGCTCGTGTACGGAATCATCGAGCTGATCAACTTCGCCCACGGCGAGGTCTTCATGATCGGCTCGCTGATCACGGCCGCCTGGTTCTGGGGCACGATCGGCCTCACCGAGCAGACCGCGCTTATCCCGCTGATCTTCGGCCTGCTCGCCTCGCTGATCGTCGGGATGCTGACCAGCGGCTCGCTCAACGTGATGATCGAAAGGGTGGCCTACCGGCCACTCCGGAGCGCGCCAAAGCTCGCGCCGCTGATCACGGCCGTGGGCATGTCGTTCATCCTCCAGAACGTCGGCATCCTCTGGATCGGCGGGTCGCCGGAGGGCGTGCCGCAGCTCGCCGATCCCCAGAAGGACCTGTTCAAGGTCGGCGGCGTCGTGATCAACCAGGGCGACATTCTCGCGCTGGGCACGACGATCCCGCTTGTGCTTCTCCTGACCACGTTCATCTCGAGGAGCCGCATGGGACGGGCGATGCGCGCGACCGCGCAGGATCCAGAGGCCGCGCGACTGATGGGCATCAACGTGGATACCACGATCTCGCTGACCTTCCTGCTCGGCGGGCTCATGGCGGGCGCAGCGGGCCTCGTTTACGCGCTCTACCAGACGAGCATCTGGTACTTCCAGGGCTTCCAGGCCGGGCTGATCGCCTTCACGGCCGCCGTCATGGGCGGCATCGGGAACCTCCAGGGCGCGGTGCTCGGGGGCTTCATCATCGGGATCATCCAGCAGACCTCCGACAACCGGATCGGAGGCGAGTGGACCCCGGCGATCGTGTTCGCCTACCTCGTCCTGATCATGGTGTTCCGGCCCCAGGGCCTCCTGGGCGAGGAGACGAGAGAAGCCGGATGACCCCGAAGACCGACCGGCAGACGCTGCTGCTGCTCGGCATCGCCGTGCCGCTCATCGTGATCTTCGCGACGGCGCTGCTCGGGATGAACCTCTTCATGGCGGTCATCCTCGGCGCCTTCCTGGCTCTCCGGCTGCTGTTCCCGGACGACCGGCGCGTCACGGTCGGCGTCGTCATCGCGGCGGTCGTCTGGGCGATCGCCCTGCCCTTCGTGCACGACGAGGGCGGCGAGTTCATGAGCATCGGCACGCTGATCCTCGCCTACGCGGTGATGGCCCTCGGGCTCAACATCATCGTCGGCTACGCGGGCCTCCTCGACCTCGGCTACGTGGCCTTCTTCGCGCTCGGCGCGCTCACGGCCGGCTGGTTCATGTCGGACTTCTTCTCGAACGCCGGCAAGGGCGGCGAGGGCGTCCACGTCGGCGTGGCGGAGCAGACGTCGAACCTGTTCGGCATCCACTTCAACTTCCTGATCGTGGTGGTGATCGCGATCATCGTGTGCGCGGTCGCCGGCATGATCATCGGCCTGCCGACGCTGCGGCTGCGCGGCGACTACATCGCGATCGTCACGCTGGCGTTCGGCGAGATCATCGGCCGCATCGTCATCAACGGCGACCAGCTGCACTTCGGCGACGCGCCGCTGATCGGCGGGGGACTCGAGAAGATCTTCGGAGAGGGGGCGGTCTTCTCGGCCGGGCGAGAGGGGATCACGCCGATCGACAAGATCTACCTGCCGCCGTTCAACGAGGGCGAGCCGTTCCTGTCGCTGAACCTGCGGCCGTGGTTCCTCGTGGCGCTCGCGATGGTGCTGATCGTGCTGTTTGTGAACTACCGGCTGCGCGACTCGCGGCTCGGGCGCGCCTGGATCGCGCTGCGCGAGGACGAGGTCGCCGCGGCCTCGATGGGCGTGCCGCTCGTCAAGACCAAGCTGCTGGCCTACGGCACGGGCGCGGCCTTCGGCGGGATCTCCGGCGCGTTCCTGGCCTCGAGGCTCAGCGTGGTGAACGCGGACCAGTTCCAGTTCTTCTTCTCGATCTTCATCCTCGCCATGGTCATCCTCGGCGGGCTCGGCTCGATCGAGGGTGTGCTGATCGGCGCCGGTGTGCTCGTATACCTGAACTTCAAGTTCATCCCGGACGTGAACGAGAAGCCGCGCGAGTGGTTCGACCTCGACCTCGACATGTCCGAGCTCTCGTCCGGGATCTACGGCTTCCTGCTGGTCCTGATGATGCTCCTGCGGCCGCAGGGCCTCATCCCCGAGCGAAGGCGCGAGATGGAGCTCGTGGAGCACGTGGGCGCCGGTCAGACGACCGGCGTGGGCGATACGGGCGAGGCCCTCTACGAGGCACGAGCATGAGCACGGACGGCAACGGCGACATCCTCGAGGCGACCGGCGTGACGAAGGTCTTCGGCGGCCTGGTCGCGGTCGAGGATGTGTCCTTCGCGATCCCGCACGGGCGCATCGTCTCGATCATCGGGCCGAACGGCGCTGGGAAGACCACCTTCTTCAACATGCTGACCGGCCTCTACAAGCCGACCTTCGGGAGGATCGTCTTCGACGGCCGGGACATCACCGGACGGCGGCCCGACCGGATCCAGGCGATGGGCGTGTCACGCACGTTCCAGAACATCCGCCTGTTCGCGACCATGAGCGCGCTCGAGAACGTGATGGTGGGCCAGCACGCGCGCATGAAGGCCGGTCTGTTCGGATCGATCATCCGGACGCCGGGCGTGCGCAAGGAGGAGAAGCGGGTCGCGGCGAAGGCGCGCGAGGAGCTCCGCTACGTGGGCCTCGGCGACGAGCTGCACGGGCAGATGTCCGTGAACCTCTCGTACGGCGATCAGCGCCGGCTCGAGATCGCGCGCGCGCTCGCGTCCGACCCGAAGGTGCTGCTGCTCGACGAGCCCACGGCCGGCATGAACCCGCAGGAGTCGAAGGCGCTCACCGACTTCATGCGGAAGCTGCGCGACGAGCGCGACATCAGCGTGCTGCTGATCGAGCACGACATGCAGGTCGTGATGGACGTCTCCGAGCACATCACCGTGCTCGACCACGGCACGAAGATCGCCGAGGGCACCCCACAGGAGGTGCGGCAGAACCCGCGCGTGATCGAGGCCTATCTCGGCAAGCAGGGCGAGAAGGACGCCGAGAAGGAGCGCGGCGGCGACAGGGAGGGGCGCGATGGCTCTTCTTGAGGTCAAGGACGTCCACACCTTCTACGGGAACATCGAGGCCCTGAAGGGCATCTCGATCGAGGTCGAGGAGGGCGAGTGCGTCACGCTGATCGGCTCCAACGGCGCCGGGAAGTCCACGACGCTCCGGTCCATTTCCGGTCTCACGCCGCCGCGTCAGGGATCGATTCGGTTCAGCGGGCGGGAGATCACGGAGACGCCTCCGCAGGAGATCGTCTCGATGGGGGTGTCCCAGTCGCCCGAGGGCCGGCACGTCTTCCCGCGCATGAGCGTGCAGGAGAACCTGCTGCTGGGCGCGTACCTGCGGAAGGACGCGGACGGGATCCAGAGCGACCTCGACCGGGTCTATGCACTCTTCCCGCGCCTGAAGGAGCGCGAGCGCCAGAAGGGGGGCACGATGTCGGGCGGCGAGCAGCAGATGCTCGCCATCGGACGAGCGCTCATGGCGCGCCCGGAGCTGCTGCTCCTTGACGAGCCGTCGATGGGGATCGCGCCGATCCTCGTGGAACGGATCTACGAGACGATCGCGGAGATCAACCGTCAGGGCACGACCATCCTGCTCGTGGAGCAGAACGCCAACTTCGCGCTGGACGTGTCGAGCCGCGGCTACGTCCTCGAGACCGGCAAGGTCACGGTGACCGACAAGTCGTCGGCGCTGCGTGAGAATCCCGAAGTCCAGCGTGCGTACCTGGGGGCCTGAGAGATGTCACTGGCAGTCATCGGAACCGCCGCGCTCTGGCTCACGTTCGTGTGGCTCGGCTCCGCGATCCTGGCCTCGATGTTCTCGAGCGCGAAGGGCTACGGCGAGAACTGGGGGCTCGTGACCGGCGCGATCCTGTCGCTCGCCGGCGCGTTCGTCTGGGCGGTCTGGCCGCCGCGCGAGATCTCCCGCTGGAAGCTCCACGAGGGGCTGTCGAGCACGGCCCGGACGGCATTGATCGTGGTCGAGGTCGTGCTCGTCGCCATCCTGGTCTACGTGGTTACGAAGGTGGATGCCAGCGGCACGGGCCAGATCGGCCTGATCGTCGCGGGGATCATGGTGCTTCTGGTGGCGGCCGCGCTGGTCTACGTCATCGACATCCAGCGCGCCACCGGCGGCAAGACCATGGCCGAGCTGCGCACCGAGCGCCAGGTGCTCGACTCGCCGAGCCAGCCGAGCTAGCGCCCGGTCGCGTCCCGGAGCGCGGCCTCGAGGTCGCGCTGCTTGAAGTCGTAGCCGAGCTCGGTGAGGCGGGCCGGCACGGCGCGCTGCCCGGTGATCACGATCTCGGCCATCTGGCCATAGAGGGCCTTCACTGCGAGCGCCGGAACGGGCGCGACGGCCGGGCGCCGCAGGGCGCGGCCTAGCGCTTTCGAGAGCTCCGTGTTCGTGGCGGGCTCGGGCGCGGTGAGGTTGATCGGGCCGCTTGCCGCGGGTGTGTCGAGCTCGAACAGGATCGCCCCGACCACGTCGTCCAGGTGGATCCAGGGGACGTACTGCTTCCCGCCGGCCACGGGGCCGCCGACGCCGGCCTTGAAGAACGGGAGCATCTTGGCGAGCGCGCCGCCGGAGGGGGAGAGCACGACGCCGGTGCGGTTCAGCACAACGCGCATGCCGAGCTCCTCGGCGCGACGGGCCTCCGCCTCCCACTCGACGGTGAGCATGGCGAGGAAGTCGTCGCCGGCCGGGGCAGACTCGTCGAGCGGCTCGTCGCCGCGGTGGCCGTACCAGCCGGCGCCCGACCCGGAGATGAGGACGCCGGGCCGCTCCGCCTCGGGCAGCTCGGCGAGCGCGCTTACGAGGTTGCGCGTGGAGAGGATGCGCGACTCGCGGATCTCGCGCCTGGCGTCGTCGCTCCAGCGCTGCGCGATGGGCTCGCCGAGCAGGTGCACGACGGCATCGCGCCCGCGGATCACGTCAGGCGGCGGGCCGGCGGCCTTGGGATCCGACCAGTTGGTGGACCGCGACAGCTCGGTTACCTCGTCGCCGCGCGCCGACAGCGCGCCTGCGACCGCTCGTCCGATCAGGCCGGTGGCGCCGGTGACGGCGACGCGCATCAGCGGGCGGGGGAGGGTGTGGTGACGGTCGCTCGCTCGACCGTCGGCTGCTCGGCCTCACGCTCGTCATCGCCGCGCTCGGCCACCTCGGCCACGGCTTCCGCGACCTTCCGCGCCACGTCGCGGTTGAAGACGCTCGGGATGATGTAGTCCTCGTCCAGCTCCTCGTCGGCCACCACCGACGCGATCCCGCGCGCGGCGGCGAGCTTCATGTCCTCCGTGATGGCCGTCGCCCGCACGTCGAACGCCCCGCGGAAGATCCCCGGGAACGCGAGCACGTTGTTGATCTGGTTCGGGTAGTCCGAGCGGCCGGTGGCCATCACCCGCACGTACGGGGCTGCCTCCTCGGGGCGGACCTCCGGGTTCGGGTTCGCCATCGCGAATACGAACGGGTCCGGTTTCATCTTCTGGAGGTCGTGCGCGTCGATGATCCCCGGGCCCGAGAGCCCGATGAACACGTCGGTGCCCTCCATCACCTCGCGCGGCTGGCCGTCGCGCGCGCCGCTGTTCGTGTGCTCGGCGAGCCAGCGCTTGGGCGCGTTCATCGAGCCGGCCTGGTAGTCGTCGCGGCCGGTGTGGATCGCGCCGAAGCGGTCGCAGGCCACGATCGAGGTCACGCCCGCGTCCATGAGGATCTTCGCCACGGCGACCCCGGCCGCGCCGGCGCCCACCATCAGCACCTCGAGGTCCTCCATCCGGCGCCCGGTCAAGCGGCAGGCGTTGATGAGCGCGGCGAGCGTGACGATCGCCGTGCCGTGCTGGTCGTCGTGGAAGACCGGGATGTCGAGCGCCTCCTGGAGCCGCTGCTCGATGTCGAAGCAGCGCGGCGAGGAGATGTCCTCGAGGTTGATGCCGCCGAAGGTGGGCGCGATGCGGATCACGGTCTCGACGATCTCGTCCGTGTCCTTGGTCGCCAGGCAGATCGGGAAGGCGTCCACGTCGGCGAACTCCTTGAAGAGCATTGCCTTGCCCTCCATCACCGGCATGGCGGCCTCGGGCCCGATGTCGCCCAGGCCGAGCACGGCCGTTCCGTCGGAGACCACGGCAACCGTGTTCGCCTTGATCGTGTACTTGAACGCCTTCTGGCGGTTCTCGGCGATCGCGGTGCACACGCGCGCGACGCCGGGCGTGTAGGCCATCGAGAGGTCGTCGCGCGTTTTCAGGGGCAGGTTCAGGCCCGTGTGGATCTTGCCGCGGCGGTGCACCTCGAAGGTCCGGTCGGTCACCTCCACGACCTCCGCCGCCTTCACGGACTGGACGGCGGAGATCACCTGGCCGCGGTGGTCCGTGCTGCCGCACTCGACGGTGATCTCGCGGATCGTGCGGTCGCCGCTCGCATCGACGGTGTCCACAGCGACGATCGACCCGCCGGCGCGCGTGATCGCCGCCGTGACCTTGCCGAGCACGCCTCCGGGCCGCGACGGCAGCGCGACGCGCAGGGTCAGCGAGAACTGTGCGGACGGAGTGGCCACCTGCCTGATCATATGGGCGGCCCACGCTCAGCCAGCGAACGACAGCATTGAAGGGGGAGCTTGGGTCGGAAGCGTCCTGCCTGGTGCGTCCCAGGGAAGCCTTAACCAGGACGCTTCCGGGGGAACCGCGGCGGCCGGGCGCGGCCGCCCCCGTCGATAGGGTTGGCTCGTGCCTCCCGAGACGTCGAAGGAGCTGTTCCTGATCGACGGGAACAGCCTCGTCTATCGCGCTTTTTTCGCGCTCCCGGAGTCGATCGCGACCTCCAAGGGGCAGCCCACGAACGCGATTTTCGGCTTCGCCTCGATGCTCGTGAAGATCATCTCCGAGTACGGCGTGAAGCCCACGCTGGTGGTCTGGGACGCCGGCATGTCGGGCCGCAAGGAGGTCTACGAGGAGTACAAGGGCCAGCGCGACTCGAAGCCCGACCTGCTCGCGGAGCAGTGGCCGCACATGCAGCCGCTCGTGGACGCCTTCGGCTACGAGAACGTGCGCGTGGAGGGCTTCGAGGCCGACGACGTGATCGCCACGATCGCCGACCGCGCGAAGGAGCAGGGCTACGAGGTGATGGTCGTGACCGGCGACCGCGACCTGTTCCAGCTCATCCAGCCCGGTGTGCGCGTGATGGCCACGAGCCGCGGCATAACTGAGACGAAGGTCTACGACCACGACGCCGTGGTGGACCGCTACGGCATCGCACCCGACCTGATCCCCGACTTCGTGGGCCTCAAGGGCGACACCTCGGACAACATCCCCGGCGTCCCCGGCATCGGCGAGAAGACCGCCTCGCAGCTGCTCCAGGAGCACGGCTCGCTCGAGGGCGTCCTGGGCAGCATCGACAAGATCTCGGGCGCCAAGCGCAAGGAGAACCTGACCAACCACGCCGAGGACGCGCGCGTCTCGAAGGAGCTCGCCACCGCCATCCGCGACGTTCCCGTGGAGATCGATCTCGAGGCGTGCGTTGCGAACGCCCCCGACCGCGTCGGTCTGCGTGAGATGTTCCGGCGCTGGGAGCTGCGCGATCCCCTGCGGCGCCTCGAGGAGTTCCTCGGGGAGGAGGGGGCGGCCCCCGCCGAGCGC
>DASSVP010000247.1:0-11292 GCA_035705985.1 Thermoleophilaceae bacterium
CTCCGCGAGCGCCACCGCCGCGTCGTTCGCGCTCTCGAGCAGCAGCGCCTCGAGCAGGTCCTCCACGGTCATCCGCTCGCCCTCGCGGAGGTTGATCCGCGACTCGGCCGGGGCGGCGCTGTACGCGGGCGCCGTGAAGACCTCGTCGAGCTCGGCCTGCTCCAGTGCGAGCAGGGCTGTCATCAGCTTGGTGGTGCTCGCTATCGAGCGCTCCGCGTCGGGCTTGCGGGCGAACATCACGGTCCCGTCGCGCCCGTCGACCACGATCGCGGCGTCCGCGCTCGGGACGGCCGGCGGCGCCTGGGCGGTGGCGGGCGCGGCCGCCGCGAGCCACGCCAACGAGGCGGCGAGGAGCGTTCTGCTGAGCGGGCTCACTCCCGCAGCTTGATCTTCTGCCCGGCCACGAGGCCCTGCGGGTCGAGGTCCGGGTTCAGCTCCTGGAGCCGCTCGACGGTCGTGTTGTTCGCCGCTGCGATGCCGCTGAGCGTGTCGTTCGCCTTGATCGTGTACGTGGCGCGACCCCGTCGCCGGCGCTGGCGCTCCGTCGCGGTGGTCCCGTCGGTGGCCGCCGGGACGTCGCGCGTGTCCGCGTTCTCCGCCCCGTTGTCGTCGCCGCCCACGGCGCCCGAGCCGAGCACGATCGCGATCACCGCCACGGTGGAGATGATCAGCGCCAGAGGCGCCAGCAGTCGGGCCAAGCTAGGTCGTCCTTGCGCATGCATCGTGCCATGCCCCTTCCGCGGCACCACTCAGGATAGGAGCGAAAGGACCCGCCGGGGCCGGTTGGGCGGATCCCGTCAGAGCGCCCAGGCGGCGGCGCGGAGCTCCTCCGCGGCCTCCGCCGCCGCGGCGGCGGGCCCGCCGCCGCGCTCGGCGTGCGCGTTCACGATGGAGCGCGAGGCCGTGACGAGCCCGGCGGCGGGGTGTGGCGCAAAGGCCGGGCCGAGATCCTCCACGCGCCCGCCCTGGGCGCCGACCCCCGGGAGCAGGAAGATCGCGTGGGGCATCAGCTCGCGGAGTCGACTGAGGTGCTCGGGGCGCGTCGCGCCCGTCACGGCGCCCACCGCGGAGAGGCCGCAGTCGCCGCGGCGCTCGCGGCCCAGCTCGTCGACGAGCCGCGCGAGGCGCTCGTGCAGCGGCGGGTCGCCCTGGTCCTGGACCTCGGCGGCGCCCGGATTCGAGGTGCGCACGAGGACGAAGCAGCCGGCGCGGGCGTCCGCCGCGGCGTCGACGAGCGGCTCGAGCGCGTCGCGCCCGAGCAGCGGGTTCGCCGTGAAGGCGTCCGCGCCGAGGCCGGCCACCGCGCCGAAGGGACCCGGCGTCTCGCCAACAAGCGCCTGGGCATATGCCCGGGCGGTGACGGGGACGTCGCCGCGCTTGCCGTCGGCGAGCACGAGCAGGCCGTGGTCGCGCGCGATCGCGGCCACCTGCTCGAGCGATTCCCAGCCCGGCGCGCCGAGCCGCTCGAAGCACGCCAGCTGCGGCTTGACCGCCACACAGGCGGGGCCGGCCGCGACGATGGCGCCACGGCAGTGTTCCGTGACGGCCTCGGCGGTCAGGGCACGCGCGAGCTGCGGCGCGTCCCGGGCTCCACCCAGGCGCTCGACCGCGTCTGGCCAGAGCGCGCCCGGGTCGGGGTCGAGTCCGAGCACGACGCGACTGCGGCGCTCCTCCACGAGCGCCGCCAGCCGGTCGGCGAAATGCGGCTTCGAGCCCCCGGGCAAGGACTCAGCCGCAGGGTCTATCGGCTATGCGCCCGACTTGACCGCGCTCTTGAGGGCCGAGCCCGCGCTGAAGCGCGGCACCCTGCTCGCGGCGATCTGGATCTTCTCGCCGGTCTGCGGGTTGACGCCCTGGCGGGCGCTGCGGTCGGCGACCGAGAACTTCCCGAAGCCGGTGAAGTTCACCTCACCACCGCGGGACAGCACTTCCTGAAGTGACTCGAGAACGGCGTCGACGGCCTTGCCGGCCTCGCCCTTCCCGAGCCCGCTCTTGTCGGCTACGCGGTCTACGAACTCGTTCTTGGTCATGACTTTCCTCCTTGCCGGGGGCAACTGACCGGGCGCAACGTAACAATGCATCCGGACGAAAGCGCGGCTTTTTTCGCTCCAGGAGCGGATTTAGCGCGCTTCTTGCGAGCCTTTCCGGTCTTCAGAGGGCTGAAACGGCCGCTTCCGGAGCGGAAAACGCCCTCTTCAAGAGCCTGAAACGGCCATCTCCCCCACCAGAATGGGGGCCGCCCTCACGCTTCCGCCGAAGGGAACCCAGCGCGGATCGGACCCCACGGAGCGCACCGCCTTCAGCATCGAGACGAGGTCGCTCGCGATCGTCATCTCCCTCACGGGCCCGGCCAGCTCGCCGTTTTCGACGAGGCGGCCGACCGCTCCCACGGAGAACGTCCCGGACACCGGGTTGACCCCGGAATGCAGGCCGGCGACCTCGGTCACGTAGAGGCCGTCCCCCGCCTGGGCGAGGAGGCCGCCGAGATCACGGTCACCGCCCTCCACCACCAGGTTGGTGGTCCCGACCGCGGGTGGTGATCGGTACGAGCCGCGGCTCGCATTGCCGGTGGTGGACCGGCCGGCGCGGCGGGCGGTGCGCGAGTCGTACAGGAAGCCGAGCAGGCGGCCGTCCTCGATCAGCGCGTTGCGGCGGGTGGGCGCTCCCTCGCCGTCGAAGGGCGCGCTGGACGGGCCGTCCGGGTCGGTGCCGTCGTCCGCGAGCCGGAGCGCGGGGTCCGCCACCTCCTCGCCCTCCCTGTCGGCGAACAGCGAGCGGCCGCGCTGGACGGCGTCGGCGGACACCATCGAGCCGATGAAGCCCACGAAGGAGGCCGCGACGAACGCGTCGAGCACGACGGGGCAGCGTCGGCTCGACGGCCGGCGAGCACCCACGAGCGCGAGCGCGCGGTCCGCCGCCTCGGTGCCGATCGCCTCCGCGTCGAGCTCGGACGGGTCGCGGCCCATGCCCACGCCGAGGCCGGTCATGAGGTCGGCGCCCTCGCCCGCGAAGGCGGACGCGTAGGCCCACGTGCCCGTGATGCTGTACGACGCCGCGAAGCCGCGCGAGTTGGCGAGCGCCACCGAGCCGTCCGAGTCCGAATAGACGGCGTTCTCGACCTGGGTCACGCCCTCGCGGGCGCGTGCCGCGCGCTCCACCGTGAGCGCGAGATCCACCTTGCGCTCGGTCGTCCAGTCGGCGAATCCCGGCGAGGCGAGGCCGTTCACGTCCGCGGTGCCGAGCTCCTCGGGCAGTCCCTCGTGCTCGTCCTCGTCCGCGAGCTCGGCGGCGTCGCGCGCGGCGCGGGCCAGCTCGGCCACTCCCTCGTCGGTCAGGTCGGTGCCGTACGCATAGCCGGAGCGCGCACCGGCGAAGGCGCGGATGCCTATGCCCCGGCCGCCGGCGTCGCTGAGGCTCTCCACCTCGCCCGCGTAAACGCGGATGCGCCGGCTCGTGGACTCCTCGGCCCAGGCGTCGGCGTCCGACGCGCCGGCCGCGACGGCGGCCTCGACGGCCCGTCGTGCGGCGTCCTCTAGCGAAGCCAACCCTCAACCACCCTCAGAAAGGGGTCAGACCCCTTCACGAGGCCGTCCCGCCCACGGTCAGCTCGCGCAGACGCACGTGGGGCTGGCCCACTCCTGCCGGGACGGTCTGGCCGCCCTTGCCGCAGTAGCCCGTCGCGATCTCCAGGTCGTCGGCGATGCCGTCGATCGCGCGGAGCGCCTCGAGCCCGTTGCCCACGAGCGTCGCGCCGCGCACGGGCGAGGTGACCTTGCCGTTCTCGATCAGGTAGCCCTCGGAGACGCCGAAGACGAAGTCGCCGGTGGCGGGTTCTACTTGGCCGCCGCCGAACGAGACGGCGTAGAGACCGCGCTCGACGCCGCCGATGAGATCCTCGGGCGTCGCGTCGCCGGGCGCAAAGAAGGTGTTCGTCATGCGCGGCACCGGGAGATGCCGGAACGACTCGCGGCGGCCGTTGCCGGTGGATGCGACGCCGTCCTTGCGCGCGCGCAGGAGGTCGTACAGGTAGGAGGTGAGGCGGCCGTCCTCGATGACCGTCGTCCGGCGCGTGGGAGTCCCCTCGTCGTCCACACCCTCGCTCCCCCACGCGTTTGCGCGGCTGCCGTCGTCGTAGGCGGTTACGAAGGGGTCCGCCACCTGCTCGCCGAGCCGGCCGGCGTACACGCTCGCGTCCTTCTGGATCGCGTCGGCCTCGAGCCCGTGGCCGACCGCCTCGTGCAGGAGCACCCCTCCGAAGCCGTTCCCCACCACCACCGGCAGCCGCCCCGTGGGAGCGTCCACGGCGTCGAGCGCGGTGAGCGCGCGGCGAGCCGCCTCGCCGGCCACGTGCTCCGGGTTGTCCTCGAGCAGCTCCCAGCCGGCGTGGCCGCCGCGCGTGTCGGTGCCGGTCTCGACCCGGCCGTCGCGCCTCGCGACGACCTGCGCGGCCAGCCGGATGCGGGTGCGGTCGTCGGCCGCGGCGCGGCCGTCCGAGTCGAAGATCTCCACCTGCCGATGCGACTCGGCGTAGCCGATCCGCGCCTGTGCGACCTCGGCGCCGGCGGCGCGGGCGCGCTCGTCGCACGCGCGCAGGAGGTCGGCCTTGCGGGCAGCCTCGACCTCCTCCGGCGGAGTCGATATCACGTGGCGGGTGCCGGACTCGGCGGCTTGAAGGGCGGCCGGCTGCCGGGCGTCGCCGCGCCCCGCCTCGGACACCGAGCCGGCGACGCGGAGCAGGTCCTCCTCGGCCAGCCCGTCCACGTAGCCGTAGTAGGTCGAGTCGCCCTGCACGACCCGCACGCACGCGCCGCGCTCGCGACCGCTCTGGGGGCGCTCCACGCGGCCGTCGTCGAGCGAGAGGCCGAAGCCGCGGCGCGACTCGGCGTACAGCTCCGCCATGTCACCGCCGCGCGCGAGCGCCCGCTCGAGCACGCGGCTCGCCAGCTCCGGGTCGACCAGCGTCACTCGCGTGCCTCGAGCTCGGCGACCATCTCCCCGGCGATGTCCATGATGCGCTCGTGCCCGCGCGCCTCGGGCTGCACCAACCGCGCGTATCCGGCCGGGTCGTAGACGAGCACGCGCGGCTCGCGCTCGCGCTGCATGCGGCGGACCGTCGCCGCCATGCCCTCCGCGATGCCGGCCGCGCGCGAGAGCGGGCCCTTGCGCTTCTCCTTCACTGGCCGAGCTCCGGCATCGGCAGCTCCTCCGCAGCTTGCTCCTCGGTCGCCGGCCCGGGCACGCCCTCCTCCACCGAGGCCGAGCGCCTGATCGGCGGCCCGCCCTCGAGCTCGCCGAGCAGCGCGCGAAGGTCATAGAGCATCAGCGAGGAGAGCGCCCCGCGCGTTGCCACGGCGGCGAGCGTCCAGCGCGGCGTGCGCGAGGCGAACACCGCGCCGCCGGGCACCTGCACCTCGACCTGTTCAGGCGGCTCGGTTTCCCAGTCACGCGTGGCGCGGTCGACCTCCTCGAAGAGGCGGCGCGCCAGCTCGCCGAGCGCGCCCGGCTGTCCACCGGCCTCGTCGCACGCGCTCGCGAGCGAGCCCGCCGCATCGAGGAGAACCGCCGCGCGCACGTCGGCCGACAGCTCGCAGAGACGCTCCGCGGCGCGCTCCGGGGTGAGCGTGTCGGCCATGCAGGTCAGAATAGACACGTGACCCTCGCGCGAATCTCGTGGCTCGTGACCGTCGGCGTCTGCCTGATCGCGGCGGTGCTCCTGCTCGTGAACGGCTACTTCGGCTACTCCGGCGTGCTGCTCGCCGTGGGCGCGGCGGCCGCGGTGAACCTGCTCTAGCGCGGGCGTCTAGGGCGCCTCGGCGCCCATCGGCTCGGTGTGGACGATCACGTCGGCCAGGCCGGGACAGCGCTCGCGCACCGCCTCCTCGATCGCGCCCGCGTGGCGGTGGGCGGAGGGCAGCGGCTGGTCGCCCGGCAGGCTCACGGTCACGAGGGCGACACGGCCCTGCTCGCCGTCGCGGAACGCCACGGTCAGCGGCGCCGTGCCGGTGTAGCGCTCCACGGCGGCCTCGATCGCCGCGCGCTCTGTGGCGGTGTCATCGCTCGCGGGCGCGCTCGCCCAGTCCATCCGGGCGAGCGGCTCGATGTGGGTGTGCACCCTCCGGAGCTCCGGCACCTCGGCGCGGACTCGCTCCTCGAGCCGCTCGACCACGCCGTGCGCCGCGTCGAGCGAGAGGTCGCGCGGGAGCTTCACGTGGAGGGACAGCTCGTGGCCCTGCGGGAGCCGCATCACGCGCACGTTGTGGACCTCGCGCACCTCGGGGATCGCGCTCGCCGCGGCGGTCGCGCGCTCGCGCACGTCGCCCTCGGCCTCGGTCGGCTCCACGTGCACGACCACGTCGGCGCCGTCGAGCGCGCGCTCGACCACGTCCTCGATCCGGTCCGCGACCGTGTGCGCCTGGGCCACGCCGCTGTCGAGCGGCATGCCCACGACGAGGTCCACGAAGTGGCGGCCGCCCGCGTGCCGCACGCGCACGCGCCGCACCTCGACGCCGGGCTCGCTCTGCTCGAGCGCCGCCCTGACGCGCTCGTCCGCATCCGGCCCGGCGCGATCCATCAGCACGTCGATCGACGTTTTCGCGAGCCGCAGCGCGGCGATCACCACGAGCACGGCCACGAAGAGCGCGGCCGCGGCGTCGGCGGACGGCTCGCCCGCGCGGACGAGCAGGAGCCCGATCAGCACCGCGACCGAGCCCGCGAGGTCCGAGGTGAAGTGCAGCGCGTTCGCGGCGAGCGCCGCCGAGCCGTACCGGCGCGAGGTCCGGAAGCTGATCAGCGCGCGCGACGCGTCCACGGCGATCACCACGGCGAGCACCGTCAGCGCCCACCAGGTCACGTCGATGTCGTGGCCGCCGCCCCCGTCGATCAGCCGCCGCAGCGACTCGTAGGCGATGAACAGCGAAACGAGCAGCAGGAAGGCGCTCTCACCGAGCGCGGCGAGGTGCTCTGCCTTCCCGTGCCCGTACTGGTGCTCGCGGTCGGGCGGCCGGATCGCGACCCGGACGGCGAAGAACGTGAGCAGCGCCGCCACCAGGTCGGTACCTGAGTGGACCGCCTCGGCGAGGAATGCGAGCGAGCCCGTGGCAATGCCGGTTGCGAGCTTGACCGCCACCAGGAACAGCGCCGCGTAGATGCTGACGCGGGCGGTGCGCTGGCGCGCGCGGGCGTCGGCGCTCTGGGCGACGCTCACCGGCGGCCTCCCCCGCGGCGCTCCCCGAGGCCGCCGAGCAGCGACCGCAGCGGTCCCGCCGGCCGCTCGGCCTCCGCCGCCTTCAGCAGCCGGATCACGAGCGCCCGCGCCGCGCGGCCGCGGTGGCTGATCGTGTCCTTCTCCGCGGGCGTGAGCTCGGCCATCGTCCGCTCGTCGCCCGGGAACTCGTCCGGGATGAACGCGGGGTCGTAGCCGAAGCCGCCGTCCCCGCGTGCCTCGTGCGCGAGCGTGCCGTCGCAGCGGCCGTGCACGACCTCCTCGCGCCCGCCGGGCTCGACGTACGCGAGCGCGCATACGTACGCGACGCGGCGGTCGCCGTCGTCAGGGACATCGGCGAGCAGCTTGGAGAGGTTCTCCTCGTCGGTGGCGTCCTCGCCGGCGAAGCGCGCCGACCAGACCCCTGGCGCGCCGCCGAGCGCGGCCGCCTCGATGCCGGAGTCGTCGGCCACAGCGGGACGGCCGGTCGCGGCCGCGGCGGCGCGCGCCTTGCCGAGCGCGTTGCCGGCGAACGTCGTCCCGGTCTCCGGCGGGAGCGTCACGTCGTCCGGCAGCGGGTCCAGCTCGTACGGGCGCATCAGCTCCGAGAGCTCGCGCAGCTTGTGGTGGTTGCGTGTCGCGAGGACGAGCCGCACGGCGCTCAGCGGGCCGCTGCCGCCGCCACCGCCTCCTCCTGGGCGGTGCGCAGGGCCGCGATCCCGTCCGCGGCAAGGGCGAGCAGCTCGTCGAGCGAGGCGCGCGAGAGCGGCGTGCGCTCCGCGGTTGCCTGCACCTCAACGAGGCCGCCGTCGCCTGTCATCACCACGTTGGCGTCCACCTCGGCCTCGGAGTCCTCTGAGTAGTCGAGATCGAGCAGCGCGCGCCCGTCGACGATCCCCGCCGAGACGGCCGCCACCGACTGCGTGAGCGGAAGCTTGTCGAGCTTGCCCTCGGCCATCACGCGCCGCAGTGCCAGCTCGAGCGCGATGTAGCCGCCGGTGATCGACAGGCAGCGGGTGCCGCCGTCGGCCTCGAGCACGTCGCAGTCGATCCAGACGGTGCGCTCGCCGAGCGCCTCGAAGTCCACGATGCCGCGGAGCGATCGGCCGATCAGGCGCTGGATCTCGACGGTTCGGCCGTCGGGGCGGCCCTTCGACACGTCGCGCTTCTTCCGCTCGCCGGTGGACGCCGGGAGCATCGAGTACTCGGCCGTGACCCAGCCGCGGCCCTTGCCCATCATCCAGCGCGGGACGTCCTCGTCGACACTCGCCGTGCAGATCACGCGCGTCCCGCCCGCCTCGATCAGCGCCGAGCCGGTGGCGCTGCGCACGAAGCCGGGCGTGATCGCCACCGGGCGGAGAGCGCCCGGCTCGCGGCCGTCGTTTCTGCTCATGCTGCCCGCCTCACTGGTCTCGCCGCCTCGACCTCTCCGATCGGAAGCTGGAGGAACCGGATCCCCAGCCGCCGGAATTCTTCCGGGTCGCCCGTCGCCATGAACTCGTAGCGGCCGCGCCTGCCCTCGTCCTGCGCGATCCCCGCCTCGCCGAGTTGCGCGTCGACCTCGGAGGCGATCGCCTCCCCGGACGTCACTATCGACACCCCGCGGCCGAGGGCCCGCTGGAGCACCGGCCTCACGAGCGGGTAGTGAGTGCAGCCGAGGATCACGGTGTCGACTCCGGCCTGCTTCAGCGGACGGCAGAGGCCATCGACGCAGCCCACGACACGCTCGTCCACCTCGCCGCCCTCCTGGATCAGCGGCGCGAGCTCGGCAGAGGCGACCGCGTGAAGCTCGGCGTCCGGCGCGGCGTCGGCGAGCGCGCGACCGTACGCGCCGCTCGAGACGGTGGCGGGCGTGGCGATCAGCCCGACGCGCCCGTTGCGGGTGGCCGCGGCCGCGAGGCGCGACTCGGGCGTGACGACGCCCACCACCGGCACGCGGCCCGCGAGCTCCTCGCGCAGCGCCGGCAGCGCGGCGGCCGTGGCCGAGTTGCAGGCCACGACGATCAGCTTGGCGCCCCGCTCGAGCAGGATGCCTGCGAGCTCACGCGCGAACTCGAGCAGCTCGTCGGCCGAGCGGTCGCCGTACGGGAACCGCGCGGTATCGCCGAGATAGAGGAAGTCCTCGTGCGGAAGCGACACGAGGCACTCGTGCAACACGGTCAGCCCGCCGACCCCGGAGTCGAACACGGCAACGGGAAGCTCTCGCTCTCGCGCGCTCACAGGGCGAATGGTCGCAGGCCGAGAGGCGGTGGCGCGCGTTCCGTCTGACTGTCAGACGAAAGCTGCGCCACCACACGGCGCGGGGCGCGGCGGAGCGCTCAGAACTGCACCTTGCGCACCGCCTCCTTGATCTTCGCGATGATCACGTCGCCGAGCTCCTTGCCCTCGTCGGTGCGGAAGCCCTTCATGGCGGCCACCACGCCGGCCATGACGAGGGCCACGAGCAGGATCAGCGCCACGTACTCGACGGTGCCCTGTCCGCGCGAGTCGCGGACGCGCCCCGCGCGCAGCAGGCCGGCGTGGATACGTCCAAACAAGCGGTGCATGTGGGTCCTCCCCCTCAGTGCGGCAGTTGGGGGCCATGCTCGAGAGCTGCGGCGCACGGCTCCAGACGCGACTGTCACAAGGCCCTGACATCATCAGGGGCGCATGTGCGGGATCGGCGCAATCCTCGATCCGGCCGGCACGTCGGGCCAGAACGCGGCGGAGCGGATGGTCGAGGCGCTGCGTCATCGCGGTCCTGATGGCGAGGCGCTGAGGCGCATCGGGCCGGCCGCGCTCGCCCACACGCGGCTGGCGATCATCGACGTCGCGGGCGGCGACCAGCCGCTCGACTCCGAGGACGGCCGCGTCACCGCAATCGTCAACGGCGAGATCTACAACCACCAGACGCTGCGCGCCGTGCTCGAGGAGAGCGGCCACCGCTGGGCCACGAACTCGGACAGCGAGGTGATCGTCCACGCCTATGAGGAACACGGCACCGACTGCGTGCGCCACCTCAACGGAATCTTCGCCTTCGTGGTCTGGGACGACGCCCGGCAGCGGCTCGTCGCCGCCCGCGACCACTTCGGCGTCAAGCCGCTCTACTGGTGGACCGACGGCCGCCGCGTGGCGGTGGCCTCCGAGGTCGGCGCGCTGCTGAACGCCGGTCTGGCCAAGCCGGAGGTCGATCGCACGGCGCTCGACCACTACCTCGCCTGCCGCTTCGTGCCCGCCCCGCGGACGCTCTTCCGCGGCATCAACAAGCTCGGCGCAGCCGAGCTGCTCGTGGCCGAGGCGGACAGCGCCCCGCGGGTAGAGAGCTGGCGCGCGGCGCCCGGCACGCCGATCGAAGCGGACGACGACGAGCTCGCCGCCCAGCTCGCCGAGCGCTACGCCGACGCGGTCGAGCGCCAGATGATGTCCGACGTCCCCTACGGCGCGTTCCTCTCCGGAGGCGTCGACAGCGCGGCCGTGGTCGCGGCGATGAGGCTGCGCTCGAACGAGCCCCCCACGACCTTCACGATCGGCTTCCCCGGCCACGGCGACGTCCTCGACGAGCGCGGGCCCGCCGCCGAGACGGCGCGGATCGTGGGCACCGAGCACCGCGACACGGTCATGCACGAGACCGACTTCCTCGCCGAGCTCGCTCGCTGCGTGCCGAGGCTCGAGGAGCCCTGCGGCATTCCGAGCGCGCCCGCGCTGCTCCAGCTCTCCCGCTTCGCCGCACAGGACGTGAAGGTCGTGCTCGCCGGCCAGGGCGCAGACGAGCCGCACGGGGGCTACGGCCGCCACCAGGCAGCTGCGCTGCTCGCGCCGCTGAAGCTGGTGCCAGTGGCCGCGGCCACCCCGGCCGCGGCGATCGCACGGGCGCTTCCGCGCGCGGCCGCGGCGCGCCGTGTGGCGCACCTGCTCGGCGGCCGCGGCGACGCCGAGCGGCTTCTGCGGCTGATGGAGATCACCGACGCCGCCGCCCGCATGATGCTCGTGGGGCCCGGGGCGGAAGCGGAGCAGGAGCGGCTCGCCGGGATGCGCTCGACGAAGCGCATCAGCTCTACGTCGAGGTACGGCACGCGCAGCTCGAGCCCGGCGGCCATCGACATCTTGTCGTT
>DASSVP010000248.1:0-4540 GCA_035705985.1 Thermoleophilaceae bacterium
TCCGGCACGAGCGGCGCGTGGACCGCCATGTCGCGCGCGATCTCGAGGCGGCGGAACAGGTTCCTCATCAGCTGGACGACCGTCGAGTTGCGGGTGGCGCGCGCCATCGCCAGGTGGAACTTGAGGTCGAGCTGAAGGAACAGGTCCTCGTGCTTCAGGAAATCGTCCTCGGCCGCGAGCGCGCGCTTGCGCTCGATCAGCAGCGCCATCGCCGCGAAGTCCTCCTCGCTCGCGTGCACGGCCGCGAGTTGCGCCACGCGCGGCTCGAGCAGGCGGCGCGCCTCGAGCACGCCGGCCACCTCGCTCACGCGGATCGCCTGGCGGCTCCGCAGCAGGTCGCGCGGGACCAGCTCGGACGCCACGAAGATCCCGCCGGACTGCCCGCGGCGCACCTCGAGCACGCCCGCCTCGACGAGCGTCTTCACCGCCTCGCGGAGCGTCGGCCGGCTGATCCGCATGATGCTCGCCAGCTCGCGCTCGGAGGGCAGGCGGTCGCCCACGTGCAGGTCGCCGGACTTGATCCGCTCGGCGATCTGCTCGACCGCCTCCTCGAAGGTCCTGCGCGACGAAACCGGCTCGAACGAGCTCTCCAAACCGATTTCAGGATATCCGGGGCTAGCGCGCACGAGCGAGCTCGACCCGCTCGAGTGCCTGGCGCTCGGCCACCTCGATCGGCGGGGTGCGCTCGGCCTCGGCCGTTTCGAGCGCGAGGTCGAGGCGCTCCATCGCGCCGGCGATCAGCTCGCGCTCGGTGCGGCCCTGCTCCCCGTACCACTCCTTCGAGACGTGGATGAGGCCGCCGCAGTTGGCCAGGAAGTCCGGGACGTAGAGGATGTCGCGCTCCATCAGCGTGCGCGCCACGGAGCGGTCGCTGAGCGGGTTGTTGGCGGCGCCGGCCACCACTCGGCAGTCGATCGCGCCCGCGATCGCCTCGTCCACGAGGCCGCCGGCGGCGCAGGGGGCCAGGACGTCGAGCTCGCTCGCGAGGATCGCCTCGGCCGACGGCGCGATCTCGATGCTCAGCTCCTCCGCGGCCCGCGAGCAGCAGTCCGGGCTCAGGTCGCAGCCCATGACGCTCGCGCCGGCCTCGCTCAGCCGCCCGGCGAGCGCGAAGCCCACCTTGCCGAGCCCGATCACGCCCACCCGGCGCCCGTCCAAGTCGTCAGAGCCCGTGGCCGCCGCGAGCCCGCGGGCCATCGCCCGGAAGACCGTCTCGGCCGTCACGGGGGAGGGGTCGCCGCCGCCACCGTTCGAGCGCGAGCGCCCCACGGCGAAGCGCGTGTGGCGCGCGACGAGGTCCATGTCCTTCGTCGTCGTGCCGATGTCCTCGGCGGTGATGTAGGCGCCGCCGAGGCCGTCGATCACGCGCGCGGCCCCGGCGAGGCGCTCCTCGCGCAGCTCGGTGTGGCCATCGTCGATCATCACCGCCTTGCCGCCGCCCAGGTCGAGCCCGGCGGCCGAGGCCTTCAGCGTCATCGTGCGTGCGAGGCCCATCACGTCCTCGAGCGCCTCGCGGAGGCCGCCCGGGTAGCGCTTCAGCCGCATTCCGCCGAGCGCCGGGCCGAGCACGGTGGAGTGCACGGCGACGATGAACCGCAGCCCCGTCTCCCCGTCCTGCCGGATGACGATCTGCTCGTGGTCGTCGTCGGCCAGCGGGATGTTCACGTTCGGCACGTGACGGGTAGCAATGGTCATGGACTTTGACCTTATACCCGGGCGTTCGGATGATCAACCGGGTCTCACGGTGGAATCCGTCTACCACCAATGGTAAGTTGATTTAGCCAATGTCGATCGCGACCCGCCGCGGCACAGGACTGGGAGGGCCTGGAGGCAGACGCTTCCGGCGTCCCGGCGATGCCGGCGGGCGCCGTCGCGGGCCGCTTCGCGACGTCTCGCTCGACGACAAGTACGTCCTCGAGCAGGGGCGCATCCTGCTCACCGGGCTCCAGGGGCTCGTCCGGCTGCCGCTCGACCAGCACCGCGCCGACCGCCGCCTGGGCCTCCACACCGGCACGATGATCTCCGGCTACCAGGGCTCGCCGCTCGGCGGGCTCGACAAGGAGCTTGCCCGCAACCGCGAGCTGGTCGAGGCGCATCACGTGCGCCACGTGCCGGGCCTCAACGAGGAGCTCGGGGCCACCTCCGCCTGGGGCAGCCAGCTCGCGAACCAGCTCCCCGGCGCGCGCTACGACGGCGTGCTCGCCATGTGGTACGGCAAGGCCCCCGGCCTCGACCGCGCCGCCGACTCACTTCGCCACGGCAACTTCGTCGGCGTCCCGCGCACAGGCGGGGCGCTCGCAGTTGTCGGCGACGACCCGGGCTGCAAGTCGTCCACGATCCCGAGCGCGTCGGAGTCGCTGCTCGCGAGCCTGGGCATGCCGGTCTTCTATCCCGGCAACGTGCAGGAGGTGCTCGACCTCGGCCTGCACGCGTACTCGTGCTCGCGCGCCTCGGGCCTCTGGGCGGGCTTCAAGATCGTCACCAGCGTGGCCGACGCCCTTGGCACCGCCGCCGTTGCTCCCGACCGCGTGATGCCGGTGATGCCGACGGTCGAGTGGAACGGCAAGCCCTACGAGCACGTGCCGAATGGCAACCTGCTCGCGCCCGCCTCGCTCGACATGGAGCGCACGCTGTTCGGCCCGCGCACGGAGCTCGCGCTCGCGTACGCGCGCGAGAACGGGGTGAACCGGATCGAGGGCGCCCGCGACGCCTGGCTCGGCGTCGTCGCCGCCGGCAAGCCCTACTACGACCTGATGCACGCATTGCGCGAGCTCGGCCTCGACGGCCACGGGCTCGATCGCGCCGGGATCCGGATCCTGAAGCTCGGGATGATCTCGCCGGTCGAGGGGGAGATCGTGCGCGATTTCGCACGCGGCCTCGACGAGGTCCTCGTGGTCGAGGAGAAGGGCCCCTTCGTCGAGACGCTCGTGAAGGAGGCTCTCTACGGAACGGCCGGCGCGCCGCCGATCCTGGGCAAACGCGACGAGCGGGGCGAGCAGCTCCTGCCGCGCGAGCTCGACCTCGACGCCGACCTGATCGCCCGTGCGCTGGCCGCACGGCTCGCCGCGCGCGGCGTCCGCATCGACTCCGTCGAGAAGCGCCTCCGCAAGCTCGCCGAGATCCACGGCCGCCCGGCCGAGCTGCCGATGGCGGCCCGCACGCCCTTCTTCTGCTCCGGCTGCCCGCACAACAGCTCAGTCCAGGCGCCCGACGGAACGCTCGTCGGCGCCGGCATCGGCTGCCACACGATGATCCTGCTGAGCCCGGAGGGCAAGGGCGAGATCACCGGGATCACGCAGATGGGCGGCGAGGGCGCGCAGTGGATCGGCCAGGCGCCGTTCACGGACGACGCGCACCTCGTGCAGAACCTGGGCGACGGCACGTTCCACCACTCCGGCTCGCTCGCGGTGCGCGCCGCTGTGGCCGCCGGCGTGAACATCACCTACAAGCTGCTCTACAACGAGCACGTCGCCATGACCGGCGGCCAGGCCATCGAGGGCCAGCTGAGCGTGCCGGACCTCACCCGCTGGCTCGAGCTCGAGGGCGTGCGCCGGATCATCATCACGGCCGAGGACACGAGCCGCTACCGCGGCGTCGAGCTCGCCTCGATCGCCGAGGTGCGCGACCGCGGCGAGCTGCTCACCGCCCAGCAGGAGCTGGCGGAGGTCGAGGGCGTGACGGTGCTCATCCACGACCAGGAGTGCGCGGCGGAGCTGCGCCGCAAGCGCAAGCGCGGCAAGGCCGCCGAGCCGGCGCAGCGCGTGTTCATCAACGAGCGCGTGTGCGAGGGCTGCGGCGACTGCGGCAAGAAGTCGAATTGCCTGTCGGTGATCCCGGTGGAGACCGAGTTCGGCCGCAAGACGCAGATCCACCAGGCCTCCTGCAACAAGGACTTCTCGTGCCTCGAAGGCGACTGCCCCTCGTTCCTCACGGTGGTCCCGGGCGAACAGGCGAAGCACACGACACCGTCGCTCGACGTCAAGCTGCCCGAACCGCGCCGGCTCGTGGGCGACACGGACTTCGGCGTGCGGATGATGGGCATCGGCGGCACCGGCGTCGTGACCGTGAACCAGGTGCTCGGCATGGCGGCGCTGATCGACGGGCTGCACGTGTCGGGCCTCGACCAGACCGGCCTCTCGCAGAAGGGCGGGCCGGTGACCTCGGACCTGCGGATCACGCGCGAGCCGCTGGCCACCGCCAGCAAGGCCCCGGCCGGCAGCATCGACCTCTACCTCGGCTTCGACCTGCTCGGCGCGGCGTCAGCCAAGAACCTCGTGACGGCCGACCGCGAGCGGACCGTGGCGGTTGTCTCCACGAGCGCCGTCCCGACCGGCCGCATGGTCGTGGACGTGGACGAGCGCTTTCCCGAGCTGGCCGATCAGCTCGACAAGATCGACGCCGCCACGCGCAGCGAGCACAACCTCTACCTCGACGCGCAGCAGCTCGCCGAGCGCCTCTTCGGCGACCACATGATGACCAACACGCTGGCGCTCGGCGCGGCCTACCAGCGCGGCCTGCTGCCGGTGTCCGGCGAGGCGCT
>DASSVP010000249.1:0-10776 GCA_035705985.1 Thermoleophilaceae bacterium
CGGCGTCTCACGGGACGAGACTGCGGGAGAAAGGAGGCGCTACATGAAAGCGCTCGTCTATCACGGGCCGGGCCGGCGAGCCTGGGAGGACGTTCCCGACCCGACAATCGAGGTGCCCACGGACGCCGTGGTGAGGATCGACTCCTCGACGATCTGCGGCACGGATCTCCACATCCTGAAGGGAGACGTGCCGGAGGTTGAGCCGGGCACGGTCCTCGGTCACGAGGCGGTCGGCACCGTACTCGAGACCGGGAGCGCCGTCACCACGCTCGAGCCGGGAGACCGCGTGCTCGTCTCCTGCATCACGTCCTGCGGTCGGTGCCGGTTCTGCAAGGAGGGCCGTTACGGGCTCTGCACGGGCGGCGGAGGCTGGATCTTCGGGCATCTGATCGACGGTCTCCAGGCCGAGTACGCCCGGGTTCCCTTCGCGGACACCTCGGTGTACAAGGTGCCGGAGGAGCTCACCGACGAGCAGGTCCTGTTCCTCGCCGACATCCTCCCCACCGCCTACGAGGTCGGCGTCCTGAACGGTGGCGTCGAGCCGGGCGACACGGTCGCGGTGGTCGGCGCCGGCCCGATCGGCCTCGCGGCGATCATGACCGCGCAGCTCCACTCGCCGGGCCACACCGTCGCGATCGACCTCGACGCGTCGAGGCTCGAGAAGGCCGTCGAGTTCGGGGCCGAGGTCACGATCGACAACGGCCGTGAGGACGCCGTCGCAAAGGTGATGGAGCTCACAGGCGGGCTCGGCGCCGACGTCGCCATCGAGGCGGTAGGCGTGCCCGAGACGTTCGAGCTCTGCACCGAGCTGATCCGCCCGGGCGGGCGCGTCGCCAACGTAGGCGTCCACGGCCACCCGGCGACGCTCCACCTCGAGAAGCTCTGGATCCGCGACGTCCTGATCACGACGGGTCTCGTCGACACGACCACGACGCCGAGGCTCCTCAAGCTCATCGAGGCAGGGCGTCTCGACCCGACGTCGTTCGCAACCCACCGGTTCGCACTCGAGGACACGGAGCAGGCGTACGACGTCTTCGGGGCAGCCGCGGAGAGCGGAGCGCTCAAGGTCGTGCTCGGGGCCGCGAAGGTCGGAGAGGACTTGCTCGAGCGACACGAGGTGCCGGTAACCGCGTAGCTGCGCGAGAGGGCGGCGCCGCAGTTGCGACGCCGCCTCTCCACGTCCGGTTATACGGCCGTCAACTGCGCCGTCTCCTCGCCCGAACGCCCGGCCGGGAGGGCCGGAGGCACGACGAGAACCGGCCGCTGCGCGGTGTGGCAGAGCCTTCGCGCGACGCTGCCCAGCACGGCACTCGCGACCACTCCGCGTCCGTGCGTCCCGACCACGATCAGCTCGGCCTCGACATCCCGCGCAACCCACTCCACGAGCGTCGCAACGTCCCGAGTCCCGGAACGGATCTCGAGCTCGGCGTCGAACCCCGCTGCGCGGAGCTCGTCCACCTGGCCGGCGATCTTCACCCGGACGCCCGGCTCGTCAGCGTAGAGCGGGCCACCGCCGAAGCGGCCGGTGAGTCGCTCGTCCGCGTGCACGGCGACGATGCGAGAGCCGTGGATCTCGGCGAGTTTCCGCACGTGCTCGAGCGCGTTGTCGGCGAGCTCGGACCCGTCGGTTGCCCAGGCGATCGTCTCGAACATGGTGTCCGTCCTTTCCTAGACACGGTGATGGTCGATCTCGTGCGGCGCGATCGCGTCGGCGAGAGCCGCCAACCGTGTCCGTGGTTTTCCGCAGCGCGTGACGGTCGTGCCCCGATGCCGGCGCCCCGTCCCGCTTCGACACTGTGGCCGTGGATCGAAGCAAGGAGGACACGAGATGAGCGCTACGAGACCAATCCTGTTCGCAACGGACGGTTCGCCTGCTTCCGCAGAGGCTCAGGGTGAAGCGATCGAGCTGGCGCGGCTGCTCGGTGCACCACTCGTCGTCGTGTCGGTGTTGCACGCATCGCTGCCGGCGGTCGGGTACAGCGGCTACGGCTACTCGAGCCTCCTCGCCGAGCTCACGCAGGCGGAGCAGAAGCGCGTCGAGAAGCTCCTGGCGTCGGTGGCCGAGACGGCCGAGGCGCACGGCGTGGCGTGCTCGACGGCCGCCGCGGACGGCATCGTCGTCGACGAGATCTGTCGGACGGCGAGCGACCATGACGCGCAGCTGATCGTCGTCGGGTCGCACGGCTGGGGCGCTGCGAAGCGGATCTTCTCCGGCAGCGTCTCGACGGGGCTCGTCCATTCGGCGCCGTGCCCCGTGCTCGTGGTTCGCCGCGCGCAGCACGCACAGGAGCACGCGGCGGCCGCGTGAACGCCACGACGGCGCCCGCGGTCGAGGCGACCGACGTCATCCTCCGCGACGGGTCGACGCTCAGGCTGAGATCGCCCGCCGCGGAGGACGCCGACACGCTCCTCGAGTTCTTCTCGGGCCTCTCGGAGCACAGCCTCTACCTCCGCTTCCACGGCTTCCCAGCTCTCGGGCCGAAGCTCGTCGAGCCGGTGCTCGAGCCGGACTGGCAGGACCGCGGTGCGCTCGTGGGGTCGGTCGGCGGTCGCATCGTCGCGCTCGCGAACTGGGTCAGGCTGAGAGACCCTCTGGCCGCCGAGGTGGCATTCGCGGTCGCGGACGAGTTCCAGGGGCGCGGGATCGGAACGCGTTTGCTCGAGCGACTGGCGGCGCAGGCGGCGGAGGCGGGGATCGAAGAGTTTGTGGCCGAGGTACTGCACGAGAACGCCGCGATGCTCAGCGTCTTCCGTGATGCCGGCTTCACGGTGGCCCGCGCCGGCGAAGCCGGCGAGGTCGAGATCCGCTTCCCGATCGCCCCCACGAGCGGCTATCGCGAGCAGGTGGCCGCGCGCGACCACGCAGCCGTGCGCGCCTCGCTCGCGCCTTTCTTCCGCCCGCGGTCGGTCGCCGTCGTCGGCGCGTCGAAGCGGCGCGGCTCGATCGGCGGCGAGCTCTTCCGCAACGTGCTCACTGCCGATTTCGCCGGCTCGGTCTACCCCGTCAACCGCAACGGCGACTCGGTCGCCGGCGTCCACGGCCACCGCACGGTCGCCGAGATCGCCGAGGGAATCGATCTCGCCGTCATCTGCGTGCCCGGCGAGCAGGTGCTCGCGGCAGCCGAGGACGCGCTCGCCGCCGGCGTTCGCGCGCTCGTCGTCATCTCCGCCGGTTTCGCCGAGACGGACAGCGCCGGCGTCGAGCGGCAGGAACGGCTGCTCGCGCTCGTCCGCGCGCACGGCGCCCGCCTGCTCGGTCCGAACTGCCTCGGCATCGCCTCCTCTCCGGTCCACCTCAACGCCACGTTCGCGCCTCGCGCGTTCCCTGCCGGCAAGATCGGCTTCTCGTCCCAGAGCGGAGCGCTCGGCCTGGCGCTGCTCGAGCGCGCAGAGGCAACCGGCCTCGGTGTCACCTCGTTCGTCTCGATCGGCAACAAGGCTGACGTCTCCTCGAACGACCTGCTCGAGTGGTGGGAGGACGACGACGAGACCAAGATCGCCGTCCTCTATCTCGAGTCGTTCGGAAACCCGCGCGCGTTCGCCCGGATCGCGCAGCGGCTCGCACGCCGCAAGCCGATCCTCGCGCTGAAGGGCGGCAGCACCGGCGCGGGCGGCCGCGCCGCCGGCTCGCACACCGCGGCCCTCGCCGGGTCGGATGTCGCCGCCGACGCGCTCTTCCGCCAGGCGGGTGTGACGCGGGCACGGACGCTCGAGGAGCTGATCGACGTGGCGACTCTGCTGTCCGCGCAGCCCGTCCCACGGGGGCGGAGAGTCGCGCTCGTCACCAATGCCGGCGGGCTCGGGATCCTCGCCGCCGATGCCTGCGAGGCAGCCGGGCTCGAGCTCCCGCAGCCAAATGAGGCGACGCGGGCGGCGCTCGCCGAGGTCATGCCGGCCGAGGGAAGCAGCGCGAACCCGATCGACCTGCTCGGCGGCGCGACGGCCGAGAGCTTCGCCGCGGCACTGCCGCCGGTGCTCGCCGATCCGGCGTTCGATGCGACGATCGTCCTCTTCGTCCCGACTGTCGGAATCGACGAGGACGAGGTCGGCGCGGCGATCAGCCGGGCGGCGGTGACCGTCCGGGACAAGCCGGTTCTCTGCGTCTTCGTCAGCGCGAACGGCGCGCCGCCGAGCCTGCGCAGCGCTGGACAGGTCCCCGCGTTCGGCTACCCGGAGGCGGCGGCCCGGGCGCTCGGCCGCGCGGCCGAGCGCGGAGAGTGGTTGCGCCGGCCGGCAGGCACTGTGCCCGAGGTCGACCGTGACCGCGCCGAGGCGCAGGCCGTCATACGGGAAGCCCTTGCCGCCGGGGACGGCTGGCTCGACGCGCATCAGACGCGCCGACTGCTCGAGGCGTACGGCGTCCCGCTCGTGCCCGAGCGGCTCGTGACCTCTCCGGAGGCTGCAGTCGAAGCCTCCCGCGAGCTCGGCTACCCGGTCGTGCTCAAGACGGCCGCCGCGGGCGCGCACAAGACGGAACAGGGCGGCGTGATCCTCGACCTCGGCACGGAGGAAGACGTGCGGGCCGCCGCAGAGCGGCAGGGCGCGCCGCTGCTCGTGCAGCCCTTAGTGCGCGGCGGCGCAGAGCTGCTGGCCGGTGCGGTCCAGGATCCCGTCTTCGGCCCGCTCGTCGCCTTCGGGCCCGGCGGCGTCCTCGCCGAGCTGATCGGCGAGGCCCAGTTCCGGCTGGCCCCGCTCAGCGACCTCGACGCGGAGGAGCTCGTGCGAGACGGCAAGGCAGGCCGCCTCGTCGCCGGCTTCAGGGGCACACCTCCCGCCGACGAGGCGGCGCTCGTCGATCTCCTCCTGCGCTTGTCGGTCCTGGCCGACGACCTGCCGGAGCTCGCGGAGCTCGACCTCAATCCGGTGCTCGCGCTACCGACCGGTTGCCTCGCCGTCGACGCGCGGGTGCGGGTCGCCGACCCTGTCCGGCGACGCCGCACCAAGAGCTGGTGAACGTGTCCAGATCTACGGGGAAATACCGAGCGCGAAGGCGGTTTGCCCGGATTACCGCGGCGCGGTGCCGGCCGATCATGCGGGCATGCCACGGACTACCGAAGGAGCAACGATGAAGATCTCGCTGATCTCACTCACCGTCGCCGCGATCATCTGCGCCGGACTCTTCGGCAGCGGACAGGCGCTCGCGACGAACGCTCGTCAGGCCGCGCCGCAGACCCTGAAGATCGCCATGCACGATCCCGGCTGCCACTGGTTCATGCGCGGGGCCAGGTTCACGAAGACGGCCACGGTCAACGGCCGCGTGCGGCTCCTCAACCTCGACGAGGCAGCGCTGAAGGTCGCCTCCCGGCACGGACTGAAGCGGATCCCGGTCGGCAAGTCGATCGTGGTCGGCCGCGGCAGCTACGTGATCATGATGGTGGGCCAGGCGGACGACGACAACTACCTCAGGCTCTTCGTCCGCTGACGGGATGCGTCTCCGCCAGAGGGCGGCCTTGCCGCCCTCTTCGTCCCGCCCGATCGTGCGATTGACGGGCCGCCGCGAGTCGTCCAGTATCAGACGAGAGGGACCATGGTTTCTCGGTCCGACCACCGTCAAAAGGGGGGTCTCTGAATGGGGATGTCTTCCGCTCGCCGGGTCGTCCTGGGGGGCATCGCGGTCACCGCTGCCGTCTGTGCGGGTGTATTCGGCACGAGCACAAACGCTGCGGCCACCGTCAACCACGGCGCGCTGCGCGTCGCCTCGGCACCGGACCACAAGCTCACGAACAGCTCGAGCAGCAACTGGTCCGGCTATGCGGTGACCGGGGGCACCTACACGAGCGTCTCAGCGTCCTGGGTGCAGCCGAGTGTCAACTGCAGCGTGACACCGACCGGATGGTCGAGCTTCTGGGTGGGGCTCGACGGCGACACGACCAACACCGTCGAGCAGACCGGCTCCGAGGCCGACTGCAGCAGCGGAACGGCCGTGTACTCCGCCTGGTACGAGATGTATCCGAAGTACCCCGTGAACTACCGGGACACGGTCAACGCGGGTGACCACTTCTCCGCCTCGGTAACCTCGAGCGGCCGCGGCAGCTTCACGCTCGTCCTCAGCGACACGACACAAGGCTGGAGTCACACGACGACGGCGCGGCTCAAGAGCGCCAGGCTCGGCTCGGCCGAGGTGATCGCCGAGGCTCCCTCGAGCAGCGGCGGGGTGCTCCCGCTCGCAGACTTCGGGACGGTCGGCTTCAGCAACGCGACCGCGAACGGCACCCCGTTCGGCAGCCTGAGCGGGCTCGACCGGATCAACATGGTCTCCGGCTCGACGACGAAGGCGTCGACGAGCAGCATCTCGGGCGGGAACTTCTCCGTCACCTGGCAGCACTCGTAGTTCGACACTGACGGGCGGGCGCTCCGGCGCCCGCCCTTCTCATGAACAGGACAACTCTCATCGCCGTCGCCGTTCTGGCCCTCGTCGCCGCAGGTGGCGCCAGCGCCTATGCGCTCCGGACGATCTGGCTGCGACCCGGACACTGCACCAAGGTGCACGGGACGAAGGTGTGCGCCCGCAAGGTCACGCCGCGCACGGCGACGGTCACGGTGACGGTGGCGCCTTCCCCGATCGGCCGGACCTTCAATGGGAACGGGAACCAGACGCTCGCACCGGTGACGCTCCCGCACGGCGTGACGGTGGAATGGACCGCCCAGCCGGACTCGGACGGCTTCAACGAGTTCAGCGTGTCCTCGAGCGCGACCGACGAGAACTTCATCCAGTTCGACAACGGCAACGGCACCACGAGCGGGAGCAGCTACGTCCCGCCGGGCACCTACACGTTCGACATCACAGCCAGCGCCGCCTGGACGATCTCGTTCTGATCGAGATCAGCGGGATCCGGCCAACGCGCGACGACTGACACCTGTCCGCGCGTTTCTCGCGCTCGCGCGCGGGCACCCCGTGGTGGTCGTCCGGGAGCGAGATGGCGCGAGCGAGGTGTAAAAAGTCCGCGAAGAGGCCGAGGGTTCGGCACACTTGCGCGATGCGGCGCGGGGTCTGGCTCCTCGTTCTCGTTGCGCTCGCGGCAGCGGTCGGCGCGGCATCCGCGCGCGCGGACGGAACGACGACCAGCGGCACGACCACGACGACCGGCACGACGACCACGACGGCCGCGCCGAGCTATGCGCCCCTCTCGGCCGCCTATCTGTCCACCGCCTGCGTCGGCGCGGGCGACGCGGCGATCGTGGAGCCCGGCGCCCGGGTGCTCACGCTCGGGACTCCCGCCTCGAGCCGCGGCCCGTCGGCCTATCCGGCGAAGGTGCCGGCCGTCGCGTTCGGCTCCTCCGCGGGAAGTGGCTCGACGTGCAGGACAGGGCACGTCACGCTCGGATCGGTCTCGCTGTTCGGCGGCTTCGTCACGGCCGGCAGTGTCGACGCGACGAACGGCAGCGGGACGGTGAGCGGGCTCGCGATCGGCGGCTCGTCCGTGGGCCTCGGTGCCGGCGACACCACGCTCCTCGGGGCATGGGGCCAGCTCACGCTCGGGAAGACCGTCGGCCGCCTGACGGCGCCGCTCGTCGTGACACTCCTCAAGCGGCACTGGCTACTCCCGGCCGGAACCACGATCCTCGTCGGCTTCGCAGCCACCGCGCAGCCGGTGGTCCACCACGCGAAGGCCGGGGCCCACCACACGTCCACGAGCGCGCAGCCCACGGCGACGACGCCGGCCGGCGGCTCGCACAAGCACGCCCAGGCGGGCCAGGCGACGAAGAAGCACCCGCACCGCAAGCGCCACGTGCCCCAGCCGTTGAAGACGACGCCGCCGCTCGGCTTCAGGCCCTCGCACTACGTCTTCCCGGTCGCCGGCGGCGCCGACTACAGCGACACGTACGGCGGGGTCCGCAACGACATCTACGACGGATGGCACCACGGCGACGACCTGTTCGCGTCGCTCGGGACACCGGTCGTGGCGGTGGCGAACGGGAAGCTGAGCCTCGTCGGCTGGAACCGGCTCGGCGGCTGGCGCCTCTGGCTCACCGACGGCGACGGCAACTCCTTCTACTACGCGCACCTCGCCGGCTACTCGCGCTGGATCCTCGACCATCCCAACGTGCGGGCAGGCCAGGTGGTCGGGTTCCTCGGCCGCACCGGCGACGCGTTCACGACCTCCCCCCACCTCCACTTCGAGATCCATCCGCAGCAGTACCTCAGTCTCGGCTACGACGGAGCCGTCGATCCCACGGCGTACCTGCAGAAGTGGCGCACCGTGACGGTGCCCGCAAACGAGATGCCGCGCCCCGCCAAGCTGAAGGCGCCGGTCGGCACGCCCGCGGAGGAGGCCGCGGTCGTCTGGCACGAGCTCCTCGCCGCGCGCCATCTGTTGCATGCGACGGGGCCGGCGAGCACGTCCGCCGCCGTCGCCGCCCATCGGCCCTTCCCGCATCCGCCGAGCTTCGAGGCGTCGGGTGCGTCTCCGCTGACGCTCACCGGCCTCCGGCCGACCGCCGCGCGCGTCTCCACGCCCGCAGACATGACTCCATGGCTGGGCGGCGGGCTCTCGGGTGCGTTCGTCGTCGTCGCGCTCTCGGCCGGAGCCTTCGTCTACCGGCGCCGCCGCCGGGCGCCGGGGGAATCGACCCCTCCCGCTGCCGAGCCGTCGAGCTAGAACGAAGCGGGCTCGTCCGGCCGGTCGCGCTGCCGCCGCTCCTCGACGCTCTCGCCCTCGACCGGCGCGCCGCCGGGCCCGCCCATCGCGACGTCTCCCTCCTCGACGACGTCCTCGGGACGCGCGTGCCGGTACTCGTCGCTCTGAACTCCGCCGCGGGGATCGCCGGGCCGGTCGAGCGCGTGGGGGTTGCCTTCCTGCCGCGCCGCCGTGGGCTCGCCGTCGTCGCGCTTGCCGAAGAGCCGCTTCCACATGGGCCGGATCGTGCCCGGGACGCCGCTACACTAAGCCCTCGCCGGGCGCATTCGTCTAGTGGCCTAGGACACCGCCCTCTCACGGCGGCGGCACGGGTTCGAATCCCGTATGCGCCTTTCTGAGTCACAAAGTCACCCGCTTTTGGCTCAACCAGGCGGGACGTTTGTGACAGACGTGCCTCCGAAGCGCATCGCGTGCAGACCCCGGTGCAGACCTCGAACGGGGAGCATCTTCCGGCTCGTGGGTCGACCCGGTCGACGCCGGTTTCGAGCGCCTGCTCATCTGGCCTGGCTTCACGGTGCCGGCGACCTGTGCCACAGGACGCGCGACAGTCGGCCACCGTGGTGCCATATGCCAAGTCCGCAAGTCCGCAGGAAGCCGGAGACGTCCGGCCTGATCCGGTGGGTTCCGGCAGGGACGGTCCTCCGTGGCTCGACGCGAGCTCGGATCAGCAGGAGTAGGCGGCCACTAAGGTCTCCGCCGTCGAACACAGCGGACGGCCGAGATGGGGTTGAGAGTGTGTTTCTGCCTGGCTCATCTCTTGGGCATTAATCCCAAGACACGAACAATCCTCGTGTCACTCCCCGCAAGGCCCTCGAGTTCCTCGCGCTTCCCGCACTCGATGAGTTCGCGGACTGGGCCGTCCGCGATCAGGGCAAGAACTTCGTCTGAGTCGGGCGCGCGCTCAATAAGCTTGCACACCAGCCGCAAATGCGCGTCCTCGTCCAGTTGGCGCCAGCCGTTCCAGAGAGCGGTCCAGGCCCACTCACCATCCGAAAGCCCACTCCCAGGCAGGTTATCCAGATACTCAAGCGCGGCACCGACTATCTCATCGTCGGTGAAGACCTCATTAATCCGAAAGAACTCGCGGCCCGAGCTAGCAAGCGGAACGTCACTCACGCCAGAGACATCCACCAGGACAGCGGCGACGAATGGATCATTCTTCCCCTGGACAAGCGCAGCAAGAACCGCCTCGGCTCCCTCGGTGGCGACCCGCGGAGCTATCTCTGCCTGAACGACTTCGGTAACGGCATCCCACTCGTCTTGCGTCTCTCGGATGGAGTCTAGGCGGCCAGCGACCGCCGACGCTACGGCACTTGCGCTAAGCAATTCACCACTCCTAAATAATGACGTAAATCACCGTAGAGTTCATAAATGTAATCGTAGGAGGCAGCGTAGTGATATCGACTTTTGCTTCTCCTCCACCGGCCGCCCGCTTATGGGATTGGTATCTATCGTGTTCTTCTTGCGTCGGCCTGTCCTGGGTGGCGATCCACTTTGCGAAGCGATAGAATTGATGGCCGGTCACGCCGCTCTGCTCATCCGGTGGGTCGCATCCATACCGCTTGAAGGCATTCAACGATTTTGTGAGCGACCGCTTCATCTGATTGAAAGAGGCGACGTGGTTAGGGTCAGGGAAGATACCTTTGCTGTCATCGAGCATTTCCCAGTACCGGGTAAATGCTCCGTTGCCGCCGATGGTCCGCCTGACTATATCTCGCCAGATTCCAGGGCAAACGCTCGGGCCAGGCTCGACCTTTGTGGCGCAGGTGCCGGAGAGATCCGAGGCGTCAATCGGGTCATCGAGAGCGTATGAGTACGGCAGCTCGGTCTGATCGACGAGGGGGTCAACGCTGACGAACTGCCCGGTCTGCGGGTCGTAGTAGCGGCGGATGTTGTAGTTGAGGCCGGTCGGATCCGTGTAGTCGCCGGCGTAGCCGAATGGTGTAAGGCCGCTGAGGCCGTCGCTTGTCTGGGGGTTGCCCCAGGCGTCGTAGCTGGTGCTCTGGGTGAGGCTGCCGGCGGCGTTGACGGTGCCGCGGACGGAGCCGAGCCGGTCGGAGACGAGGTAGGTGATCGTGCCGTCGGTGAGGTTTACCTGTTCGATCGGGGCGTTCTCGGGGCCGTAGATATAGGCGTC
>DASSVP010000250.1:0-32748 GCA_035705985.1 Thermoleophilaceae bacterium
AGGCGGGCCACGCGCTCTGCTCGGAGATGCTGCCCTCGGTCCAGAAGGTGCACCGCATCTCGATCATCCCGCGCGGCCGCGCGCTCGGATACACGCTCAACCTCCCCGAGGAGGACCGCTACCTGAAGTCGCGGGAGGAGCTGCTCGACTACATGGGCGTGCTGCTCGCCGGCCGCGTGACCGAGCACATCATCTTCGGCCAGATCACCACGGGCGCCTCGGACGACCTGAGCAAGGTCCACGAGATCAGCCGCTCGATGGTCACGCAGTACGGGATGGGGACCGAGCTGGCGACGAAGCAGCTGCCTGCCGACGACTACTCGATGTCCGACCACACCCGCCGCATGATCGACGAGGAGCAGCAGTACCTCACCGACCTGGCGCACCGCCGGGCGATGAAGATGCTCGCGGAGAACCGCCCGCTGCTCGACACGCTCGCGCACACGCTGCTCGAGAACGAGGTGCTGGAGCGCGACGACATCACGCGCCTGGTCACGGAGTACCGCGACGGAAATCCCGGCGGCGACGACGGCGAGCCGAAGGAGCGCTTCCCCGTGGTTCCGATCGCCGAGCCCGGCGCGGCGCGGGTGGCCGCCGCCGAGCGCCTCGAGGATCAGCCCGGCGGCGACTCGCCGTCCCAGTAGTCCACGGCGTTCGCGCGGAAGTGCAGCTCGCGTAGGCCGCCGCGCTCGTGGCAGGCGATCTTGTTCGAGTCCGGGTAGACGACGAGGTCGAGCGCCCCCATCGTCGAGACGGCGAGAAAGCGCGCCGTCTCCGTCGAGCGGTTGATCAGCTGGTGGGCGCCCCGCTCGCCAGGGAGGAAGACGAGCAGCTCTCCCTGGTCCACCTCACGCTCGCCGTCGGGCGCCCGCAGCGTCGGCGTGCCGGACAGCACCAAGATCATCTCCTCTACGCCGAGGTGGAAGTGGTACGGATAGGCGGCCTCGCCCGGGGGCAGCTCCCACACGGCCGCGCCCAGCTTCACGGCGCCTGCCCGACGGCCGACACCCGCGCGGCGGACGCGAAAGCCGTCCCGGTCGCGAGGCTCGTCGAAGTCGGGCTTCTCGATGTTGATCGGCATATGAGCGTTACCTCCGCGGGCGTCACGCCGGCGTTTCGGAGATCGGATGGCTACATCCTGTCGCCTAGACTGATCCGCCCGTGTTCGGACGCATCGATCACATCGGCGTCGCGGTCGAGGACCTCGACGAATCCATCGCGCTCTACGGCGAGCGGCTGGGCATGGAGGTCCAGCACCGCGAGACCGTCGAGGAGCAGGGTGTCGAGGCGGTGCTGCTCGGCGTGGGCGAGAGCCACGTGGAGCTGCTGCGCCCGCTCGGCCCGGACACGGCGGTCGGGAAGTTCCTCGCCCGGAGCGGCCCCGGCCTTCACCACGTCGCGTATGGCACGGACGACATCGACTCGGCCATCGAGTCCGCGCGCGCCGCGGGCCTCGTGCTGATCGACGAGCGGCCGCGCACCGGCATCCGCGGCACGCGCGTGGCGTTTCTGCACCCGAAGTCGACCGGCGGGGTGCTCACCGAGCTGGTCGAGGCCCCGGAGGGCCACTGATGGCTGAAACCCCCCGACGCATCGACATCGGCTTCCAGGGCGGGCAGGTGCTGCCCGTCCGCGTGAGCCAGGAGGAGTTCGACCGCTTCAGCAAGGCGCTGTCGGACTCGAGCTCCGAGGGCTGGTTCGACCTGACGACGCAGGACTCCGAGGTCCACCTCGACCTCTCGCAGGTCGTCTACGCGCGTCTCGACACCGAGGAGCATCGTGTCGGCTTTTGAGCAAGCGCCTGGCGGTGCCCGGCGCGCGGCTATTGGAGCCTGATCCGTGGCGCGGGCTCGCCGCGCTCGACCTCAAGCTGCTGCGCCTGCTCCGCACGCGCGGGCACACGCCGTTCGTGGAGCGGGCGGCGATCCGGCTCGCGCAGTCCGGTGAGAACGGCGCGCTCTGGAACGCGGTCGCGGTCGCGGGCGGGGCGCTGAGCGCGCGGCGGCGCGAGGATTACGTGCGCGCGATCGAGGCGGTCCTTCTCACGCTGCTGCTGAACACCGTGGTGAAGCAGACCGTTCGCCGCGCCCGGCCGGTGCTCGAGGACGAGCTGCCGGCCCTCACGCCGGTGCTGTCGGGTCGCTCGTATCCGTCCGCGCACGCGTCCACGTCATTCGCGGGCGCGCGGGCGCTCGCGGCCGCCGGGCTACCCGGCCCGCCGCTCCACGCCGTGGCCTTTGCGATGGCGCTGTCGCGGCCCTATCTCGGCGTCCACTACCCGTCGGATGTGGTGGCGGGCGCCCTCCTGGGCGACTCGGTGGCCCGGCTCATGTCGCGGTGACGCGCGAGATCACCCGGGCGATCAGCTCCTTGAAGTCCATCCCCGCCGCCTGGGCCGCGTAGCGCGTCGGGCCGGTCTCGGTGAGGCCGGGGATCGTGTTGATCTCGAGCACCTGCGGCTCGCCCTGCTCGTCGAGGATGAGGTCCACGCGGCCGAGGTCGCGACAGCCGGCCGCCCCGTAGGCCTGCGCGGCGACGCTCTCGACGCGCTTGCGGATGGTGTCGTCCAGCGAGGCTTCCCGCATGGTCGCGGCGCCCGGGTCATAGTGGGCCCGGAACGTGTAGAAGGGCTCGTCGGTTTCGATCTCGATGACAGGCAGCACGTCGGGCTTGTCGCCCGGGCCGAGCACCGTGATCGCCAGCTCGCGGCCCTTCACGTAGCGCTCGATCAGGACGCGGTCGTCGTAGTTGAGCGCGCCCACGATCGCCGGGCCGAACTCCTCGGGCGTCTCGACGAACTTGATCCCCATGGAGGAGCCCTGCCTGGCCGGCTTCAGAACGAACGGGAAGCCGAGCTGCTCGGCGAGCTGGTCGAGGCTGTCGGCCGCGCCGAACTCGGAGAACGCCTCGCGGTTGAACGAGTGCCATTCGGGCGTGCTCACGCCCTGGGCCTGCATCAGCTGCTTGAAGACGTGCTTGTCGAGGCAGCGCCCCGAGGCGTGGACGTCCGAGCCCGTGTACGGCACGCCGAGGATCTCGAGCAGGTCCTGGAGCGTCCCGTCCTCGCCCCCGCGCCCGTGCATCGCGACGAACACGAAGGCGGGGTCGAGCTCGCGGATGCGGCGCACGAAGTGGCGGTCGGGGTCGAGCTCGGTGACCTCGTAGCCGAGCGAGGCGAGCGCGTCCGCGGCGCGGCGCCCGGAACGCAGGCTCACCTCGCGCTCGAGGCTGCGGCCGCCGCTTGCCACCGCCACGCGCTCGGCCATCAGCCCCTCTGGTGTTCGGCGATCAGGACGGACTCGAACGTACGCGTGGTGGCGTTGCGCTCGGCCGCCTCGGCGAAGGCGATGTCGAGCAGCGCGTCGGCGAGCTCGTGGAAGGGGAGGCCGGCCGGCTCGAAGAGGTAGAACGCAAACGAGCCGGGCACGGTGTTGGGCTCGTTGAGCACCACGCGCGGCGGCGCGCCCTCCTCGTCCTTCAGGAAGAAGTCGTAGCGCACCACACCGAAGAAGCCGAGCGCGTGGTGCGCCTTCTTCCCGGCCGCCTCGACTGCCTCGGCGGCGCCGTCGGAGATCGGGGCGGGGATCAGGCGGTCGGCGCTCGCCATGCCCTCGGAGGCGCCGCCGGCCTTGCCTCCCCCGCCTGCGCCCTTGGCCTCGCCGCCGCCCTTGCCGCTGCCGCGGAGGTACTTGTCCTCGAACGAGAGCGCGGCCTCCTGGGCCCGGACGGGCTGCTCGATGACGGATGCGCGGAGCTCGGTGCCGCGGCTGCCGAGGATCGCCACGTTCACCTCCACGAAGTCGTCGAGCGCGGGCTCGACGAGTGCGGTGCGGTCGAGCTCGAAGCACAGCTCGAGCGCCTCCTCTAGCTCCTCGCGGCTGGTGGCCCGTCCCACCCCGATCGACGAGCCGAGCGTGGCGGGCTTGACGTAGCAGGGCGTGCCCTGCTCGCCGTGGGCGCGCTCGATCGCGGATGCGCGCTCACGCGTGAACTCCTCACGGTGTATCAGCGTGTGCGGCGCCACCTCGATGCCCGCCTCCCTGAAGACGAGCTTCGCCAGGCGCTTGTCCATCGCCACGGCCGCGGGCGCCACGCCGCCGCCGGCGTACGGGACGCCGCTCAGCTCGAGTGCGCCGAGCAGGCTGCCGTCCTCGCCGCCGGTGCCGTGGATGGCGCAGACCGCCACGTCGGCGTTCAGCTCGCGGTCGCCGCGGAAGCGCGAGCCACCCGGCGCCACGAACGGCGCACCGTCGCGGCCGAGGCGCAGCTCGCAGGGCTCGGCGCCGGCCGGCTCCTCGCTGCCGAAGGAGCCGATCTCGCGGAGCGCGTCGCCGGTCCACCAGCGGCCGTCGCGGGCGAGGTAGACCGGGATCGGCTCGTGGCGCGGCTCCATCACCGCCATCAGCTGCTGCGCGCTGATGATCGACACGTCGTGCTCCACGGAGGGGCCGCCGAAGATCACGGCGACCCGTTGGCCCTGCTGCGTCATGGGCGCGGAAAGATACCCGCGGCGCCGTTGCTCACCGAGCCATGCTCAGGCGGCGGCGCCGTCCTCGACGTAGAGATCGGGGAGATCGTTCTCGAACAGCACCACGTCGCCGCGGCGGGTGGTCCTTGCGAGCAGCTCCTGGGCGGCGGCGGTGTTGGCCACCACGTGGATGCGGTCCTCGGGGAACGAGGCGGCCCGGAGGCCCGCGAGGATCGGCCGCGCGCGCTCCTCGCCCACCAGTACGACGAGGTCGCAGACCTCGGCGGCGCGGCTGCCGAACGCCTGGTTCTCCTCCTGCTCGCGCTCGCCCAGCTCGACCATGCCGGGCGTTACGAGCACCCTGCGGGCGGCCTCGTGCGAGGCGAGCACCTCGAGCGCCGCGGCGGCGCCCACGGGGTTCGAGTTGTACGCGTCGTCGATCACGACGATGCCCGCCGGGCGGTTGAGGATGGGGGCGAGGCGGTGCGCGGGCGGCGAGACGCGCGCGAGCGCCCGGGCGATCGCGTCGAGCCGCAGGTCCATGCTCACCCCGACCGCCGCGGCCGCGAGCAGGTTCGCGACGTTGTGGCGGCCGAGGAGGCGCGTGCGGACGCCGGCCTCCTCGCCGGCACCCTGGGCGGTGCGGTGCCGGAGCGTGAAGCGGGTGGTGCCCTCCGCCATCTCGATTCCGGCGGCGCTGATCTCCGCGTCGGCGTCCCCCGCGGCGCTGAATAGCACCACACGGGCCGCGGTCCGCTCCGTGGTGCGGAGGCAGCGCTCGTCGTCGGCGCTGGTCACGTAGGTGCCGTTCTCGGGGAGCGCCTCCGCCAGTTCGCCCTTGGCCCGCTCGATCTCATCGAGCGAGCCGAAGCGCTCGAGGTGGGCGGGGCCGATGGCGGTGAGCACGCCGACGCGCGGCCGGGCGAGCTCGCAGAGCTCGGCGACGTCGCCTCGGCGGTAGGCGCCCATCTCCACGACGAACGACTTGTGCTTCGAGCTCAGCCCCTCGTTGATCGCGCGGACGACGCCGAGGAAGCTGTTGAAGGAGGCCGGCGTCGCGTGCGAGGGCCCGCGCAGCGCGGCGACGGCGTTCACGCACGCCTTGGTCGTCGTCTTCCCGAAGGAGCCCGTGATGCCGATCACGAGCGGGTCGATCTCGGTCAGCTTGCGCTTGGCGCGATCCACGAAGCGGCGATTGTCGAGGGCCTGGATCGGCTTGACGGCCCTGTTCGCGGCGAACAGGAGCTCGGGCGCGCCCGCCACGGCGCCCACCGCCGCCAGCAGCCCCACCGCGGGAGCCACCCAGACCGGCGCCCCGGCGACCACCGCGATCGCCGCCGCGGCCAGCGCAAGGGCCGGCAGCGCGAGTGCAACGCCGAACAGACGCCGTGCGCGCGGGGTGAACACCAGCGGTTTCGTCTGCGGCCTGCGGAGGATGCGGACGCCCTCGCCGGCGAGAGCGCCGCCCGCCAGCACCCCAACGACGAGCACCAGGGCATCGGCCTCGAGCGCGGCCGCCACGAACAGCGCGATCCCCGCCGCGGCGCACAACGTAAGCAACCGGCGGTCAAGGCGTGCCCGTCGGCGATCAACCCAAACCCGCAGCCGCGCGTCCTCGTAGTGCTCGAGCTGGAACAGATGCAGCATGAAATGGAGCCGCCCGGCGAGGAGGACGAGCAGTCCCAGCGCGGCCGCAATCAGGCCGATCGCCATCACGATTGCGCCTGCTTCGCGGCCGCTTCCCGTGGCTGCTCCATCAGGAATCGGCGGGCGACCGCCCGGAACCGGCCCGGCGAGTCGGCATAGCTGTAGTGGCCAGCGCCCTCGAGCACCACCAGGCCCGCGTCGGGGATCAGCTCCTCCATGCGGTGGGCCATCCAGAGCGGCGTGTCGTCGTCGTGCTCGCCCCATACGAGCAGTGTCGGCGCGCTGATCCGCGGGAGCCGGTCTGTGAGGTCCTCGGCGATCACCGCCTTGAACGTGCCGCGCATCGTCTCCGACGCCTCGAGGTAGTCGCGCGACGCCACGCGCGCCCGCATCCGCTCCTGGAGCCTCCTGCCCGGCGGGCCGCCCACGGCGGCCACCACGCGGCCGAGCTTCGCGACGGCGACCCGGCGCCGGTAGCGCCAGGTTCGCTTCGGGCGGATGCCCGCCGCGTCCACGAGCAGGAGCCGCTCCACACGCTCGCGCTCGTCGGTCGCGAGCACGATCGCCACCCGCCCGCCGTGCGAGTGGCCCACGAGGTGGGCGCTCTCGATCCCCAGCTCGTCGAGGAACTCGATTACGAAGCGGGCGTAGTCGCCCGCGTCCCATGCCTTCGGGGGCGGGTCGCTCTCGCCGAACCCGGGCAGGTCCAGCGCCACGAGGTCGGACGCGCCGTCGAGCGCCGCGAGGATCGCGCCGACCGCCTCGAGGTGGGCGCCCCAGCCGTGGAGTAGCACGATCGGGGCGTCGCCGGGAGCCGCCTCGGCGCCCTTCCGTCGCACGTAGCGCACCTGCTGCGCGCCGATCCGGACGGTCTCGGCGTCCTCTAGTTTCGCTGGGGCGAGCATGGGGTTGCGAGTATGAAGATAGGCATCGTTGGCATGCCGAACGCGGGCAAGAGCTCGCTGTTCAACGCGCTCACGCGCGCCGGCGCGCAGGCGGCCAACTACCCGTTCACCACGGTCGAGCCGAACGTCGCGGTCGTCGGCGTGCCGGACGAGCGGCTGGAGCAGGTGGCCGCCACGATCGGCGCGCGGCCGATCGTCCACGAGACGATCCAATTCCACGACATCGCCGGCCTCGTCCGCGGCGCCCATCAGGGCGAGGGCCTCGGCAACAGGTTCCTCGCGAACATCCGCGAGACCGACGCGATCCTGCACGTGGTGCGCGCCCACGACGACCCGCAGGTCGTGCACCCCGAGGGTCGCGTCGACCCGCTGGCGGACGTCGAGACGATCGAGACCGAGCTCCTCTTCGCCGACCTCGAGCAGGCGGAGCGGCGCCTGGAGCGGGTTTCGAAGCAGGCGAAGTCGCTCGACAAGGTGGCCGTGGCGGAGGAGAGGTGGCTGCGGGAGGTCGTCGCCGCCCTGCACGAAGGACGGGCGGTGAGGACGGTGCCCGAGCCGGCAGACGCCCCGGGAGCCGCCGTCCGTCTCGCCCCACTCACCGCAAAGCCGGTTCTCTACGTCGCCAACGTGGCCGAGGGCGAGCCGCTCGAGCCACCGCCCGCGCTGGTGGAGCACGCCGAGCAGCGGGCCGCCCGGGCCGCCGCCGTGAGCGCGCGGCTCGACGCCGAGCTGTCCGAGCTCGGCGACGAGGACGCCGAGGCGATGCGCGCCGACCTCGGCGTGTCGGAGTCCGGGCTCGAGACGGTCATCCGCGAGGCGTTCTCGCTGCTCGACCTGATCCAGTTCTTCACCGCCGGCCAGGACAAGGAGGCCCGCGCCTGGGCGATTCCGCGCGGCACCCGAGCGCGACGCGCCGCCGGAGCGATCCACACCGACATGGAGCGCGGCTTCGTGGCCGCCGAGGTGACCCCCTGGAACGCCCTGGTCGACGCCGGTGGCTACAACGCAGCCCGCGAGCGCGCACAAACGCGCGTGGAAGGCCGCGACTACGTGATGCAGGACGGCGACGTGGTGACCTTCCGCTTCACGCCGAGCTAGCCGGCTGCGCCGCGCCGGCCTTCCGCTCCCCTGGCCACCCGTGGCAGAAATCGTCCGGTCGGTGGTCTTGCGGCCAGGCCGTGGAGGGTCGAGGATGAGGGCGTGCCCGCCAAGCGTCGAGTCGTGATCGTTGTCTATCCGGGCGTCCAGGCGCTCGACGTCATCGGACCCGCCGAGGTGTTGCGGGCGGCCACGCTGCTGCATCCGCCGGGTTACGACGTCAGCGTCGCGGCGGCGCAGGCGGAGCCAATTCCGAGCTCGACCGTCGCGCTCATGCCAGACGTCGCTCTCAGTGCCTGCAGTTCAGGCCGGATCGACACGCTGATCGTCGCCGGCGGTACCGGCGCCCGCGACGCGGAGCGGGACGACCCGCTGATCGCGTGGCTGCAAGCGGCTGCCGGGCGCTCGCGCCGGGTGGCGTCCGTGTGCACCGGCGCCTTCGTCCTCGCGAGAGCCGGACTCCTCGACGGCCGCCGCGCCACGACCCACTGGGCGTCCTGCGCCGAGCTCGCGCGGCGCTACCCGGACACGACGGTCGAGCCGGACCCGATCTTCGTCCGCGACGGCAACGTCTTCACCTCCGCCGGCGTGACCGCCGGCATGGACCTCGCGCTCGCGCTCGTCGAGGACGACCTCGGCCGCGAGGTGGCACTCGAGGCCGCCCGCTGGCTCGTCGTGTTCCTGAAGCGCCCCGGCGGGCAGGCGCAGTTCAGCGCGCAGCTCGCCGCGCAGACGGCCGATCGAGCGCCGCTCCGCGAGCTCCAGGCGTGGATCCCCGACCACCTCGACGCGGACCTCTCGGTCGCGGCGCTCGCCCGCCGCGCGTCCATGAGCGACCGCAACTTCGCCCGTGCCTTCCGCCGCGAGACCGGCATGACGCCCGCCGCCTACGTGGAGGCCGCCCGCGTGGAGCGGGCCCGCATCGCCCTCGAGAGCGGCGATCTACCGGTCGAGGAGGTCGCGCGCCAGGCCGGCTTCGGCACGGTCGAGACCATGCGCCGCGCGTTCCGGCGCCGCGTGGGGGTCAGCCCCATCGATTACCGAGCCCGATTCAGAACGGAGGCAGCATGAGAATCGCCATCCCCCTCTACGAACGCTTCACCGCCCTGGACGCCGTCGGGCCATACGAGGTGCTCGCACGGCTCCCGGGTGCGAGCGTCACGTGGCTCGGGCGCGAGCCCGGCGTCGTCCGCAACGACAACGGAATGCTCGGCATCGAGGCCACCGCCGCGTACGAGGACCTGCCCGATCCGGAGATCGTCCTGGTGCCGGGAGGCACCGGCACGAACGCCGTGCTCGACGACGAGCGCCTCGTCGGCTGGATCCGTCGCGCGCACGAGAGCTCGGAGTGGACGACGTCCGTCTGCACGGGCTCGCTGCTGCTGGGCGCCGCCGGCGTGCTCGACGGCCTCGACGCCACCTGCCATTGGCTCGACATGCCCGACCTCGAGCGCTACGGCGCCCGGCCCACAGGCCGGCGGGTGGTCGAGCAGGGCAAGGTGATCACCGCGGCCGGTGTCTCGTCGGGCATCGACATGGGCCTCGTGCTCGCCGCCAAGATCGCGGGCCCGGAGGTGGCCCAGGCGATCCAGCTCGGGATCGAATACGACCCGCAGCCTCCATTCGACGCCGGCTCGGTGGACAAGGCGCCGAAGGAGACCGTGGAGCTGATCCGGAACCTGGCGGCGGCCCGCGCGGGCTAGCGGACGCGGACGCGCGGGCCGGTCACAGCGCCGTAACGGACGCGATACAGGCCGCGCGCACTCAATGCGACCCGATAGCGGCCAGTGCGCGTGGTGCGCACCCGGGCGGCGCGCTGCCAGCGCCCCTCGAGGCGGCGCTCGACAACGATCACGCGGGTGCGGGGCGCCGGCTGGAACCGGCCGGACACCGAGCGCACCGGCGGGCGCGGGCCCCAGTTCGCCGGACGCGCGGAGCGGGCGCGGCTGGCCGTGCTGGCGATCCGGTAGTGCGTGAACCAGGTGTCGCGCAGGCCGAGCGCCGAGCGCACCTGCGGCCCGGTCAGGGGTCGCGAGCCGGCCGAGCCCACCACCCGGGCGCGCACGACGCGAGGCGAGACGCCGCGCTGAAGCACCCTGAGACGCCGGAAGGCACCGGGCGCACCGAGTGCGCGGTCGAGCCGCGCGGCGGAGAACGAGACCTGCCAGCGGTGATAGGGCGACTGGGTGTCGTAGGGGTCCGGCACGCCCACGAGCCACGGCTTCGAGAGCGATCCCACGAACGAGAACTCCACGTTCTCGGTGTGGCCGCCGGAGGTCGAGAAGTAGTACGTCACGGCGGGCTCGCCGGCATAGGTGAGCACGCGGCCCGAGGTCTGGGAGACGGCCGCGTCGCTCCGCACGCTCTCCCCGGTCACGCCGCGATACACCTGCGAGCGGGTGTCCGGGTACTGATCGAACGCGCCGTCGGTCTTACGGGTGGCGAGCGCGTAGGTGCGCGCCGTCACCGCCTGGGCCTTCAGCGCCTCCATCGGCCATGTGCTCGGCATCTCGCCGGCCACGACGCCGCGGAGGTAGCTGTCCATGTCGAGCTCGTTGATCGCGGTGACGCCGCCGCCGTCAACGCGCACCTCGATCGAGCCGCGGTAGAGCCCGCTGCTGATGTAGTTCAGCGCCGGGCCGAGGAGCCGCATCGGGTCCTCGCCGCCCGTCCGGAACTTGACGATCGAGCCGAAGCGCGCCACGCGCCGCCCGCGCGAGTCCGTCACGACGATCCCGCCCGCGCCGCGCTTCGCCACGTAGGTCGCCGAGGGCTTCACGGCCCTGCCGCCCACCGAGGTCGCGCCGCGCACGCGGATGTACGGGTCCACCGGCTGCAGCAGCACGCGCACCGGTCGGTCCGGCGCGGTCGAGAGCCGCGTGCCCTTGTAGTAGTGGGCGAGGATGCCGGGATACTTCGCGCCCTCGAGCGCGTAGCCGTACGCGCCGTACTGGCTCATCCCGATGCCGTGCCCGAACCCGGCGCCGCGCAGCACGTGGCGCACTGCTCCGTCGGCCGTGGCGGGCAGGGCGGCAGCGAGGACCGCGAGAGCTGTGAGTGGGGCGGAACGGCGCATTGGTCCCTGAACTCGAAGACAGGTTCAAGGTAGCGGTCGGCTATCCGCCCGACTTCTTTAGCTCACCGCGTAGAGGCGCCACTCGCCGGGCACGCCGCGCAGCTCGCGCTCGCCCCGGTCCTCGAAGTCGATCCCGGATCCCACCACGAGGTCCTTGACGGTCCCCGAGACCAGCACCTCGTTGGCCCCCGCCTGACCCATCACGCGCGACGCGATGTGCACGGCGAGCCCGCCCAGGTCGCCGTCCATGACCTCGAGCTCGCCGGTATGGAGGCCGGCCCGGATCTGCAGCCCGAGCGAGCCCATCGCCTCCGTGACCGAGGCCGCGCAGCGGATGGCGCGCGCGGGGCCGTCGAAGGTGGCGAGGAAGCCGTCGCCCGTGCGCTTCACCTCGCGCCCGCGATGGCGCGCAAGCGCCTGCCGGAACAGCGCGTCGTGGCGCTCCAGCAGGAACCGCCAGCCGCGATCGCCCATCTCCGCGGCCTTGCGCGTGGAGTCGCAGATGTCCGTGAACAGCACCGTGGCGAGCATGCGGTCCGGCTCGTGCTCGTGGCGCGTGCCGGTCAGGAACTCCTCGATCTCGCCGATCACGGCTTCGGAATCGCCGACCGAGAACATGTTGTCGATGCCCTCGAGTTCGACGTAGCGGGCCCCGGGGATCTTCGACGCGATGTAGCGCGAGTGCTCGACCTTCAGGAAGTCGTCGTGCTCGCGGTGCATCACGAGCGTCGGAACCCGAATCGAGGGCAGCACGTCCCGGACGTCGAAGCTCCCGATGAGCTCGAAGATCCGCCTGATCGTCCCCGGGCTGGCGGCGAGCCGCTCCAGCCGCCCGGCCCACTCCACGAAGGCCGGATCGGACATCTGGCTCGGAGCGACGCTCCCGGCGATCATGCCCTCGCCCCAGTGCTCGAGCCACTCGTCGATGTGCTCGTTGCGCATCTCGGCCGGCCACGCCCAGTCGTAGCCCGGCGCCCAGGTGGCCCGCGCGAACGTGGCGTACAGGACCAGAGCATCGGTGCGCTCCGGGTACGTGGCCGCGAACAGAGCGGCCATAGGGCCGCCCTCGAGGGTGCCCACGATCGCCGCCCGCTCCGAGCCGGCGGCGTCCATGACGGCCAGCACGTCGTCCATCTGGTCCTCGAGCGTCGGCGCTCCGAAGAAGGGATCCGAGAGACCCGAGCCGCGGCGGTCGAACGTGATCATCCGTGCGAACTGCGTGAGCCGCTGCATCACTCGCTCCAGCGACGGTTCCGACCAGAGGTACTCCACCTGCGACACCCACGGCGGGATCCAGACCAGGTCCATGGGCCCGTCGCCCTCGACCGCGTAGGCGATATGGAGGTCACCGCTCTTGGCGTAACGTGCCACGGGTGCTGCCACGCTGACTGACGTTACAGTCAGGAGCCCGTGTCCAAGCGAAAGGCCAGCGACGTCTTCGTGGAGTGCCTCGAGGCCGAGGGCGTCAAGCATGTGTTCGGCATCCCGGGTGAGGAGACGCTCGACCTGAACGACTCGCTGTCGCGCTCGTCGATCGAGTTCGTGCCGGTCCGGCACGAGCAGGGCGGTGCCTACATGGCGGACGTGTGGGGCCGGCTCACCGGCCGCGCGGGCGTCTGCCTCGGCACGTTGGGCCCCGGCGCCCTCAACCTCGTCACCGCCGTGGCGGACGCCTACCTCGACCGCGCGCCGCTCGTCGCGCTCACCGGGCAGGGCGACCTCGAGCGTATGCACAAGGAGTCGCACCAGTTCATCGACCTGCCGCGAGTGATGCGCCCGATCACGAAGTGGAACGCCCGCGTGCAGGACCCGGAGATCATCCCGGAGGTCGTGCGCAAGGCCTTCAAGGTCGCGGAGGCGGAGAAGCCGGGCGCCACGCACCTCGAGCTGCCCGAGGACGTGATGGCCGCCGAGTTGGACGGCGCCCCGCTGCCGCGCAAGCGGCCCGTGCTCCCCGAGCCCGCGGCGCGCGAGCTGCTGCGTGCGGCCGACCTGATCCGCGGAGCGATTCAGCCGGTCGCCCTGGCGGGCAACGGCGTGATCCGCGCGGGCGCCGCGCCGGCGCTGCGCGAGTTCGTGCGCGCGACCGGCATCCCGGTGGCCGAGACCTTCATGGGCAAGGGGCTGCTCCCCGCCGACAACGACAAGGCGCTCGGCTCAGTCGGGCTCCAGTCGGGCGACTACGACATGGCGGGGTTCGACGACGCGGACGTGGTCCTCGCCATCGGCTACGACCTGGACGAGCACTCCCCCGAGCACTGGAACCCGAGGCGCGACAAGAAGATCATCTGCATCGACTCGGTGCCGGCGGAGACCGACGCGAACTTCGTCCCAGAGGTGGAGCTCGTGGGCGACATCTACAACGTGCTCACGCGCCTCGGCGAGGAGTGCCGGCACGTGCCGCACACCGGGGGCTCGGCGAAGCTGCGCGACGTCGTGCTCGGCCGCTTCGAGCAGGCGAAGGACGACGACGCGTTCCCGGTCCAGCCGCCGCGCGCCCTCTGGGAGATCCGCCGGCTGCTCGGGCGCGACGACATCCTGATCTCTGACGTCGGCCTGCACAAGCTCTGGATCGGGCGGATGTTCCCCGCGTACGAGCCGAACACCGTGCTGATCGCGAACGGGCTGGCGGGGATGGGCTTCGCGGTGCCCGCGGCGGTGGCGGCCAAGCTGGTGCACCCGGGGCGGAAGGTCGTCACCGTGAACGGCGACGGCGGCTTCCTCATGAACTGCCAGGAGCTGGAGACCGCGGTCCGGATCGGCACGCCGTTCGTGAACGTGATCTGGGAGAACAGCCAGTACGGCTCGATCGTCTGGAAGCAGGACAAGAAGTTCGGCCGCCACTTCGGCACGGACTTCACGAACCCGGACTTCGTGAAGCTCGCGGAGGGGTTCGGGATGCCCGCCTGGCGCTGCGAGTCGGCCGACGACTTCGGCGAGCGCCTGGGCCACGCGCTCACGCTCGACCTGCCGTCGCTGATCGTACTGCCGATCGACTACTCGATCGACGTGGCTATATCGGAGGAACTGGGAACGGAGACTGTTGCGACATGAGCATTGCCACCGAGGAACAGCAGGTAGTCGAGAAGGTCCAGAACAAGCTCTACATCGGGGGTGAGTGGCGCGACGCCTCCGGCGGCGGGACGCTGTCGGTGCTCGATCCCGCCACCGAGGAGCCGCTCTGCGACGTGGCCGACGCGACGCCGGACGACGCGATGGCGGCGCTGGATGCGGCGGTGGAAGCCCAGCAGGAATGGGCGAGTTCGGCCCCGAACGACCGCGCGGGGATCCTCTGGAAGGCCTTCGAGCTGCTGATGGAGCGAGCCGACGAGCTCGCCACGCTGATGACGCTCGAGATGGGCAAGCCGGTGGCGGAGTCGAAGTCCGAGATCGTCTACGCGGCCGACTTCTTCCGCTGGTTCTCGGGCGAGGCGCTCAGGATCGACGGCAACTACAAGCAGTTCGCGAACGGCACGAGCCGGGTGCTCGTGATGAAGCAGCCCGTCGGGCCCACACTGATGATCACGCCGTGGAACTTCCCGATGGCGATGGGCACCCGCAAGCTCGGCCCGGCGATCGCCGCGGGCTGCACGAGCGTCGTGAAGCCGGCGCAGCAGACGCCCTTGTCGATGCTCGCGCTCGCCCAGATCCTTGAGGAGGCCGGCCTGCCCGGTGGCGTGGTGAACATCGTCACGACGTCTTCGTCCGGCAAGACGACCGGGCCGCTGATCGAGGACGGGCGACTGCGGAAGCTGTCCTTCACCGGGTCGACCGAGGTCGGGCGCTCGCTGATCGAGGCGTCGGCGAAGAACGTCCTGAAGGTGTCGATGGAGCTGGGCGGGAACGCGCCGTTCCTGATCTTCGAGGACGCCGATCTCGACGCGGCCGTCGAGGGCGCGCTGCTGGCCAAGATGCGGAACATCGGCGAGGCCTGCACGGCGGCGAACCGCTTCCACGTGGCGGAGTCGGTGCGCGAGGAGTTCACGAAGCGGCTGGCCGAGAAGATGGGCTCGCTCAAGATCGGCCGCGGGACCGAGGAGGACGTGAAGGTCGGGCCGCTGATCGACGAGCCGTCGCGCGAGAAGGTGATGGAGCTGGTGGAGGACGCGCTCTCGAAGGGAGCGACGAAGGTCGTGGGCGGCGAGATCCCGGACGGCCGCGGCTACTTCGTGGAGCCGACCGTGCTCGGCGACGTGCCCGAGGAGGCCCGCGTCTTCCATGAGGAGATCTTCGGCCCGGTGGCGCCGGTGGGCGGTTTCGAGTCCGAGGAGGACGCGATCGCGCGCGCCAACGACACCGAGTACGGCCTGGTCGCGTACGTCTTCACCCGCGACATCAAGCGCGCGATCCGCGTCTGCGAGGGGCTCGACACCGGAATGGTGGGACTGAACCAGGGCATGGTCTCGAACGCCGGCGCCCCGTTCGGGGGCGTGAAGCAGAGCGGGATCGGCCGCGAAGGCGGCAAGGAGGGTCTCGAGGAGTTCCTCGAGACGAAGTACGTCGCGGTGAACCTCTAGCCGTTCGCTCTCAGCTCGGCCGGTCCGGCCTCGCCCCTCTCCGAAGGAACGAGCTCGACCCGTCGGACGAGCCGCTTCGGCCACCCCGCCAGTATCTCCGCACGCAGGATCCTTTTCACCGGTTGCGGGGCTCGGCGGTCGTATGGATGGTGAAGGCGTGCCCCTCAACCGGGTTGCTTCCGGTGGGATTGCACTGGCAGTTGGATGTCTGCTCTGCTTTTCCGCCCCAGCCGCCGCCGGCCCCAAGGTCGCGGCAGTCCAGGTCGCCCTGAAGCGACTAGGGCTCTATAACGCCACCGTCGACGGGGTCCGCGGACCCGTGACGAAGGCCGCCATCGTGCGCTTTCAGCGGCGCAGAGGCCTGCCCGTGGACGGGGTCGTCGGCCCGCAGACGAGGCGCGCCTTCGGCAAGCGCGGCCGGCCGGTGTTCGGCACCCGGACGATGAAGCGCGGCGACCGCGGTTGGGACGTCGCGGCCATGCAGTACATCCTGGCCCGGCGCGGCTATCCGCCCGGCGCAATCGATGCGGTGTTCGGCCCGATGACCGACGTTGCCCTGCGGAACTTCCAGCGCGCGTTCGGGCTGGCCGCAGACGGAGTCGCCGGTCCCGTCACGATCGCGGCGCTACGGCGCGACGGTGCGTCGCGGAGGACGGTGCCGGTGGCGAACGGGGCGATCCGGCTGCTGCGACCGGTCCCGGGCCGTATCGGGGACCGGTTCGGTGCGCCGCGGTCGGGGGGCCGGACGCACACCGGACTCGACTTCCCGGTCGCCCACGGCACACGGGTCGGGGCCGCGGGTGCCGGCGTGACCGAGTTCGCCGGTTGGAACACCGGCGGCTACGGCAATCTCGTCGTGATCCGGCACGGACTCGGCTACACCACCTGGTACGCGCACCTCTCGGCGATCACGACCTGGAAGGGCGAGCAGGTCAGGGGCGGCACACGGATTGGCTACGTCGGCTCGACCGGTAGGTCCACCGGCCCTCACCTCCATTTCGAGCTGCGCCAGCAGGCCGTCCCGGTCGACCCGCTGCCCTACCTGTGGCAGGCGGTTGCCACGCGTGCGAGCGTCAACGGGGGAGGTGTCGCCGCGCGGAAGTGCCCGATCCGGGCGCCCCTGGTGCGCTACCCGAAGGCGCCGCTCGACGCCTGCCGGGCGCAGAGGCTGACGCGGGCGCGCTAGAGGCGCCTACTCGGACGTGTCAGACCCGCGGGCCATCGCTCGCAGGTCGAGGGCCTTGTCCAGGATCTCCTCGTCCACGCCCTTCTCGATCGCAACCTCGCGGATCGTGCGGGCGGACTCCACGGCCTCCTTCACGATCTCGGTCGCCAGGTCGTAGCCGATGTAGGGGTTCAGGGCGGTCGCGATCGCCGGTGTCGACTCGGCGTGGCGGCGCAGGTTGTCCTCGTTCGCCGTCAGGCCGTCCACGCACTTCTCGGCGAGCATCCGGCTCGCTGAGCTGAGCAGCGTGATCGAGTCGAAGACGTTGCGGGCCATCATCGGCACGCGCACGTTCAGCTCGAAGTTGCCCTGCGTCCCGGCCACGCTCACGGCGGTGTCGTTCCCGATCACCTGCGCGGACACCTGGAGCACCACCTCCGGGATCACCGGGTTCACCTTGCCGGGCATGATCGACGAGCCCTTCTGCAGCTCCGGGAGCTGAAGCTCGACGAAGCCGGTGCGGGGTCCGGAGCCCATCAGAACGAGGTCCTGGGCGATCTTCGTGAGGGATACGGCGACGCCCTTCAACGCCGCGTGCAGCTCCACCAGGCCGTCGCGATTCGCCTGCGCCTCGAAGGGGTCCAGCGGCGCCTCGCCCAGACCAAGCCGCTCGCGCACCTTGTGCGCAAACTCGGCGTGGGTGTTGAGTCCGGTGCCGGTCGCGGTGCCACCGAGCGGGATTTGGGAGGCACGCTTCAGCGAATCCCGGACGCGGTCGTGCCCGAGGCGGATCTGGGCGGCGTAGCCCGCGAACTCCTGGCCAAGGGTCACGGGGACGGCGTCCATCATGTGCGTGCGCCCGGCTTTCACCAGCTCCGAGAAGTCCTGAGCCTTCTGGGTGAAGGAGCTCGACAGCTGCTCGAGGGCGGGCAGGAGCTCTTTCTGAACCGTGTCGACGGCGGCGAGGTGCACGGCCGACGGGAACACGTCGTTCGACGACTGCCCCATGTTCACGTGGTCGTTCGCGTGGACGCCCTCGCCGGCGAGGTTCGCGATCACCTCGTTCGCGTTCATGTTCGAGGAGGTGCCCGAACCGGTCTGGAAGACGTCGATCGGGAACTGGTCGTCGTGCTGGCCGGCCGCGACCTCGTCACCGGCCGCGGCGATGCGCTCGGCGATGTCACCGTCGAGCAGTCCGAGCTCGCCGTTCACGCGCGCCGCCTCCGCCTTGATGCGCCCGAGCCAGCGCACCACGGGGGTCGGCACGCGCTCGCCGGAAACCGGAAAGTTGTTGACTGCCTTCGAGGTCTCGGAACCCCACAGCTGCTGTTCGACGGCCATACTGGAAGCGTACCCAGGCCGGTTTCGCACAGAGTTCGCCCCCGAACCAGTGCATTCGCTGTGCGCTGCGGGCGGCGCGACGGCTTACGTGTTGCAATCGCCCGGCGTGACGGCTCTCATTCGTATTGACCGGTCGTGGACTCCGGCCGGCGAGGGTCGGCCGAAGCCGATCCGATTCTGCTCGCGCTGCGGCCACCCCGCGGAGGACCCTCCCGGACGCCCGGAGATGCGCAAGCGCGTCTGCGTGCGCTGTGGGATGGGGATGATCCTGAGCTGCCCGAAGGAGGCGCTGCCGGGCACGGCCGCCGCGTTCCTGATCCTCGACTACGAGCTCCGCGTGAGCGCCGTCAGCGAGGCCGGCGAGCGCTACTTCGGCAAGGAGAAGGAGCTGATCGGCTCGGGCCTGCTCGACCTGGTGACGAGCCCGCTCGGCGACGACCAGCTCGTCCGCAACGCGACGGTGGCCACGCAACGGCCATGCGACCCGGTCGTCATGCCGCTCCGCCTGCTCGAGCCGACCGGCGACTCGGTGGGCACGATGGCCGCCCGGATCGCCACCTGCGGCCCGCCGCGAGCCGCGCTGCTCACGGTCGAGCCGAGCGAGTTCGGCCGCCGCTAGAGAGCTGCGCCCTTGCCGAAGCACAGGGCGGTGCCCCGTGCGCACGGATGCCTTTCAATGTGCAAGAACGCGACCACGGGTTGCGCAAGATCTCGGCACAGGGCAGAAACTTGCCTCAAGTTGCCCGCGCAAACGCCGAAAAGTTGTGCAAGGCCGCAAGCCCGTCCCAAGAGGTGGCCCTGACGTGGGAAGAAACAGCGGGACAGTTCTGCGATTCACCCGAGACGGAGGCGACGTGAGCGGTATCAGGACCAACGCAGCGGCCGAGCTGTTGGGCGTGAGCCCCAACACGCTGCGTAGCTGGGAGCGCCGCTTCGGCTATCCCAAGCCGCGTCGGACCCAGGGCGGTCACCGCCAGTACGAGCTCACCGAGCTCGAGGCACTCCGCCGAGCGCTGCTCGAGACGCACAACATCTCTTCGGCGATCGAGCTGGCGCGCCAGCGCGGCGAGGGCCCCAGCTCCCCGAGCCGGCTGCTCGATGCCTTCGACCACTTCGACGAGCAGCTCGCCGACCGCATCATGGAGGAGAGCCTCGCCGTCCGCTCCGTGGAGCGCACGGTGGAGGAGGTGCTCCTCCCGGCGCTCGAGCAGGCCGAGGAGCGCGACAGCCGCGAGGCGGAGCGCGAGCTCGCCCTCCGCTGGGGGACCGGCTGGCTGCACGCGTCCCGGCGCGTCGTGGCGCCGGCCACCCGCCCGCAGGGAGTCCTGCTCTTCGACTCGAGCCCGCGGCTCGACATCGAGTCGCTGCACGTGCAGGCGCTCGAGCTTGGCCTGCGCCGCGCCGGCTTCCGAACGCTGCTGCTCGCCTTCGACCTCCCACCGGAGCGCGTCGTGCGCGCGATTCGTGCACTCGACCCGGTCGCCTTCGTCTTCTGCGGCGGCGAAGCGACGCTCGACGTGGTCGGCCGGCTCGTCTACACGGTCCGGCAGGTCGGCTCCGCGGCGCCGGTCTTCGAATACCGCGAGGCCATGCCGGTCACCGGCGACCACGGGATCCCCTCGCTCGGCTCGATGCCGGTCGAGGCCGCAGAGCGGCTCAAGGGCTACGTGGACAGCGGCCGCATCGAGCAGGTCGTCGTCGTGCCGGAGCCCGAGGAAGCGCAGAGCGCGCGGATCAGCCTCGCGGCCCGCACGTCCGCCTAGGCGGCGAGCTTCCGGCAGAGCTCGGAGAAGGTCCGCTTCTCCGACTCGTCCAGGTTCCCGAACGCCGCCGTGACCCGCTCCGAGTGCGCCGGGAACAGCCGCTCGACCAGCGCGCGCCCGGTGGCCTCGAGGTCGACCACCACCACGCGGCGGTCGTCGGGCGCGCGCCGCCTCGTCACGAAGCCCCGCGCCGCGAGCGTCCCCGTGACCTCCGTGGCGTTGGCCTTGCTCCAGCCGAGCCGCCGGCGGAGCGTCTTCAGCTCGAGCGAGCCGCCCGCAGTGGTGAGCACGACGAGTACGGAGAAGCCGGCCGCCGTCACGCCCTCGCGCTCCAGCTCGAGGGCCAGCCGCTTCCGCACGGTCGCCTCCGCGCGCAGCAGCCCCTGGAGGGCGCGGTGAGCGAGCGGGTCGCCTAGCTCGAGGGACGACATTCGCGCGCGATCCTAAGGCGCGGCCCGGACGGGTCCGCGCGCCGGCGAGCGCGTCCGAGCCGCGCTCGTAGAATCGAGCGGCCCGTGACCCGCTACCGCCCCGTCGACACCGCGCAGTCCTTCCCCGAGCTGGAGGGAGAGGTGCTCGAGCGCTGGCGCGAGCGGGACGTGTTCCACGAGTCGATCCGGCGCCGCGAGGGCGCCGAGCCGTTCGTCTTCTACGAGGGCCCGCCGACCGCGAACGGGCGGCCCGGGTCGCACCACGTGCTGGCGCGCGTCTTCAAGGACGTGTTCCCGCGCTACCAGACCATGCGCGGCCACTCAGTGCCGCGGAAGGCCGGCTGGGACTGCCACGGGCTGCCCGTGGAGCTCGAGGTGGAGAAGGAGCTCGGTTTCAAGGTCAAGGACGACATCGAGCGCTACGGGGTGGCCGAGTTCAACGCGAAGTGCCGCGAGTCGGTGCTGCGCTACATCGACGAGTGGAACGAGCTGACCGAGCGGATCGGATTCTGGATCGACAGGGACGACGCCTACTACACGCTCGCGAACGAGTACGTGGAGTCGGTCTGGTGGTCGCTCAAGCAGGTGTGGGAGAAGGGGCTGCTCACGGAGGGTCACAAGGTGGTGCCCTACTGCACGCGCTGCGGCACGGCCCTGAGCTCGCACGAGCTGGCGATGGGCTACAAGGAGATCACGGACCCGTCGGTGTTCGTGAAGTTCCCGCTGCGATCGGATCCCTCGACCGCCTTCCTCGGGTGGACGACGACACCCTGGACGCTGTTGTCCAACGCCGCGCTGGCGGTTCACCCGGATGTCACCTACGCGTATGCGCGCGTCGGTGAGGAGCGGCTCGTGTTGGCGGAGCCCCTTGTGGAACGCGTCCTGGGCGAGGGAGCCGAGATAGTAGATCGGGTCAGGGGCGCGGACCTCGAGGGCACCGAGTACGAGCCGCCGTTTCCCTACATAACCGACTACGGCCCGCGCGGGCACACCGTGCTCCCGGCCGACTTCGTGACCACCGAGGACGGCACCGGCGTCGTGCACACGGCGATCGCGTTCGGTGAGGACGACTTCCGGCTCGGTGAGCAGTACGGCATCACCGTGCAGAACCCGGTGCGCCCGGACGGCACCTTCGACGAGCGCATCGAGGAGTTCGAGGGGCGGGGTGTGCGGGAGGCCGCGCAGGACATCATCGCGTCGCTGGAGCGGCGCGGCCGGCTGCTCCGCGCGGAGGAGTACGACCACTCGTATCCGCACTGCTGGCGCTGCGACACGCCGCTCATCTACTACGCCAAGACGATCTGGTACGTCCGCACGACCGAGGTGAAGGACGAGCTGCTCGCGGCCAACGAGTCGATCAACTGGTACCCGGACCACATCAAGCACGGGCGCTTCGGCAAGTGGCTCGAGAACAACGTGGACTGGGCGCTGTCGCGCGAGCGCTACTGGGGCACGCCGCTGCCTGTGTGGCGCTGCGGCGAGAACCACGTGGTCTGCATCGGCTCGCTCGCGGAGATCGCGGAGCGCGGCGGCGAGCCGCCGGAGGACGTGCACCGCCCGTACATCGACGAGGTGGTCCTGACCTGCGAGGACTGCGGCGGCGAGATGCGGCGCGTGCCCGACCTGATCGACGTCTGGTGGGACTCGGGCTGCATGGCGTTCGCTCAGTGGCACGCGCCCTTCGAGAACGAGGGCACGTTCGGCGAGCGCTTCCCCGCCGACTACATCTGCGAGGGGCTGGACCAGACGCGCGGCTGGTTCTACTCGCTGCTGGCCGTGTCCGTGCTGCTCCGGGGCGAGGCGTCCTACAAGACCTGCCTCTGCCTGGGCCTGATCCTCGATCCCGAGGGCCAGAAGATGTCGAAGTCGAAGGGCAACGTGGTCGTGCCGTGGGACGTCCTGAACGAGCACGGCGCGGACGCCTTCCGCTGGTACTACTTCACCTCGAAGCAGCCCTGGGACGGCTACCGCTTCTCGCTGGAGACGGTGGGCGAATCGGTGCGCCAGTTCCTCAAGCCGCTCTGGAACACGTACGCGTTCTACGTCCAGTACGCGAACCTTGCGGAGGAGCCCTCATCCAGCTCGCCCACGGACCTGGACCGGTGGATCGGTTCACGCCTCGCGGCGACGACGGAGCGTGTGATCGAACGGATGGAGGACTACGACACGACCTTTGCCGGTCGTGCGATAGCCGAGTTCATCGATGACCTCTCCAATTGGTACGTGCGTCTCTCCCGCCGCCGCTTCTGGCGCGGTGATGACGAGGCGGCTTTCACCACCCTGCGCGATTGCCTGATTGGGGTGTCGAAGCTCCTGGCTCCGATGACGCCGTTCATCGCTGACGAGATCTACGACAACATCGACGGTTCCGAGCCGTCGGTCCATTTGTGCGATTTCCCCGAGCCGGGGGCTCGCGACGAGGACCTCGAGTGGCGGATGGAGATCGTCCGTAACGCGGTCGAGCTGGGCAGAGCGGCACGTGGCCACGCGAAGATGAAGGTCCGGCAGCCGCTGAGAGAGGCGGTCGTCGTCGCCGCTGACCGTGAGCGGCAGGCGATCGAAAACTTGGAGGGGCTGCTCAAGGACGAGCTCAACGTGAAGTCCGTGCGCTACGTCTCCGAGGCCGATGAGCTCGGCAGCTTCGAGCTGAAGCCGAACTACCGCGCGCTCGGCCCGCGCTTCGGCAAGCAGATGCCGCAGGTGGCCGCGGCGATCGCCGCGCTCGACCCGGCGCGGCTGCGCGCCGGCGATCACGTGGGAATCAACCTCGAGGGCCACGATCACGACATCGGGCCGGACGACGTGACCATCGTGCTCCAGCCGCTCGAGGGCTACCAGGTGGAGCGCTCGGGCACGCACGCCGTGGCGCTCAACCTGGAGCTCGACGACGAGCTGCGCCGCGAAGGGCTCGCGCGCGAGGTGGTCCACGCCGTCCAGGCGGCGCGGAAGAACGCCGGCCTCGAGGTGGAGGATCGGATCGCGCTTACGCTCGGCGGCGACGAGGAGCTGCTCGCCGCAGCGCGGGCGCACGCGGACTACGTGGCCGGCGAGACGCTCGCGACGTCGCTGGACTTCGACGGCGCGGCCGGGCAGCGGGCCGAGATCGAGGGCAGGGGCCTGTCGATCTCGGTTAGGCTCGCCAGCCCGTGAAGCATCTTCCGCCGCTTTTCGAACACCGGCCGTTCTGGCTCCAGGCGCTGGGAGGGATCGTCGTGCCGGTCGTCTTCGGGATCCTGACCGGCCTCGCGCTCGGCTGGAACGAGATCCTCTACTACGCCATGGCCGGCCCGCTCGCGATCGCCGGCGGCTTCCTCGGCGGCATCGAGCACGATGGCGCCGACGCGGGCGTCGTCCGGGGCGCGATCGGCGGGCTCATCTTCGGCAGCTTCATCCTCATCGGCCACGAAATGGCCAACAACGACCCGAAGGCGCATCTACCCGAGCCACAGAGTGGCCTCGTGTTCGCGACGACGCTGTTCGGCGCGATCCTGGGTGGGCTCGGCGGCTGGTGGCGCAGCCGGCAGGGCCGCCGGCAGGCGCTAAGCGGCTAGGGCCGGCTCCAGCTCCTGAACGAGCCGGTTCTTCGGCATGGCGCCGATGATCTGGTGCACGGGCTGGCCGTTGCGGAAGAGCAGCAGCATCGGGATCGACATCACGTTGTACTGAGCCGCCGTCTGCGGATTCTCGTCCACGTTGAGCTTCACGACCCTGAGGTCCTCGCGCTCGCTCTGGAGCTCCTCCAGATGCGGCGCGATGATCCGGCAGGGCCCGCACCAGGGCGCCCAGAAGTCGACGAGCACGGGCTTGTCACCCTCGAGCACCTCCGCCTGGAAGTTGTCGTCGGTGACTTCGGGGAGATTGCCTGCCACGTTTGCTCCTTGTAGCTGGAAAAAAGTCGCTTCAGAAAATATAGCGACGGTTCCGGGCGGCCGTGCCGCCCGCGCTCAGCGCCGGAGCCTCAGCGCCGGCACCTTCCAGACCGCCTCCAACGCGATCCTCGCCGTCATCTTCGAGTGCCCCTCGCGGCGCTCCCGAAACCGGATCGGCACCTCGGTGACCGTGAAGCCCGCCTGGACCGCGCGGTAGGTGAGCTCGATCTGGAAGCCGTAGCCGTCGGCGTGCACGCCGTTCAGGTCGATCGCCTCGAGCACGTGCCGGTTGAAGCACTTGAAGCCGCCGGTCAGGTCGCGCACGGACACGCCGAGCAGGACCTGCGCGTACCAGGAGCCGCCGCGCGAGAGCGCCCTTCGGGTCCAGCCCCAGTTCTCCACGCCGCCGCCGGGGACGTAGCGGGAGCCGAGCACGAGGTCGGCCGCGGACGCGGCCGCGATCAGGCGCGGCAGGTCCGCCGGGTCGTGCGAGAAGTCCGAGTCCATCTCCAGCACGAGCTCTGCGCCCTCCTCGAGCGCGACCCCGAACCCCGCGAGGTATGCGCGCCCGAGGCCCTGCTTGGCGGTCCGGTGCAGAACGCGGACCGGCTCGAGCTCCTCGGCGATCCGGTCGGCGATCCGGCCCGTTCCGTCGGGAGAGCTGTCGTCCACGATCAGGATCGTGTGCTCGCGGCCCGTGCTCTCGAGCTGCGGCAGGGCTGCGCGCACGAGGGCCTCGATGTTCTCGGCCTCGTTGTAGGTCGGCAGGATGAGCCAGGCGCCGGGCAAAGCGGCGCGTACGCTAGTCAGAGATGCGCAACGGCGAGATAGCGGAGGCCTTCGAGGAGCTCGCGAGCCTGTACGAGCTGGACGGCGCGGTGGTCTACCGCGTCGTGGCGTACCGCAACGCCGCGAAGGCGATCCGCGAGGCGGGCGTGTCGGTGGCCGAGCTGGCGAGGCAGGGCCGCGCGGACGCGCTGGCCGGGGTGGGCAAGACGATCGCGGAGAAGATCGACGCGCTGCTCGAGACCGGCACGATTCCCTCGGCGGACAAGCTGAAGACGCGCATCCCGTCCGGCCTCGTGGAGGTCACCCGGATCCCCGGCCTCGGGCCGAAGCGGGCGAAGCTGCTCCACGACGAGCTCGGTATCTCGTCGATCGAAGAGCTGCGCGAGGCAGCCGAGGACGGCCGCCTCAAGGATGTGAAGGGGTTCGGGACGAAGGCCGAGGAGAACGTCATCGCCGCGTTCGCGGCCGGAGCCGACGGCAGCCCCAAGGCGCGCCTTCTGCTGTCGAAGGCGCTGCCGGTGGCGGAGGAGCTCGTGGAAACCCTCCGCGACCACCCGGCCGCCATCCGCGTCGAGCTGGGCGGCAGCGCGCGGCGGCTCGCGGACACGGTTAAGGACATCGACATCGTGGCGGCGTCGAGCGACCCCGCCGCGCTGTCCGCGGCGTTCGCGGAGCTGCAGGCCGTGGACTCGGTCTCGACGTCGGGCGAGGCCGGCGCCAAGGTCCTGACGCACTCCGGCCTCCCAGTGGATCTCCGCATCGTGCCCGAGGAGGCCTTCGGGAACCTGCTCCAGCACTTCACCGGCTCCGGCAAGCACAACGAGGCGCTCCGGACGGAGGCCGTGCGCCGCGGCCTACACGTGAGCGAGTACGGCGTCTCCGACGACGAGACGGGAAGCTCCGAGGCGTTCAGGACCGAGGAGGAGGTCTACGAACGGCTCGGCCTGCAATTCATTCCTCCAGAGCTGCGCGAGAACCGCGGCGAGCTCGAGGCCGCGCGCGAGGGCCGCCTGCCGAAGCTGATCGAGCAGGCCGACATACGCGGCGACCTCCACATGCACACGACGCTCTCCGACGGCCACGCGAGCGTGGAGGAGATGGCCGAGGCCGCCCGCGAGCTCGGCTACGAGTACATCGCGATCACCGACCACTCGGCCACGCACGGCTTCGGCAACGACGTGCAGCCGGATGCCCTGCTCCGCCGCGTCGAGGAGATCCGCGCGCTGCCGGACCTCGGCATCCAGGTGCTGGCGGGGACCGAGACCAACGTGCTGCCCGACGGCTCGCTCGACTACGCGGACGAGGTGCTCGAGCAGCTCGACTGGGTGATCGCGTCCCTCCACACGAGCTTCCGGCAATCCGAGAAGGAGCAGACCGGGCGGATGCTCCGCGCCATGGAGCACCCGCTCGTGGACCTGATCGGACATCCCACGGGCCGGCTGATCGAGCGCCGCGAGGCATACGCACTCGACCTCGACAGCGTGATCGCAAAGGCGGTGGAGACCGGCACGTTCCTCGAGATCAACGCGAACCCCGACCGGCGCGACCTGAACGACGTGTACGCGCGCGCCGCGGCGGAGGCCGGGGTGACGCTCCTCGTCGACAGCGATGCGCACTGGCCGCGCACGCTGAAGAACATGCGCTACGGGATCGCCACCGCGCGTCGCGGGTGGCTCACGGCCGAGCAGGTGGGCAACACGCGCCCGTGGGCCGAGCTGGCGCGCATGCGCAAGCGCGGGGCCTAGAGCGGCTCCACCCGGCGCAGGCCGGGGAGCCGCAGCAGCTTCGGCCCGCCGAAGGGGGAGGTGCGGTCGAACCAGAACTCCACGCCGTCACGTCCCTCGATGGCCTCGACGGCGCTGGACTGCCGCCGCCACAGGAGCGCGACCAGCAGGAAGAAGCCGGTGGCCACGACGGGAACCTGGGGGAAGAAGAACCCGATCGCCCCGGTGAGCACGGTCACCACGGCGACCGGCCAGAGCCGGTTGAAGATCACCGCGCCGGGCTCGAGCTGGGGCAGCGAATTCGTGCTTCGCGCGTCGGCGAGCAGCGTCGCGATCCCCTCCGTCGTCTGGGGGCGCCGACCGATCCACAGCCCGGCGAGCGCGGCGACGCACCACCAGACCGCGGCCACGTACACGAGCGTGGTCGTGTCCGCCCGCGTCGCGCCGGCGATGGAGACGACGGCCAGCGCCGTCGCGGCGCCGCCGTAGATCAGCACCGACACCCGGAGGAACTCACGGAACCTCATGCGGCGTCCAGGGCCGCGAGCACCCGCTGAACCCCCTCCACGCCGTCGACGACCAGGTCGGCCCGGTCGACGATCTCCCGCGGCCCCTCCTCCGAGCGCACCCCCACCCTGACGGGCGCGTCCACCTCGGCGAGGGCCTCGAAGGCGTCCAGGTCGGTCGCATCGTCGCCGGCGTAGAGCGCGGCGCGGACGGGCGTCCGGGCGAGGAGGTCCCGCACCGCGCGGCCCTTCCCGATCGGCACGGGCGGGCGGATCTCGAGCACCTTCCGGCCCCAGTGGATCCAGAGCCCCTCCGCCTGGGCTTCCTCCGCGATCCGCCGCACGCGCTCGTGTGCGGCGTCCTCGTCGGGCGCTCCCCGCCAGTGGAAGGTCATGATCGGCCCCTTGTCCTCGAGGCGCACGCGGAGCGCTCGAAGCTCCGCGGAATCGCGCTCGCGGGCAAAGCGCTGCACCTCGGGCATGTGGCGTGCGAACTCGGGAAGGATCGTCGCCCGGCTCGTGTTCGGTCCGAGCAGCTCGGCTCCGTGGAGGCCCGAGTACTCGATCCCGCCCACTCCCACCAGACGCCGCACGTCCGCAGCGCCGCGCCCGGAGATGCACGCCACGGACGCGTAGCGCCGCGAGAGCCGCGCGAGGAGAAGTGACGTCTCCTGCGGCACCTGCGCGTCCTGCGCACGCTCGACGATCGGCGACAGCGTCCCGTCGACGTCGAAGAACAGCGCGGCTCGCGCGGGGTCGTCTGTGAGTGGGCGAAGGGCCTCCACGACGCGCCGTAGTATGCCCCGGTGCGTCTGGCCGCCATCGCCACCGCCGCGGGCGCGTTCTCCGGCCTCTTCGGCGTGGGAGGCGGCACGATCATCGTCCCGCTGCTGGTGCTCTGGCTCGGCTACGGGCACCGCGAGGCCACCGGGACGTCGCTGACGGCGATCGCGGTGATCGGAGCGGTGGCCGCGGCGGCGCACGCCGCCTACGGCAACGTCGACCTCGGCAAGGGCCTCCTCGTGGCGGCGCCGGCGATCGCCGGCGTCCTCGCCGGGACGGCGCTTCAGCAACGCATACCGGAGCGCGCCGTGGCGGCCGCCTTCGTCGTGCTCCTGCTCGCCTCCGCCGCGGTGCTGGTCCTCTGATGGACGCGCTCGACGTCGCCGGCCTGCTCGCGCTCGGCTTCGCCGCCGGGACGGCGGGCGGCCTGCTCGGAGTCGGCGGGGGCGTGCTGTTCGTCCCGGCGCTGGTCGTCTTCGCCGGCATGTCCCAGCTGGGGGCCGTCGCCACATCGCTGGTGGCGGTCGTGCTCGTGGCGGTGGTGGGCACGGTGCGCCAGCGCGAGTACGGCAACGTGCGGCTTCGCGACGGCCTCGTCATCGGGCTGCTCGCGCCCGTCGGCGTGCTCGCCGGGGTGGTGCTGGCGAATGCCGTACCGGAGCGCGTGCTCGAGCTTTCGTTCGCCGCGGTGCAGGTCGGATTCGCCTGGCAACTCGCCAAGGAGGCGGGCTTGCGCTAGGTTGCAGCGCGGTGGAGATCCTCGACGTCGAGACCGAGGACCGCAACGGACTCGTGCATGTGGCCCTGAAGGGAGAGCTGGACCTCTCGACCGTGGCCAAGGTGCAGGACGAGCTGCGGCGTGTGGAGGAGGGCGAGCCGCCAATCGTGGTGCTCGACCTCTCGCGCCTCACGTTCCTGGATTCGACGGGCCTGCGCTGCCTCGTCACCGCCGACGAGCGCGCCCGCGAATCGGGCCGCCGGGTCGTGATCGTGCGCGGCCCCGAGCCCGTGCAGCGCGTGTTCGCCATCACCCGCTTGGAGGAGCGGCTCGAGATGGTGGACGACGCATCCGCGGTCGGCTGACCACCCAGCAGGTTTCACAATTGCCCGAAAGGGTGATATGTGACACGTGACACCAGCCGTCATGTTGGGGGAGCCGGCGGCTGAGTCTCCCGAGGCCCGGAGGCTCGAGGACGATCGACTCCTGACGAGGTATCACCACGACGGGGACCTGGACGCCCGCGATGAGCTTGTGGTCCGGTTCATGCCGCTGGCGCGCCAGCTTGCCTCGCGTTACAGGCACGCCGGGGAGCCGCTTGAGGACCTCGTCCAGGTGGCCTGCGTTGGCCTGATCAAGGCCGTCGACCGCTACGACCCCGAGCGCGGCAACGGCTTCACCCGCTACGCCGTCCCGACGATGCTGGGCGAGATCAAGCGCCACTTCCGCGACAAGGGCTGGTCCGTTCACGTTCCGCGCGCAACCCAGGAGCTCGTCCTGAAGGTCGGTGAGGCGCTCGGCGCCCTTCCCTCCAAGCTCGGGCGCTCGCCCACGCCGCGCGACGTGGCCGCCGCGGTGGGCGCGCCGGTCGAGGACGTGCTGGAGGCGATGGAGGCCGCCACGGCGTACGAGGCGGTCTCGCTCGACGCGCCGCGGCCGAGCGGCGGTGAGGAGGAGAGCTGGACGCTCGCCGACTCCCTGTCCGAGGAGGAGCACGGGTACGAGCTCGTTGAGATCGGAGAGACGCTGCGCGGCACCCTGGAGGCGCTGCCCGCGCGCGAACGGTTGATACTCCGCCTGCGCTTCGAGGAGGACCTCACGCAGGCGGAGATCGCCGAGCAGGTCGGCGTGTCGCAGATGCACGTCTCGCGGCTGCTCCGGCGCTCGCTCGACCGCCTCTCCGCAGCGGGCGCCGCGGCGGCGTAGCATGCGGGTCGTGCCGCAGGAGCTCACCTCACGAGCAGAGGTGGCGGCGCTGATCGCTCGCGGCGAGGAGCGCGGCTGCATCAATGTGTCGGAGCTCGACGAGCTGGTTCAGGCTCTCGAGCTGGCCGACGAGGACGTGGACGCGCTCGAGTCGCACATCGAGGCGCAGGGCATCGACATCGGCGACGACTGCGGCCGGGCCGGGGTGGAGCCCACGAGCTTCCGCAACGGCGAGCTGGCGGCGGCGACCACCGACGCGCTCCAGCTCTTCCTCAACGAGATCAGGCGCTATCCGCTGCTCACCGCCGAGGAGGAGGTCGAGATCTCGAAGCGCATCGAGCAGGGCGACCTCGAGGCGAAGGAGCGCATGATCAACTCGAACCTCCGGCTCGTGGTCTCGATCGCGAAGAAGTACCAGGGCCAGGAGCTGTCGCTGCTCGACCTCATCCAGGAGGGCATCTTCGGGCTGATCCGCGCCGCCGAGAAGTTCGACTGGCGCAAGGGCTACAAGTTCTCGACGTACGCGACGTTCTGGATCCGCCAGGCGATCCAGCGCGGGCTCGCCAACAAGGCGCGGACGATCCGCATCCCCGTGCACATCGGCCAGCGCGAGCGCAAGATCGTCCGGGCCGAGCGCGAGCTCTCGGCGAAGCTCGGGCGCGAGCCGACCGACGACGAGATCGCTCGCGAGGCGGAGCTGCCGCTCGACCAGGTCGAGGAGGTGCGCGACGCGGCACGGACGGTCACCAGCCTCGACCGGCCGGTGGGCGAGGAGGGCGACACGGCGCTCGGCGAGCTGCTCGAGGGCGGAGCGCCGCCGGTGGACCAGGAGGTCGAGGTGAGCCTCTCGGAGCAGCTGCTCCGCCAGACGATCGACGAGCTTCCCGAGACCGAGCGCGACGTGATCCGGCTTCGGTTCGGCCTGGAGGGCGACGAGCCGCAGCCGCTGCGCGAGACGGGCCGGCGGCTCGGGCTGTCGGCCGAGCGCGTCCGGCAGATCGAGTCGCGCGCTCTGAAGCGCCTTGCGATGCGCCGCGAGCTCGAGGCGCTTCGCGAAGTGGCGTGACCCCAGGAGGGCCAACCCGTGTCCCGGCAACGTCCCCACAGGTCCGCCACGGGGCTCCGGATGGCCCTGGCGTGACCTACCCGGCGGCCTGCGCGGGAAACTCGGGCAGCGGCACGTCCGGGGTGCGCACGATGCCGAGCGCGCCGACCATGAAGTGCAGTCCGGGCGCGAAGCGAGGCGGGCGGCCGTCCCCATCCGGCGAGTAGCGCTCGCGCTCCTCGAGCAGCTCCACGACCCACCGGCACACCCCTGCCTGGGGTGCCCCGTCGCCGACGTCGCAGGCCAGTCGCACGAGCGCCAGCGTCTCCGCCGGCTCGACCCCCTGGAACATCTGGCCGAGCGCGCTCATGAGGAAGGAGTGGACGCGGTCGAGCAGCGGGTCGCGCGACAGGCCGTCGGCGCCGGGTGCGGGGCCGAGGTCGAGCTGCTCCTCGCCGTTCACGAGCCGGAGCGCCTGCCCGCCCACGACCGCGCGCGTCTGCTCGGCGTCCAGGCCGGCCTGGAGCGCGTTGCGCGCCGCCATCACGGTCGCCCAGGTGGGTGAGCCGTAGGGCGCGTCGCTGGCCATCAGGATCTGCCCCGGCGGGACCAGGGCGAAGAGCGCCTGCACGTCCGCCGGGGACCACCAGGACGTGTCGAAGAAGAGGTTCGGCCGCTCCTGCGCCACGCGCCAGATCCACGCGAGGTCCGAGATGCCGGCGTGGGCCAGGATCAGCCGCATGCCGTGGTGGCGCTCGCATGCCTGGACGGCGTGCCTGCCCAGCGCCGGGATGCCGCGTCCCGCGTGCACGAGCACCGGCAGCCCGCGCTCGCTCGCAAGAGCGAGGACCGGCTCGAGCGCCGGGTGGTCGAGCGTGAACTCCTCGGCGCGCGGATGCAGCTTGATCCCGCGCGCGCCGCGACCGAGCGCGCGCTCGGCCTCGGCCAGGGGGTCGGCGGCCGGGTCGAGGCGGCAGAAGGGGAATAGCCGCCCGCCCGCCGCCTCCGCCTCTTCGATCACCATGTCGTTCGCGGCCGCGTAGCCGTCGGGCTCGTGCATCGGGAAGACGAACGCGCGTGCCCCGATGTGCTCGAGCGCCCCGGTGAGCTGCTCGCCGCTGCAGCGGTAGCCGTCCGGGTCGTTCGACCCGATGTGCGTGTGCGCATCGAGCGGCTCGAGGCCGGGGATGTCCTCGCGCAGCCGCTCGAGCCACGGCAGCATGCCGGCGTCCGGAATCACGACGGCTGAGACTACGTAGTCTGGAGCAGGAAGTGCGCGGGCTCGCCGCCCTCGCGGACGAGCGTGATCCTGCCGACGATCGGCACCAGGAGGCCCTGGGCGTGCACGTAGCCGGTCTTCACGTCGGCGGACTCGATCGTCCCGGCGAGCATGTCCTTGATCTGCTCGCGGTGCTTGTCGAGGTTCGCTCGGTCCATCACCGGCGGCCAGACCGCCTGCTGGAACTCGCCCTCGCTGTAGCCCACGAGGTCGGCGAACGCCCCGTTGAGCTCCAGGAAGCGGCCCTCCAGGCCTATCGTCGCCATCGGCGTCTCCACGTCGTCGAAGCCAGGGCGCGGGTCGCGCGCCGGACCCGTGTCGCGCTTCGCGAGCAGGGGCCGGCGCGCGGTCTCCAGCGCGGGCGCCGGGTCCCCGCCGTTCCCCCCGAAGGACGGCGGCGGCAGCGTGCCGCCGCTCT
>DASSVP010000251.1:0-21006 GCA_035705985.1 Thermoleophilaceae bacterium
GACGCGGGCGTCGACGGGTAGGACGGCGAACCGCCGTTCGGCGTAGGTGAGGGTTGCGAGACGGCCAGGCCGCAGCGCGTCGGTGGCGATGAGTACGCCGTGGTGTAGTCCGCAGAGCGTTACGGCGGAGATCGCGGCCTCCTCGGGTGGGTCGTCGAGCGTGATGGCCTCTCCGCGCGCGAGGGTGATGACGAACGAGGTGTCGAGCAGGGCTCGCTTCACGCAAACGGGTCGCGTGGGGTTTCGTCGAGGTCGCGCAGCTCTTCGTCGAGGCGGTCGCCTGGAAGCATCAGGCCTCCGAGGTCGCGGACGAGCTCGTCGAAGGGGACGAATTGCTGGGCGCGATCGAGCGGCACAAGCTCGGCCACTGGATGGCCATGGACGGTGATGCGTAGTCGCTCGCCCGCCTCGACACGGCGCAGCAGGCCGGCGGTGTTGTTGCGGAGTTCGCGTTGCGGGACATCCGTAGCCATTTAGCTACATCGTAGCGTTACCTGTGGCGGGGCGCCCCTGCGCGAGACCGAACGTCACTTGCGCCGTTGCAGTTGGTGCTCGCGGGGGTTCCCACTGGGTCGTTGTCGTCGGTCAACGGGGTGATCTTCCAGGTGACCGTGAGCTTGGGCTGGTGGGAGCCGGGCATCTTCCTGAAGCTGTGCGACCCTGTTGCGGTTTCATGATTCGCTGTCACGGAGGGTGCAGCGGAGCCCGCGTCGGGCCGACGGACGTTTGAGGTCGTCCTTGCCATCGATGCGCAGGATGCGGGCGCGGCGGCGGCACGCGTGCCGGCAACGTTCGCGGATCGCGACCTCGAGCTCGTCTCGGTGGGCGAGGTCTCCGAGACGACGGACCCGCGGACGCTCGGCGCGGAAGCGCGGGACGTCCTCCGCGATGCGGCTGACGAGCTACGCGATGAGCTGCGTGAGGGACATCCAAACGCTCCGCGAGGGAAGCGGCACCACGAGACCTTTCCCACGAGGTCATCCACATTGCTGACCCGTGGCCCCGGGATTGGCCCCGACTCCGGCACGGGTCGTCGTCCTCGGTCGGCCATTGCGCGGGCGCCGGCCGGGCCAGCCCAATTCGCGCCCGGCGGGCTCTCTTTGCGGTGCTGGTCGCCGTAGGCCAGTTCGCCACATCGTCGCCTCCGCCCCCCGGCAGGGTTCTCCGTGTCCGAGGGGAGCTCATCTCGCGGGGTGATCATGCTCGGTTGCTGACGGCGACCGTGGCGAGCGGCGCTACGGGATGCCTCGGCCGCGCCCAGACATTGCGGGCACCCCGTTGCTGCGTCTGCGCCGGTGTGCGCCGCCCAACGGGGCTGAGCTGTGGTTGAAGCTCGAATACTCAACCCGACGGGGTCCGTGAAGGATCGCATGGCTCTCGCGATGATCGAGGGCGCGGAGCGCGATGGCCTCATATCGCCGGGCGACACTGTCGTGGAGTACACCGGCGGTAGCACCGGACCGGCGCTAGCGCTCGTCTGTCGTGCCAAGGGCTAACGGCCGCTGATCGTGATGGCCGACTGCTTCACGGAGGTGCGCTTCCAGCTGATGCGGGCGCTGGGCGCGGAGATCGACGTCGTTCGCTCGGTCGAGGGTCCGCCCAAGGGTCACCGCGCAGGACATTCACACGGTTGCTCCGATCGTCGCGGTTTTGCTGTGACTCGCTACGGGTAGCTCGAAGGGGCGGCCCTGCCGAGGTCGCGAGAATCCTGTGAGGGGGAGATCAATGTCACGCACGACGAGGCTCCTGTTTGCTGCTGCGCTGAGCGTTCTCGCGCTTGCTGCGGCGGGCGGAACGGCCGCAGCGGTTCCGATCCATGGCCAGGACCACGACCCGGTCGACGGTCCGATGCCGGACCACCAGCACGGTGGAGACGAGGGCCATCTGCCGGCTGGAAGCAACAACATGGAGCTCGTGAGCAAGCTGAAGCTCACGGACGTCGAGGGCGGGATCGCCGATGTAGCGGCCTTCGGCGACTACGCCTACTTGAACAAGTTCTCGCCGGAATGTGTGTCGAACGGCGGCAGCGGTACCGGCGTGGAGATCGTGGACATCTCCGAGCCGGCGGACCCGAAGAATGTCGGCTTCATCCCGGCCCATGCGAACAGCTACGTCGGGGAGGGGGTCCACGTCGTCAAGGCCAACACCCCGTCGTTCCAGGGCGACATCCTCATCCACAACAACGAGACCTGCAACTCGTCTGGGTTCGCGCCGTCGGGCGCCTCGCTGTGGGACGTGACGAACCCTGAGAACCCGAAGCCGCTCTCTCTCAACTTCGGCGACGCGAATCCGGCGGTTGCAAACCAGACCTACCACACGACACACAGCGCCCAGCTGTTCGTGCAGCGCGGCGTGCTGCCGGGTGGCAAGGACCGGGTCATCGCGACCCTGCAGGACAATCAGGAGCTGAAGGACGTCGACATCTTCGACGTCTCGAACCCGAGCTCGCCCGTGATGCTCGCCGAGCAGGGGCTCGAGGATTGGCCGGGCGCCCAGGGCTCCTACGCCAACGGCGACACGGTCTTCCACCACGACATGCAGCACAAGCGGATCGGCGGGCACGACTTCCTGCTGGTCTCGTACTGGGACGCGGGTCAGGTGCTCCTGAACATCGACGACCCGGCGAATCCTGTGTTCGTCGGCGATTCGGACTACCGCACCCCGGACCCGCTGATGCCGCAGTTCGAGTTCCCGGAGGGCAACAGCCACCAGGGCTACTGGGATTCCGACGCCGAGTTCGTGCTCTCGACGGACGAGGACTTCTCGCCGTACCGCACGAATTTCGAGCTGACGACCGGGACGAACGCCGGGCCATACGGCGCCGGTGAGTTCGGCTTCACGCCCACCGTCGACAGCCGGCCTGACGGAACGGTCGCGGGCCCGACGGTCTTCGGCGGGCGTGGCTGCCTCGCCGCGGGCCCGAACGCCGGACCCGACGCCGTGGCGGGCGAGCCCTCTCCGCCGCCCGCCAGCGCAATCCCGGCCGAGCCCGGCGAGGAGAAGGCGGTCGTCTTCTCCAGGGGCGGCTGTTTCTTCTCGACGAAGATCGCCGCCGGACAGGATCTGGGCTACGACGTCGTGATCGTAAGTCAGAGCCACGGCGGCACGCGTAACGGGCTACTGCCGGACGCGTTCTTCTGCGGCGGCCAGGGCCACGACTACGACGAGCAGATTCCGGCAATCTGCATCGGCCACCGCGCGTCGCACCTCATGTTCAACGACCCGCCCGCGTACACCGGACCCGAGGGCGCCGACATCGTGGTCGGAACTCAGGGCGAGAGGTACACGGCCAGCACCGAGTTCGACGGGTGGGGCTACGTGCAGCTGCACGACGCCCGGGATCCCGACCTGAGGATCATCGACTCGTACGCCGTGCCGGAGGCGCTCGACGAGAGCTTCGCCCAGGGGTTCGGCGATCTCAGCGTGCATGAGGCCAAGACGGATCCGCGCGCGAACGTCAACCTGGCGTACATCTCGTACTACGCCGCCGGCGCGCGAGTCGTGAAGTTCGACCGGAAGGGCATCGTCGAGAAGGGCTTCTTCATCGACGAGGGCGGGAACAACTTCTGGGGGACGTACCCGCATCAGCCGGGACCGAGCGCGGGCGCGCCGCTGCTGCTGTTCAGCGATCGCGACCTCGGCCTGTACATCCTGCGCTACACCGGAGACTGAACCCCGGCACATAGCGCCCAGATATGCGCGACGCCGGCCCTCGTGGCCGGCGTCGCGCCGTGTTCCCCCGCCGAGCGGGCAGAGCCCTCGGCGATCACTGACGCCGACCTCGAGGTGACGCGTTCCGGGCGATCTCATAACCCGAAGGTCGCGGGTTCGAATCCCGCCCCCGCTACTCACAGGAAGCCGCTCTGAGAGCGGCTTCTCTGTGTTCCAGGGGGTTTCCCTGACGCTCAGAAGCGTGATGGGGCAACGCAGGGGGCAACACGCGGTTCCGCACCGTCGGGACGAGCACCTGGGATCCCGATGCCCGCGACTACACCGACCTGGCTCGGCGGGTCCGGCGTGAAGCACCCGACGCGCTGCTTGTTGCCGGCTGCTTTTGCGAGAACGGCCGGCGGCTCCTGGCCGACCTGCGAGCCGAGCTCGGCGCGCGGGTTCCAATTCTGGCTCCGGACCTCTTCCTGGATCGCCTCCAACTGCTGGGGGACGCCGGCGCCGCCACCGAGGGGCTCATGTTCACGGTGGCCGGATTGCCAGAGGAACGCACCCCCCGCGCGGGCCGGTCACTCCGGCAGGCGCTACGGCGCCAGACGCACGGGCGCCCGATCGCCGGCTACGCGATGCAGGCCGCGGCGGCGGCCGAGGCGCTGCTGGAAGCCATCGCCCGCTCCGACGGCACTCGCTCGTCTGTCACAAACGAGTTGCTCCGGCTGAGATTGCGTGACGGCGTGCTCGGACCGCTGCGGTTCGACGCCGGCGGAGACCCCGTCCCGGCCCCGGTCGCCGTTTACCGCGTGACGACACAGGCCGCCACGCGCCGCTTCCCGCGTCGCCCGCAGGATCAGGGCGCTGTACTCGACCGCGTCGTCACCCCGCCCACGGATCTGGCCGGCTGGCATCCGCACGCCCGGAGAAAGCCGCCCTAAGCAACGCCGGTCGAGCGGACCCCCGAAGAACGAGGAAGCCCGTCGGCGCAGGGTTCTGTCGGGACGGGCGCGGCTGGGCTCGAACCAGCGACCTGCTCTCGAAAACGTAGATGGCCTGCGTGTTCGAGTCGAACAGCATCGACCCGAAGTCGGAGTCCCCGACAGCGATCATCGCCCCTTGCCCGCGCTCTGCCTCTCCTTCGCGGCGTCCTTCTTCTTGACCCCGCCGTCGTTGCCGCAGCCGACGAGCGCGAGCAAACAGATGGCCGGCAGAAGCGAGAAGGCCTTCATACAGGCGAGCGTGCCATCGGCCCCTTACGCGGGATTACGAATCGGACACGCGTGCCGACCTCGCTGTCGGCGAGCCAGATATGCCCGCCATGCGCCTGGACGATTGGCCTCGCCCGCACGGAGCCCGCCTCTGGCCAGGCGGGTGATCGCCTCCACTCGCTCAGTGAGTGTGCGGTTGGCAACCCGCGCCGGCGCCGAGGAACGATCCAGCAGCCCGAGCTCCCCTCCGAGCGGTAGCGACGCACCCACTGGCGCGCACAGCGCACGCTGCCTTCGGCGGCCGCGGCCGCCTCCGTCAGCGTCCAGCCCAGCTCGACCACACGCCTGGCGAGCTGCCGGCGCTTGTTCAGGCTGAGCGCCGCGTTAGCGTGAAGCTCATCCGGTGTCCTCCTTGGAGCTGTGGGTGCTTGGCAGCTCCCAGCCTCCGAGGGGGCCCGGATGAACCAACCTGCTCAGGAACTACACCTAGAGCGCGAGCATCGCCGCGGCGACTTCACCGGCGGCAGCATCGGGGATGGCCGTCGCGGCCCGCTCGAGCACGAGCAGCCGCGCATCGGGGATCTCGCGCGCGAGCGCTTCGCCGTTGCCGACAGGGAAGAACGGATCGCGGCGACCGTGCACCACCAGCGCCGGGATCGCGAGCTCGGACAGGCGCTCGCGCCAGCGCGGCTTGCAGTCGAGCTTGGCGAACATCGTGCCCAGCTGGTTGGCCATCTGCACCGCCGGCTCCGTGCTGGGCGCGCGGTCCCACTTGCGCACGGCCATCGCGCGCGCGGCGGCGGGGTCGTCGCCGAGGATCTCGGCGCCTGCGGCGGCATACTCCGCCACGGCGGCGCGGTCGGACCAGTCGGGCATCGAGCGCGAGAACAGCCGTTCCATCGTGGCCGCGTCATGGTCGGGCAGGTCGCGGTCGAGCCGGCCTGGAGCGACGGGCCGCGTTGCGGCGAGGGTGAGCGCCGAGAACGCGTCCGGGTGGTCGAGCGCGGCGACCTGGGCGACCATCCCGCCCACTCCGATGCCCGCCAGGTGCACCGGCCGGCCGTCGAGTTCGCGGGCGAGCGCCGCGGCGTCGGCCGCGAGATCGCGCAGCGTGTACGTGGGAGCCTCGGGATCGACCGTGGTCGACGCGCCGGAATCGCGCAGGTCGTACCGCACGACGTGGCGCCCGCCGCGCGCGAGCGCCTCGCAGAGCGCGTCCGGCCAGGAGAGCATGGTCGGGCCGCCCGCGAGCAGAACCAGCGGCGTCGCCGCGTCCCCGAAGGGCTCGACCCCGAGCGTGACGCCGCCCGCCTCCACCGTGGCCATCACGCCACCACCGTCGCGAGGACGCCGTCGCACGTGCGGAACGATTGGACCGAGGAATGCATCGCCTAACTCTCGATGAACACGTAGTCGCGCCGAATGCGGCCGTCGGTGGCGAGGATGAGCACGTTGAGCCCCACGGCCGTCACTTCGCCGTTCGGCGAAACAGCCTCCCAGTGGAGCTTGATCACGTCGTGCAGCCGGTCGACGTCGTCGCGTCGCCTGAAGCTGAGTCCGTCGGAGCCGACCCAGCGCTCGTAGGAGGTTGCGGCCCGCGCCTCGAGCTCGGCGCGTCCCCGCGCCTCGAGTGTGGCCGCCATGCCGATCCCGGGGCGCGCGGCGATCTCGCGCAACTCCTGCGGCGGCTGGAGGATCTGCGACCCGTCCTCGGTCCAGAGCTCGGCAATCAGCCGGCGCCGGCGCTCGCGATCTGGCTCGTTCCAGAGCGCGACGTATCGATCCGCCAGATGCTCTGCCTCCCTCGTGCGCGTCTCGGGTGTTGCGGTTGCTTCGCTCATCTTGGTCGCCTCTCCAAACGCGTTGCTCGTGGCGCAACTATCCCCGCGCAACGACCGCGTGTCGATTACCTGTGGGGTAACGGATGCTCTCCGTTACATCCGAGGTAATCGCGGCGATCCGGACCGGCGCTACCGTTGGCTCGTGGCCGTCCAGACCGCGAGGGACCCGCAGACCGTCGGTGAGCTCATCCGCTTCTGGCGCACGCGGCGGCGGCTCACGCAGATGGACTTGTCGCTGGACGCGAACCTCTCCACCAAGCACCTGAGTTTCGTCGAGACCGGCCGCTCGCGACCCAGCCGCCAGCTGCTCATCCACCTCGCCCAGCACCTCGACCTGCCGATTGCCGAGCGCAACCGCCTGCTGCTCTCGGGGGGCTTCGCTCCGCCCTACCTGGAGCAGCCGTTCGACGGCGAGGTGATGCGGCCGCTGCGTGAGTCGCTGAGCCGGCTGCTGGAGGCACACGAGCCGAACCCGGCGTTGATCGTCGACGGTCTCTGGAACCTGATCGAGGCCAATCGGGCCGCCGCGCTCCTCTGGGACGGGGTCGACCCCGAGCTGCTCGAGCCCCCGATCAACATGCTCCGCCTGGCGGTCCACCCGGGAGGCCTCCCGAAGATCTCCTCGATGACGGCGGCCTGCAACGCGCCGCTGATCACGAAGCTGAGGCGAAGGAGCCGCGACGACGCCGATCCTGCACTCGGCGCGCTGATCGAGGATGTCGAGTCCTATCTCCCGGACGACCCGCCCACCCGCACCGCGACCCAGCCCGTGGTCTCGCTGGACCTGCGCACGCCGCTCGGGGAGGTCAGCCTCTTCACCGTGATCGCCACGCTCGGGGCGCCGCTGGAGGTGTCGGCGGCAAACCTCGCGATCGAGACCTTCCTGCCGATGGACGAGCGCAGCGCAGCGCGGCTTGGCGAGCTCAGTGCAAAGGCGCGGGGAGAATGACCTCGCCCCAGCGATAGCATCACGCGCCCGTGAGGCCCAGGCTGATCTACTCGATGGGCGTGTCGGTGGACGGCTTCATCGCCGACCGCGAGGGCGGGTTCGCGTGGACGGTCCCCAGCGACGAGCTGTTTCGCTTTCACACTGCGCAGGTACGCGAGCTCGGCGGGTTTCTCCTCGGCCGCAGGCTCTACGAGACGATGCTTGTGTGGGAGACGGATCCGTCGATGCGCGACGATGAGCCCGGGGCCGCGTTCGCCGACGTCTGGTGCGCGATCCCGAAGGTCGTCTTCAGCCGCACGCTCGACAGCGTCCAGGGCAACGCCCGGCTCGCCGAGGCGTCGGTGGCCGAGGAGGCCGCAGCGGCGCTCGACGCGACCGACAAGGATGTCGCGATCGGCGGCGCCGGCCTGGCCGCGCAGGCGATCGAGCTCGGCCTCGTCGACGAGCTGCGCATGTTCCGCCATCCGGTCGTCGTCGGTGGCGGCACGCCGTTCCTGCCGCCGGTCACCGACGACGTCCCGCTCGACCTGATCGAGACCAGGCCGTTCGGCTCGCGGGTGATCTTCGAGCGCTACGGACGCGCCCGCGACGAGTCGAACTGACACCGCCGTCCGAGTCATCAGCGCGTCGCGGGACCGGCCGTTCGCTGCGCCGACCGACCCGGAGGCGCTTGACGGGCGCGCCGAGGATGCTGGCGAAGCTGAGGCCGTCCGGTGTGACGTCCCTCCAACCGCCCATGACCGCAGCGCGACGCGTGACAGGCCCGGGTCGCTGGGGCCATCACCCCTCACTGAGCCCCAATCGTGCGTGGACTCGGCGCAGCGGCTTTGGCGCCCACCAGTTCCACCTGCCGAGCATCTCCATCAGCGAGGGAACGAGCAGCGCCCGGACGATCGTCGCGTCGATCAGCACAGCGAGGGCGATCCCGAGCCCGAGCTGCTTGATGAAGATCATTTCGGAGGTGACGAAGGCGCCGATCGCGACGGCGAACAGAACCGCAGCGGCCGTGGCGATGCGTCCGACGCGCTCCAGTCCGATCGCAACAGCGTCGGCGTTCGTGGCACCGCCGTCGCGTGCCTCCTTGATCCGCGAAAGCAGGAAGACGCCGTAGTCGGTGGAGAGCCCGAACGCGACGACGAACAGGAACAGCGGTTGCGTGGCCTCCAGCGCACCCTGGCTGGTGTAGCCGAGCAGGCCCTCGAGCCGACCATCCTGGAATATCAGGACGAGGATCCCGAACACGGCGCTGAGCCCGAGCAGGTTCATGAGGATCTGCTTGACCGGCAGCACCAATGAGCCCGTGAAGACGAACAGGACCGCCAGCGTCACGGCGACGACGATCGCCAGCATCAGCGGCAGGTGATCGGCGAGGCTGTCCTTTAGATCGACGAAGCTCGCCGTGAAGCCTGTCGTCAGCGAGTTACGCTCGAGCGCCCGCAGGTCCGCGGCGAGGTCCTGGCTGGCGTCGCTGAGCGGCGGGTTGGAGGAGATGACTTCGACGGCGGAGGTGTCGCCGTTCAGCTTCATGGGCGGCCTGACCTCGGCCACGCCCGGAAGCCGATGCGCCTCGCGCGCGACGCTCTCCGCCTCGGCGGGTCCGCCGCTGACCGCGAGTTGGATCGGGGTGTCGCGGAAGGGCGGGAAGTCGGCGCGGAGCGCGTCGTCGACCTGGTTCGCGCTGGCGCCGTCGGGCAACACCTGGGCATCGATCGCGGTGAACTGAATGCTGAAAAACGGGATCCCGAGCGCGATCAGGAGCGCCGCGCTTCCGATCGCGATTCGGCCGGGGATCCGCATCACGAGCCGCGAGAGCCGGTACCAGAAGCCGTGCTCGGCGGGGCGGGCGTCACGCTCGGCCCGGCCACGGAGCACGGCGGGCGCAAGGGCGTTGACCCGGGCTCCGAGCACGGCCAGGATCGCGGGCAGCACGATCAGCGCCACCGCCGCAGCGATCAGCGCCACCAGTGATCCGCCGACGCCCATGGAATACAGGAAGCGCTGTGGGAAGACGAGCAGCGACGCAATCGCGCCGGCGACGGTCAGCGAGCTGAACAGCACGGTGCGCCCCGCCGTTGCCATCGTCCGCCGCATCGCGTCCAGTCCGGGACCCGTCTTCGCCATCTCCTCGCGATAGCGCGAGACGATGAACAGGCTGTAGTCGATCGAGAGGCCGAGACCGAGGCCGATCACGAGGTTGAGCGCGAAGATCGAGATCGAGCCGAGTTCGCTCGCGACGCTGAGCATCACCGTCGTGCTGACGATCGTCAGCCCGCCGACCAACAGCGGGAGCGCGGCGGCCACCAGGCTGCGGAAGAAGAGCAGCGAGAGCAGGAAGAGGATCGGAAAGGCGAAGAGCTCGGCCGTGCGCAGGTCCTTCTCCACCTGTTCGTTCGCCTGCTGCTGGGCGACCGCGGCCCCGCCGACCAACACTCCGGGCACACGCTCGAGCGAGCTGCTGATCCGCTCACCGGCGTCCTGGATCTCATCGTCGTCCGTTGGCGAAAGCCGGACCGACAGGTAGGTGGACGTGCCGTCGCGTGAGACGAAGTCGCGCGAGCCCGTGTTGTAGTAGGTGGCTACGCCGGCCACGTCCCTGTCTGTGCGAATCCGGTGGGTCAGTGCCCCGATCCGCTGCCGGCCGGCCGCCGAATCGACGTCGACGCCGTGGACGAGCACGACGACGCTGGTCTCGCGATAGCCGGCGTCCTGGAGCCGCTCGGCGGCCCTGACGCTCTCGGTCGCCGGATCGTCGGCTCCGTACGGGTCGAGGCGATCGGCGACCCCGGCGCCGAGCATGCCGGCGACGATCGCCATGAAGACCGCCACGATCACGACCGTCTTCCCACGCCTGTCCGCCAGCAGCGCCAACCGATCGAACATCAGCCTGCCCTCCTCTTCCTGTTCGCGGACTTCGGCACCGCCCCGGTCAGCTCCGCACGCGCCCGCGCGCACCACGCGATGACCCACTCGCTCGACTCCATGCCGTAGCGCAGCACCAGATAGGGAAACGGGTCCGTCGACGCAGCGGCGGCCGCGAACGGCTCGATCTCGCGCAGCGCCGCGAGCTTCTCCTCCATCAGGCGCTGCTTCGCGTCGATCATCTCGATTGCCTTGCCGGGCTCGGCGGCGCCGGCGAAGAACAGCTTCAGCAGCCCCTCGTCGCGCAGCTCGAGCCGCGCGGACGGCAGGTCGAGCCAGTTGCGAAGCTCCTCGCGCCCAGCTTCGGTCAGGCGGTAGAGGATGCGCTTCCTACGGCCGGTCGGCTGCGCTTCTGGCTCGACCAGGCCCGCCTTGGCGAGCTTGCGCAGCTCCGGATAGATCTGCCCATAGCTCGCCGCCCAGAAGAACCGGACCGATCGATCGACCATCGCCTTGATCTCGTAGCCCGACCGGGGCTCGTCGCGAACCATCCCGAGGATCACGTATGCGGTGGGGCTGAGTTCCATATCTCGTAATGTTATATCGCATTGCTAGATAGCGGACTGTGACGTGGGTCGCACAGTTGAGCCCGCCCGCAGAGTTGTGACCGCCGACGCACGGCAAGAAGCACTTGCCCCGCCTCGTGGGGCGAGAGAAGATCCGTTGCAGGTACGGCGGCGAGACCGCCGCCACGCGAGAGAGAGGATCCGGTTTGGACTCCGCACAGGCAGCGAACGAGTTGCGCTTCGATCCCCCGGGCGAGGGCACCTGGCACCTCGACCCCGTTCACTTCCCCCGGCCCGCGACGCGCTACTGGACCGAGATGCATCCCGAACCATTCAAGCGCGGGTTCGGCGAGTTCACGCGCTACTACGGAATGCTGCTCGACGCAATGGAGTACCAGTACGTGAACGGATTCGCGTACAGCGCGGCGCGGCCCGTGACGGACGACGAGGTGCCGCGGCGGTTCCAGCGGGCGGAGGAGGTGTGGGAGCGGCGGCTCTGGCGCGACCAGCTTCGCGAATGGGACCAGCAGGTCAAGCCGGAGTCGATCCGAACGCATCGCGAGCTGCAGTCGGTCGACCCCGACGCGCTGTCCGACGACGAGCTGGTCGCTTACCTGACGCGCTGTCGCAATCGGCACTCCGAGATGATCTACCAGCACATGCGCTTCACGGGCGCGGCGATGCTCCCGGTGGGTGACCTGCTCGTGCACGCGGGCGAGTGGACCGACGTGCCGCCTGCCGAGCTGCTCGGGATGATGCGAGGGACCGCGCCCGTGTCCGCGGGCGCATCGATCGAGCTCGGGCAGCTGATCGCCGCCATGTCCGAGGATTCGACCGCGCGCGACTTGCTCGAGTCCGACGGCGAGCCGCAGCAGGTGCTGGACGAGCTGCGCTCGCTCGACAGCCGGGCGGGTCGGGCGGTCTTCGCCTACATCGACGTCGTCGGCTGCCGCTTGCTCGACGGCTTCGACATCGGCGGGCGCTACGCGCTCGAGCTGCCGGACGCCCTGCTGCGGTCGATCCGCGCGGCCGTCGAGCAGGGCCGTGTGGAGCCGCCGGACGTCGGCGAGCAGATCGCCGATATCCGCGGCCAGGTCCCGGAGCAGCATCGGGCCCAGTTCGACGAGCTCGTCGACGAAGCTCGGCTGATGTACCGGCTCCGCGACGAGCGCGGGGTCTTCAGCGACGTCTGGGCCTCCGGGATCATGCGGCGCGCCGCCATCGCGGCGGGCCGGCGGCTCACCGACAGGGGCAGGATCCATGACCCCGAGCACTTCGTCGACGCCGGCTTCGAGGAGATGTGCGCGCTCGTGTCGGGCTCGGACGGGCCGTCTGCCGACGAGCTCGCGGAGCGGAACGAGTGGCGAAGCTCGCACTCCGCGAAGGACGCACCCGAGGTGATCGGCCCGCCGCCACCGCCGGAGCCCGACCCGTCCGGGCTGCCGCCCGCGGCGGGCCGGGTGATGCGGGCGATCGGCGTGGGCATCCAGTCGCTGTTCGGCAGCTCCGAGGAGCCGCACGAGGGCAACCTGCTGCGTGGCCTGGCCGCGAGCGGCGGCGTCTACGAGGGCCCCGCTCGCCGGGTTTCCGGGCCGGATGAGTTCGGCCGGATCGCGCAGGGTGACGTGCTGGTGACCGAGTCGACGACCGAGGCGTTCAACATCCTGCTGCCGCTGCTGGGAGCGATCGTGACGGACAGCGGCGGCCTGCTGTCGCACTCGGCCATCGTTGCGCGGGAGTACGGGATTCCCGGGGTCGTCGGGACGCGGGAGGCGACGGACCGGATCCCCGACGGGGTCACGGTGCGCGTGGACGGCGACGCCGGCGAGGTGACGGTGCAGGCGTGAACAAGGTGGTCTCGCTCGAGAAGGCACGCGACGTCGCGCTCTTCGGCTCGAAGGCGGTGGGGCTCGGCCAGGCGGCGCGGGCGGGCATACCCCTGCCGCCGGGCGTGGCGCTGTCAGGGGCGGTTGTAGAGGCGGTCGCCTCCGGGCATGACCGCGCGATCAAGAAGGTCGCGAAGTGCGTTCGGCCGCTGCCCGGCCCCCTCGCGGTGCGCTCGTCCGCAGTGGACGAGGACGGCGCGGAGACGAGCTTCGCCGGCCAGCATCTCACGCTGCTGAATGTCCCTTCCTCCGCGCAGCTCGCGGACGCGCTCAGGGAGGTCTGGTGGTCGGCGAACTCGGACTCGGCGATCAGCTATCGCCAGCGCACGGGCGTCTTCACGCGTCCGAGTATCGGGGTGGTGGTCCAGGCCCTGCTCGACCCCGAGGTGGCCGGCGTCATGTTCACGACGAATCCCGTGAACGGGGCGGACGAGCGCGTGATCGAGTCCGCCTGGGGGCTCGGCGAGGCGGTGGTGGCGGGCCGCGTGATCCCCGACCACTACCGCGTGGCGCGCTCGGGCGAGGTGCTCGAGCGCACCGCGGGGCTCAAGAAGATTGCGGTCCGAACGCTGCGGGATGGCGGCACGGTCGAGCAGGAGGTTCCGGGCGGGCTCGTGGAGAGGCTCTCGCTCGACGACGAGCAGATCGGTGCCCTGAACCGCCTGGCCGATCGCTGCGAGCACGTCTTCGGCGAAGGGCGGGACATCGAATGGGCGATCGCCGGCGGGGAGCTGTACCTGCTCCAGTGCCGGGCGGTCACCCGGGCCGGGTCCTGAGCGAACCGTGCGCGGTGCCCCGGTCGAGGTACTGCGGCGCGTCCCGCTCTTCGCGGACCTGAACAAGCGGGAGCTCGCGAAGATCGCGCGCCTGTTCAAGGAGCGCCGCTTCGCTGAGGGCGAGGTGGTGGTCAGGCAAGGTTCCGGCGGCGCCGCGTTCTTCATGATCGACTCCGGCGAGGCGGCGGTCTCGGTCGGCGGCAAGGCGCGCGGGACGCTGAAGCCCGGCGACTACTTCGGCGAGATCGCGCTGATCGACGGGGGCCCACGGGGAGCCACAATCACCGCCACCAGCGACCTCGTCTGCTACGGGCTGACCTACTGGGAGTTTCGCCCGCTGGTGCGGGAGAACGCCGCGATCGGCTGGAAGCTGCTGCAGTCGCTGGCGAAGAAGCTGCGTGCCGCCGAGGAAGCGCAGTAGGCCGGGCGTCGAGCAGCGCGAGCGCACCGTCCTCCTCACGGCGGCGCTCGGCACGATGCTCATGCCGCTGAACTCGACGATGATCGCGGTCGCCCTGCCCGACGTCGTCGAGGACCTCGACGTCTCGCTGGGCTCGACCGCGTGGCTCGTCAGCGGTTATCTGATCGCGCAGGCCTCCCTCCAGCCGCTCGCCGGGAAGCTGGGGGACCGGCTCGGACGGCGGCCGCTGATACTTGCGGGCCTCGCCTCCTTCGGCTTGGCGTCACTCGGTGCCGCGTTCGCTCCGAGCCTGACGGTGCTGATCGCCTTCCGTGTGCTCCAGGCCGTCACGGGGGCGCTCGTGTTCCCGAACTCGATCGCGCTCGTCCGCGAGCTTCTCCCGGAGGAACGGCGCGGCACGGTGTTCGGGCTGATCGGCTCGGCCATCGGCCTCGCGGCCGCCGGTGGGCCTCCGCTTGGCGGCGCGCTCGTCGCGCTCGGCGGTTGGCGCGCGCTCTTCCTCGTCAACCTGCCCTGGGTCGCCGTGGCGATGTGGCTCGCGCTGCGGTCGGTTCCGCGCCGGCTCGCAACGACCGATCGCGGGCGCTTCGATCTCGGCGGGGCCGTCGCTCTGAGCCTGCTCCTCGGGTCGACCGCCTGGCTCCTCAATCCCGGCGATGTACCGGGCTGGGCCGTTCCCGCCGCCGTTGTCGCGCTCGTGGTGCTGGTCGTCGCGTTCGTCCGTTACGAACTGGGCCAGGACGACCCGATCGTCGAGCCGCGCTTCCTGCGCGTCCGGCCGTTCGCGGCAGCGACGGCTTCCGTCGGCCTGAGCAACCTGGCGCTTTACGGAACGCTGCTGGCCGTCCCGTTGCTCCTCGCCGACCGGCCTCGGTGGTCCGCGGGGGAGATCGGCTTGGCGGTCGGTGCGCTGTCCTTCCCGCTGCTCGCGCTCTCGCCGGTCGGTGGGCGACTCTCCGACCGCGCGGGCCGCCGCACCGCGGCCGTCGCCGGGCTGACCCTCGTCACGGTCGGCCTCACGCCTCTCGCCCTCGCAGGAGAGGAGATCGCGGCCGGTCTCTTGATCGGCTCGATCGCGGTGGCCGGCGCCGGGCTCGGGCTCTCGAACGCCGCAGTGCAGGCCGCGGGTGTGGAGGCGCTCGCGCCACGCCACGCCGGGGTCGCCTCGGGGATCTTCTCCACCGGCCGGTACCTCGGCGGGATCGCCGCCGCAAGTCTCGTCGCCGGCCTCGTCAACGGCGGCGACGGCGACTACGGCATGCTCTTCACGATCGAGGTCGCAGCGGCGCTGGCCTCGACCCTGCTCGCGCTCGCGCTCCCTGGGCGCGCCACGACACCGGCGGTCGACGAGGCCGCCGCTGTGGAGGTGACCTGACCGCGGCGCAACGGTCGTGCCGGGCTTCGGGGCCGCTCGCGGCCGTAGCGCTGGTGCCGCGACCGGTGAACGCTGAGCTGCGGCGGCTTGCCCGGATGCGGTCCAGTGCGGTCGCGGCCATCGGGCGCGACGGCGTCCCCGCCTGTGCCGCGGGCGATCGCCAGCGGGGATTTCACGACCCGGACCCGTAGAAAGCCGCAGGGACTGCGCTGCGGCCGTGCTACGCGGACCTGGACGCGCGAATGGCTCGTGTCGGCGAGCGCCACGCCTGATGTGCGATTTGTCATTGTCCCCCTTTCGGGTTAGGGTGGGCTGCGCGAGGCGCCGCGCAACACGCTCCCAAACAAGGAGGTAGCTGGTGAAGCGGAAGATTGGAGCGGCGCTCGCCGTCGCGGGCCTGATCGCCGCCGGCGCGGTGCCGGCCGGAGCGACGACTCCGCCCGGACAGCAGGGCTACGAGGGCCAGCCCGGCAACCAAGGTGGCTATCACCAGGCCGGACAGCAGGGTTACGAAGGCCAGCCCGGCAATCAGGGCGGCCACTAACGCCCACGGGACGGACGGGCACTCGGGGGTGCCCGTCCTCGTCCCTTCGATGGCGTGCTCCGTGGCGGCCGCCACGCATTACCGGCATGCTCGCCGTTGACGGCCAGTCCTGCGACGGGCGGTTGCCTCCGGGGACTCCCGCGTTCTTCCGGCTCGTCCTCAGGCACGAGGCCCTGCGGCGCGGGGCGCCGGTCAAGCCGGCGGGCCGCCGAGGAATGCGACGGAGACGAGCAGGTACGCGGCGACAGCGACGACGAGCAGCGCGAAGCCGCGGCCGAGTTGTCGCTGAGGGATGCGGCTTGCGAGGGCCGCGCCGATGATGGCGCCCGCTACGCATGCGGCCGTCATGGCCGCGGTCACGTCCGGGTCGAGCGAGCGCCCGGCCAGCAGGTGCGCTGCCAGTCCGAGGAGCGAGGTGGCAGTGATGATGACCAGCGACGTGCCGATCGCGGTTCGCATGGTGAAAGCGAGGCCGATGGCGAGCGTGGGAACGATCAGGAAGCCGCCGCCGACGCCGAAGAACCCCGTGACCAGCCCGACGGCGGCGCCGGCGATGAGGTCGCGCGGGAGTCTCAGCGGCGGGCAGGTTCCGCCGCCCTCCCCGGTGCCGGCGGGTTCGGGCTCGTGGGCGTTGGCCTTGCGCCAGGTGGCGTGCGCGGCTGCGAGCATCACCAGCGCGAAACCGGCCAGCAGCACGGCGCCGCTGACGGCCTCGGCTGCGAGCGTGCCGAGCGCGATGCCCGGCACCGCCGCCGCGGTGAAGGAGCCGGCGTGGCGCCAGCAGACCCGTCCGGCGTGCGCGTGCCCGAGCCCGCCGGCGACCGCGCCGGCGGCAACAACAACGAGCGAGGCGGTCGTGGCTTCGGGGACGGTCTGGTCGAGGACGTAGACGAGGACGGGGACGGCGAGCACGGACCCGCCGCCCCCGAGGGTGCCGACGGCCAGCCCGATGGCGAGCCCGAAGGGGATGGCCAGCAGCAGCACCGGCCGTTACGCCTTGGCGGTTTCGGGCTGCTCGGTGGGCCAGCCCTCGCGCTTCCACCTCGGCACGCCGCCCTCGACGACGTGGATGACCTGCTCGGCGCCGTAGCGCTGTAGGAGGCTGGCGGCGACGGCGGCGCGCTCGCCGGAGCCGCACATGACGGCCACGGGCTGGGTGGGGTCGATGCCGTCGGGGATGTCGTGGATGTCGTGATAGGGCTGGTGCACCGAGCCGGGGATGTGACCGGCGTCCCACTCGCTCTTCTCGCGGACGTCGAGGACCTGCGGACGGCGAGCTTCGTCGGTCCAGAGCTCGCGTACCTCGGAAATGGTCATCCGCTCGACGCGGTCGACGTCGAGCTTGTCCTCGCGCCAGGAGGTCATGCCGCCGGCGAGGTAGCCGGCGATGTTGCTAAGGCCGACCGCGCCGGCGAGGTGGGCCGCCTCGATGGCGTCTTCGTCGTCGCGGCCGACAAGCACGATGGGCTGCTCGGGCATGGCGAGCCACGCGAGCTTTGAGCCGAAGCCCGCGCGGCGTGCGGTGATGCTCACCGCGCCGGGGATGTGCGCCTCGTCGAACTGCAGCTCGGTGCGCACGTCGACGACGAGCGCTGCGTCTTGCTGGGCCTGTTCGACCTGCCGTGGGCTGAGTGGTTGCGCTTCCACGGTTTCCTTGACCAGCGGGCCGCGATTGAGCGCGACGATGTTCTTGAAGTTCGGCGGCTGCGGTCCCAGCGTCGAGGTGGTCTTCTCGACGAACTCGTCCTCGTCGGTGACCTGCAGCAGCGCCTGGTTGGCCCGCTCGAACCCGATGGTCGAGGCGACCTTGAGGTCCATGCCGGGTCCGCCGCACAGCGACCCGCCGAGGTGCCCCGGCCAGACTTCGACCACGTCCGGCAGGCTCATGAGCTTGTCGTTGAGCGAGTGGAAGATGCCGCGCGCGCCTTCCTCCTTGTCAACCGCGAGGTCGGGGCGAGCGATGTCACCGACGAACAGGGTGTCGCCGGTCAGCACCGCCCACGGCTCGTCCGAGCGCGCGGCGTCGACGAGCGCGAACGCGGTGTGTTCGGGGCGGTGCCCCGGGGTGTGCAGCGCTCGTACCCTTACGGAGCCGAGCTCGAGCTCCCAGCCGTCGTCGAATGGCTCGTGGTCGTACTCGGGGTCGGCGTCGCGGTGGATGTGGACGGTCGCTCCGGTGGCGGCGACGAGGCGGCCGTGCCCGGAGACGTGGTCGGCGTGGTTGTGGGTCTCCAGCACGTGCTCGATGCGGACGCCGAGGTAGCGCGCGAGCCGCAGGTACTCGTCGATGTCGAGCTTGGGGTCGACCAGCGCGGCGACGCCGGCGCTCTCATCGCCGATGAGGTAGCTGGCGCAGCCGAGGTCGTCGTGGGTGAGCTGGCGGAAAATCATCGAATCCTCCCGGGAGTGGTGGTGTCCAGGCCCTGCTGCTCCCAGGCGGTCATGCCGCCGGAGACGTTGCGGGCGTCCAGGCCCGCGCGGCGAGCGGCCGTGGCGGCCATCGCCGAGCGGCGGCCGCTCTGGCAGATGAACGCGACGGTCATCACGCGTGGCCGAAGCGGACGTCGGGCAGGACGCGGTCCAGCGGCTTGGGCAGCCACCACGCCCACCTGCCGAGCAGCCGCAGCACGACCGGGACGAGCAGCAGGCGGACCAGCGCGGCGTCGAGCAGGACGGCGGTGCCGAGGATGACGCCCATCTCCTTCGGCGGCAGCGGACCGCTCAGTGCGAAGGTGAAGAACACGGCGACCATCACCGCTGCTGCCGCGAACACGACCCGGCCGGAGTGCGCGACGCCGCCGACCATCGCCTCGCGCGTGTCATGGCTGCGATCCCAGTGCTCCTTCGCGGAGGAGAGCAGGAACACGGTGTAGTCCATCGAGATGGCGAAGACCATCGCGAAGAAGAACACGGGCGCCCACGCGTTCAGGAAGCCCTGCGGGTCCAGGCCGAGCAGGTCGGCGAGGTGTCCCTCCTGGAAGATGAGCCGGGCGACGCCGAACGCGGCACCGACGGCGAGCAGGTTGGTGACCACGCCGACAGCGGCGAGGATGGGGGCCTGCAGCGCGACCAGCAGCAGCAGGAACCCGAGCGCGAGGACGACGCCGATAACCAGTGGCGTCTTGGCGGTGAGCGCGGCTTCGAGGTCGTGGTTCTCGGCGACGGAGCCGCCGACGAGCGCTTCCTCGGGGAGGTCGTTCCGGAGGCGGTCGATGGTGGCGCCGACGGCCTTGTCTGACGGGTCGTGCTCGGGGACGACCTGGACCATCATGTTGCCGGCCCGGCCGGGCATGGCCGGCATGACCTGGGCGACGCCTGCGTCGGCCTTCGCGCTCGCGGCGACCTGCTCTGCGTCGGCCTTCGGCGCGACGACCTGCAGAGCGCCGGGAGCGCCCTCGCCGAACGCATCCTGCACCTGGGTGTAGGCGGTGCGCGAGCCGTCGCCCTCGGGCACCACCTTGATGGACGGCATGCCCGTCTGCAGACCGAACACGGGGATGCTCAGCGCGACGAGGACCGCGACGGCCACGGCGCCGTAGGCCACCGGCCGGCGCCACAGGCGTTCGGCCCAGGCAGCGAACTTCGGCGAGCGGTGCTCCCCGGAGTGCACCCACGGCAGCGCCAGCTTGTCCACGCGCGGGCCGAGCTTGGCCAGCACGGCGGGCAGCAGCGTGAGCGTCGCCGTGAGGATGAAGACGACCGAGAGCATGATGCCGAGCGCCATCGAGCGGAACGCGGGCGAGGGAACGAGCATCACCGCCGAGAGGGAGATGAGCACGGTCAGACCCGAGAACAGGACGGCCTTGCCGGCGGTGTCCATCGTCTCGGCGACGGCATCCTCGGCCGACAGCTTGCTCCCGAAGAACGCGCCGCGGAAGCGCATCACGATGAACAGCGCGTAGTCGATGCCCAGCGCGAGCGCGAACATCAGCGCGAAGTTCATCGCCCAGATGGAGATGTCCAGGAACTGCGTGCCCAGGTACAGCGACCCGGCGGACGCGACCAGGCCGAGGATGGTGAGCATCAGCGGCAGGCCGGCTGCGACGAGCGACCCGAAGGCGAGCAGGAGAATGCCGAGCGTGATCGGCCAGGAGATGAGCTCTGACTTCATCATCGCCGTCTTGTTGGCCTCGTTGAAGTCCGACCACATGCCCGAGGCGCCGGTCAGCGAGACCTGTACGCCATCGGCCGGGAGCGCGGCGAGCTCTTCCTTGAGGTCATCTGCGGCGCGGACCATCTCGTTCGAGCTGGCGGCGGCGCCGGCCTGGATGACGGCTGTGTGGCCGTCACCCGAGACCGACTGCCCCGGCCGCGGCGGCACGACCTCGGTCACGCGCGGGTCGGCCTCGAGTGCACGCTGGGCGTCGGCTACGACGGCCTTGAAGGCCGGGTCAGTCGCGGTCTTGTCGGCGGAGTGCACGACGACCATGAGCGCGGACGAGGAGAGGCCGCCGAACTCGCGGTCGACGGTCTCGCGGACCTGGAGCGACTCAGAACCGGTGGCTTCCCAGCCGGCGCCGGAAAGAGCATGCTCGACCTTCGGGGCGATGACGCCCAGGCCGATGGCCAGGACCGCCCAGGCGATGGCGACGAGCTTGAAGTGGGTGGCGGTCCAGCGGCCGAGGCGGCCGATCGGTCCGTAGGTGTGAGCTGAAGGCATTGGCGTCATCCGGTTAGGAGGTGGGCGGGGTGTGGGCTGCGGCTCGTAGGCCGAGGAGCCGCGTGAGGACCAGCGACGCGGGGCAGGCGCCGACGGCGACGTAGAGCCACTGGTTGGCGCCGACGAACGCGGTCAGCAGCAGAAACCAGGGTGAGACCAGCGCGGACAGCGCGGCGCTGAGCAGCGTCACGGTGCCGGCGAGCGCGAACAGCACGCGCTCCAGCGGCCAGCCACGCCGTGAGGTCGAGCAGGCAGCGC
>DASSVP010000252.1:0-4602 GCA_035705985.1 Thermoleophilaceae bacterium
CGCCATTCCGCGGCGCGGTACTGGCAGGCGATCAGGCCCATGCGGTGCACGCGCCGGAAGTCGCCGTACACGAACGCATAGCGGGCCTTGGTCTCGTCGTTGGCGCCCTCGGTCAAGCCCAGGTGCCATGCGGCGTATTCCTCCCAGGAGTGGGATTCGAGGAACGCGTTCTCCGCGTCGGCACGCGGCTGGGCGTCGCCCCAGTCGCTCTCGAGGACGTACTGCCGCTTCTCGATCAGGCCACGCGCGTGCACGACGGCGCGCTCGTTGACCGCGTAGGACGCCACCCGGGAAATCCTAGGCGGACGGGGACTCGGGACGAACTGGAGGGCCGTCGACTGATCGACGGCCCTCCGGCTGCGTCTATCGGGCCTGCTTGCGCCCGATCGTGACCAGGTACTCCGCCTGCATCAGCAGGCTGCCGTCGGTCGCCTCGTTGTGGCGCTCGGCCAGCGCATGGATCTCCTCACGGCACTCCTCCCAGCGGCCCTCGGCGGTGAGCTTCTCACGCGCCTTGACCGTGGGGCCGTAGTGGGTCTCCATGAACACGACCCAGTGCTCCGCCGAGTCGAACCGCCACGGGTTGTGGCCGCGGGCGAACTCGAGCTCGAGCGGGGCGTCCGCGAACAGCCCGCGCACATGCTCCTCGTCGCCCCAGCGCGGCGGCGGCGAGGCGTAGTCGGGCGGCGCGGGGAGATAGCGGCCCATGATCTTGAACAGCTCACCGATCAGTCCGCCCGGGGTCCAGTTGACGAGCCCGATCCGGCCACCCGGCCGGGTCACGCGCGTCAGCTCCTCCGCGACCACCTCGTGCCGCGGCGCGAACTGCACGCCGAACACGGACAGCACCGCGTCGAAGCTCTCGTCGTCGAAGGGGAGCGCCTCGGCGTCGCCCTCGAGCCACTCCACGTTCACGCCCTGCTCGGCCGCGCGCAGGCGCGCGGTGTCGAACAGCTCCGGCGTGATGTCGAGCCCGATCACCTGCGCCCGGGCCGCGGCGGCCGGCAGGGCAACGTTGCCGGTGCCGGTGGCGACGTCGAGCACTTCCTCTCCGGGCCGGATCGCAACGCGCTCCAGCAGGTCGCGCGGCGGCACCTCGTTGATCTGCTCAGCCACGGCGGCGTAGTCGCCCGCGGCCCAGGTCGCACGGTGCGTGCGCTTCAGGTCCTCTACTGCGATTGTCATGTCAGCTCCTCTTTCTTCCAGAAGACGTAGTCGGCGGTGTAGGGGATCTCGGCCTGGTCGCCGGCCGTCTCCGTGTTGCACTCGGATGCGGCGGGCGCGAGGCCACCGGTGGTGTTGATTCGCTGGATGTACTTCGTCCCGGCGAGCCGGTCGCCATCCGGGCCGGCCGTCGCCGAGGTCGGCTCGAGCAGCAGCCACGGGATCGCCTTGTCGTCGACGATCACGGGGTCGGCCGCACGCCGGGCGATGACCTTGCTGCCGTCCTTCGCCTGCCACGACGGGCCGCCGAAGTGAGTGGCGATCAGCTGTCCGTTGTCGCCGTAGAGGTTGGCCCTCGGGGCGCGCAGGCTCCAGCTGACGCCATTGCAGTCATAGATCTGCACGCCGACCGCGTGGCCGATCAGGTACGGCTTGTAGCCCTCGCCCACGGCAATCCCGTCGGGCACGTCGGGGGCGGGGGGCGCCGCCGTCGCCACGCCGGCCAGCGGCACGACGGCGGCGAGGGCACACAGTCCGGTCACGAGCAACTTCATTCGCGTCTCCTTGGTTGGGGTGTTCACTACGGGCACTGCACGCGGTCGCGGCCGGGCCCTCCGAGGCAGATGTCGCGTCCCGGGCCGCCGAGCAGGCGGTCGCGTCCGGCGCCGCCGACGAGGCGGTCGCGGCCACGGCCGCCGCAGATCAGGTCGTTACCGCGGAGGCCCTCGATCCGGTCGTTGCCGGCGAGGGCGGCGATCACGTCCGCGCCGCGGGTGCCGCGCAGCACGTCGCGGCCCTTGGTGCCGACGATCGTGGCCCGCTTGGTGGCGCAGCGCTTGGCGGCCACCGCCGTCGGCGTGACCGCGTCCGAGATCGTCACGTCGGCTCGCCCCGGCGTGCCGAGCAGCGCGTCGCCGGTCGGGTTGCTCAGCTCCACCGCGAACGTCTCCGTCGGCTCCGCGAGCGAGTCGTGCGGGGCGTCCAGCTCGACCGTCTGCGTGGCCTGGCCGGCGGCGAACTCCACGGTCCTCGCGATCGGGGTGAAGTCGGCACCGGCGCCGGCCGTGCCGGGCACCGTCGTCACCGTCACCGCGGCCGGCCCGAGGGCTCCAGTGGCGCTCCGCGTGATCGTCAGGGCGCGCTTCGTGCCCTCCGTGACGGCGGCGGTCGCCTCCGCGAACCCGACGGTCGCCCTGAGCCGAGTCGCGATGTTGAGCCGGAAGCGCTCGAGGAGGTAGCCGTCCTTCGCGCTCTCGTCGTCGTCGACGGCGTACAGCCTCCACTCACCGTTCGGATTCGTGAAGTCGAATGCCGACAGGGAGGTCGCGTACGGGCCCGCCGGGGCGGGGGCGGGGAAGGCGTCGCCCACGTCGTAGTCGGTCGGCTGGAAGATGCCGCCGCCGCAGAGCTGTCCCAGGCCCTCCAGGAGCTTGAACGGCGCCTCGTCGTCGAACGCGAACCCGCCCTCGACCGGATCGTTGCCGCACGCGTCCGACATCAGCATCGCGGCCTGGCCATCGGGGCCGACCAGCAGCAGGTCCAGGTCGTTGTGACGGTCATGGACGAGCGGGCCAAGGTCCACGTCCACGTCCTGGACGATCTCGTCGCCGGTGCCCTTGACGAACTGCGTGACGGGGTAGGGGCTCGCCGGGCCGCTCGCGCCCTCGCCCGGGATCACCACGTCCACGGGCGCCGTGGTGATGCTCATCCCCCAGCCGTCCGCGATCTTCCCGGAGTCCCCGGCCTCGTCGTCGTGCACGTAGAGCTTCCAGCTGCCGTGCATGACCTTGCGGTGCCACTGGCTGAGCTCGCCGGGCACGCTCGGCGCCGCGCCGGGCCAGGTGTCGCCGGCGCCCCAGTTCGAGTCCGCGTAATCCGGGTTCGGGCACTCGGCGTCGCCCATGTCTGGGAGGCCGCCGTTCGAGTGAAAGGTCCAGGTGCGACTGGAGACGTCGCCGTCGCCGCAGGCGTCAGACATCAGGACGACGCTGCTTCCGTCGGGCGCGACGAGCAGGACGTCGAGGTCTCGCGGGCGCGTGTGCGTGACGTCGTTCAGCGACACCTTGATGTCCGTCACGGGCCCGCGCACGGTCCGGACCGAGATGCTCGAGGGGTAGGCGGAGGCCGTTCCCTGCTGGGGGATCGTGATCTCCGAGTGGTTGCGGAAGCCCGCGCTGGCCGCCGAGGCCGAGGAGGGGGCCAGGACGACGGCTGCGACGAGGGCGGCCAGGGAGAGGAGGATCAGTTTGCGAGCCATGCGGCGAAATTAGGCGCGCAGCTTGTCCCCCACATCGGTGCCGCCTACCTATGTTTGACCGCTCGGGTACCTAGGTGTTCACTGTCCGCGTGGAGCTGCTCGAGCGTGATGCCGCGCTGACTGCGCTGGGCGAGTCCCACGCCGCCGCGGCTGGCGGCCGGGGCAGGGTGGTCTGCATCAGCGGCGAGCCAGGAATCGGCAAGACCTCGCTCGTGCGGCACTTCCTGGACACGCTCGAGGACGGCTCGCGAGTGCTGCTGGGCACATGCGACGACCTCTCCATTCCGCGCCCGCTCGGCCCCCTGCGCGACCTGGCGGGAAGCGTGTCAGGCGAGCTCGAAGACGCGCTCGCGGCCGGCGCGCCCCCGCACGACATCCAGGACCTTCTGATCGCCGAGCTCGACCGCCCTCCGCGCCCGACCGTGCTCGTGCTGGAGGACGTGCACTGGGCCGACGACGCCACGCTCGACTCGATCACGGTGCTGGGGCGCCGGATCGGCGCCCTGCCCGCGCTGCTCGTCATGACGTTCCGCGGCGGCGAGGTGCCGCCCGGCCATCCGCTTCACGCCGCTCTCGGGGCGATTAGCCCCGACGAGTCCGTGCTGCTCGAGCTGCTGCCGCTGTCCCGCGACGCGGTGGCCTCGCTCGCCGGCGGCGATGGGGACGCGCTCTACGCGGCCACCGGCGGCAACCCCTTCTACGTCACCGAGCTGCTCGCCTCTCGCCAAGCCGAGGAGCTTCCGCCCTCGGTCGCGAACGCGGTCGTCGCGCGCGTGTCGAGGCTCAACGACGGGGCGCGCCGCCTCGTGGAGCTCGTCTCCGTGGTGCCCAACCGCGTCGCGACCCCGCTGCTCGACACGGTGATGCCGGGCTGGGCCGGCGCGGCCGAGGAGCCGGAGCGGCGCGAGCTGCTCGAGATCGACGGAACGCATGTGCACTTCCGCCACGAGCTGGCCCGCAACGCGGTGCGCGCGAGCATTCCGGCGTCCACGAGGCGGCGCCTGCACGCGGGCGTGCTGGAGGCGCTGCTGGCCGGGACGCCAGACCCCGCCGACGTGGTGCACCACGCCGAGTGCGCGGGCGCCACGGACGTCGTCAGGGAGTACGCGCTGATCGCCGCGCGGCGGGCGGCCGCGTTCGAGTCGAATCGCGAGGCGTATTCGCATTACCGCCGCGCCTCC
>DASSVP010000253.1:0-2723 GCA_035705985.1 Thermoleophilaceae bacterium
GGGTGGACGCGTCCACCGTCCGCCAGATCAAGAACGTCGGCGACGAGCCGTGCCTGTACGTGATCGCCGGCGGCAAGGACGGCTACGTGGGCCGCGACGGCAAGCTGCCTGAGGGCGAGACCAGCCGCTGACCGGCAGCACGGCGTCGCCATCGGCGCCGCGGTGTCGGCGGGCTGCCCCGTCTTCCCCGCGGACAACCGCTGGAACCGGCGCGTCGACCGGCTGCCGGTCCACCCGCGCTCCGACGCGATCGTAGGTCGTGGACACGTCTCGTTTGCCCCGCCCCTAGGCGGGTACCTCCCACGCATGTGGGGATTGACAACCGTCGTGGGCGCGTTCGCCCTGGCCCTCGTCGTGATGTCGTTCGCGTTCATGGGCGGCGCGGTCATCGTCGCCGTGCCAGTCGCGCTCGTCGCGGTCGGCATCGCCGCGTTCGTGGACTTCAACCGGCGCCGCAAGACCGCCCAGAGCATCCACTCAGAGCTCCCGATCGACGAAGTCGACTTCACCGAGCGCGACCGCCGCACGCTGGTCTCCGAGTAGGCTCCGCGCATGCGGCCAGTCCGGGTCGGCTGCTCAGGTTGGCAGTACGACAGCTGGCGCGGCCGGCTCTATCCCGAGGGCCTGGCGAAGGGCCGCTGGCTCGAGCGCTATTCGCAGGTCTTCGGCACGGTCGAGGTCAACTCGACCTTCTACCGGCTCGCCTCTCCCGAGGCCGTGGCGCGCTGGGTCGAGCAGACGCCGCCGGAGTTCGTCTTCGCCGCCAAGGCGAGCCGCTACATGACGCACATCAAGCGCCTGCAGAACCTCGCCGAGGGGATCGGGCGCTACTACGAGGCAATCGAGCCGCTGGTCGAGTCCGGCAAGCTCGGCCCCATCGTCTGGCAGTTCCCCGCCAACTTCACGCGCGACGACGACCGGCTCGGCCGCTCGCTGCCGCTGCTGCCGCCCGGGCGCCACTGCTTCGAGTTCCGCCACGAGAGCTGGTTCGTGGAGCCCGTCTACAAGCAGCTTCGCGCTCACGGCGCGGCGCTCGTCATCGCAGACCACCCGCGGTGGCCGTTCCAGGCGCACGAGCTGACCGCCGACTGGACGCTCATCCGTCTCCACCACGGGCATCGGGGCCGGCGTGGCAACTACTCGGAGACGGAGCTGGAGGAGTGGGCCCGGCGGATCCGCGAGTGGCGCCGCCAGGCCGAGATCTTCGTCTACTTCAACAACGACTGGGAGGGCTTCGCCGTGGCGAATGCCCGCTCGCTCATGCGGCGGCTGCGGCTGTCTCCAGACGGTTCAGCGCACGCCGCAGAAGCCGCGAAACGTGCATCTGCGAGTAGCCGATCTGCTCGCCGATCTCGCGCTGCGTCAGGTCGTGCATGAACCGCAGCTCGAGCACCTGACGCTCGACGTCCGGCAACGCGAGCCACGTGCTGGCGATCGCGTCGCGGTCCTCGACGAGATCGTACGCGTGGTCGGTGCTGCCGAGCATGTCGACGAGCGATGCGGATTCGCCGTCGTCGCGTGCGGCCGGCGCGTCGAGTGAGGCGGCCTCGTAGCTGGCGGCGGCCTCCTGTGCTTCGAGCACCTGCTCGGTCGTGCAACCGAGGTGTTCGGCCACCTCGCGGACCTTCGGCGAGCGGCCGAGCTCCTTCGACAGCGTCTCGGTGGCCCTGCTGACCGCGAGCGTGCGTTCCTGGAGGTCGCGCGGGACGTGCAGCGACCAGCCCTTGTCGCGGAAGTGGCGCTTCAGCTCGCCCAGGATGGTGGGCGCGGCGTAGCTCGTGAACTTGGTGCCGCGTCCGGGCTCGAAGCGGTCGATCGCCTTGATCAGGCCGAGGCTCGCGACCTGCAGCAGGTCGTCGAACGGCTCGTCGGTGTAGGTGTAGCGCAGCGCGAGGTCACGCGCGAGTGGCAGGAAGCGCTCGCAGAGCTCCTCGCGCGCGGCGAGGTCTCCGAGCTCGTGATAGCGGACGAGCAGCCGGCGCTCGGTCTCGCGCGCGTCGGTGCCCGTGCAGGGCACGCGTCGCGCGGGCCTTGCGAATCCGGGGGCCGCAACGGTTGCAGCGGACATACGAGGGAACCTTTCCGTCGTTTGACGTCTAGGTCCGTTTCGCGACCGTCTGTAACGAACGCGCTGCGTCCCTCTGAGGACTGTTGGGCACCAACCTGGACCAGTGTTCCCGGTGAACGCCCTGTTTGGAGTGTCTCCCCACGAAGTGGTTACTAAACCCATCGCCCTGGGGATGCGCGCGCCCTGCGATGGCGGTTCAGCCAGCGGAGACCGGGTACCCGGGAGGCATGGCACAAACAGTCGAAGAGATCATGACCCGCGACACACGCACGATCAACGCCGACGACCCGATCGTCGAGGCCGCGCGCGTGATGCGCGACAGCGACATCGGCGACGTGGTCGTGATGCAGGACGGCCAGGTCACCGGCATCGTCACGGATCGCGACATCGTCGTCCGCGCGATCGCTGAGGGCCGCGACCCCGACTCGACGCCCGTGAGCGACGCCTGCACGACCGGCGTCGAGACCATCGACCCGAGCGCGAGCGTGGACGACGCGCTGCGCCAGATGCGCGAGCACGACATCCGCCGGCTCCCGGTCGTCAAGAACGGCCGCCCCGTCGGGATCCTGTCGCTCGGCGACCTCGCGGTCGAGCGCGAGCCCGACTCGACGCTCGCCGACATCTCCGCCGCGTCGCCGGATCAGTGAGCGCCGAC
>DASSVP010000254.1:0-9293 GCA_035705985.1 Thermoleophilaceae bacterium
CTCGACGCTCGGCTGGTTGTCCTCGGCCGTAGAGAAGATCTCCGACTTCTTCGTCGGGATCGTGGTGTTGCGCTCGATGAGCTTCGTCATGACGCCGCCCTTGGTCTCGATGCCGAGGGTGAGCGGGGTCACGTCGAGCAGAAGCACGTCCTTGACGTCACCGGCCAGCACGCCGGCCTGGATGGCGGCGCCCACGGCCACGACCTCGTCCGGGTTGACGCCGCGGTGCGGGTCCTTCCCGGTGAGCTCCTTCACCTTCTCCTGAACGGCCGGCATGCGCGTCATGCCGCCCACGAGGACGACATGGTCGATGCCGGCGCCGCCCTCGACGCCCGCGTCGGCGAGCGCCTGCTTGGTCGGGCCGACGACGCGGTCGATCAGCTCGGCGGTCAGCTCGTTCAGCTTCGAGCGGGTGATCCGCTGGTTCAGGTGCTTCGGGACCGAGTCGACCGCCGTGATGAACGGCAGGTTGATCTGCGTCTCCTGCGCGGAGCTGAGCTCGGTCTTGGCCTTCTCGGCCTCCTGGTAGAGGCGCTGGAGGGCCATCTTGTCGGCCGACAGGTCCACGCCCTCGGCCTTCTTGAACTCGGAGACGAGCCAGTCGACGATCGCCTTGTCGAAGTTGTCACCGCCCAGGTGGTTGTCACCCGCGGTGGACTTGACCTCGAAGACGCCGTCGCCGATCTCGAGCACCGACACGTCGAACGTGCCGCCGCCGAGGTCGAAGACGAGGATCGTCTGGTCGTCCTCCTTGTCGAGCCCGTAGGCGAGCGACGCCGCCGTCGGCTCGTTGATGATCCGCTTGACGTCGAGGCCCGCGACCTTGCCGGCGTCCTTGGTGGCCTGGCGCTGGTCGTCGTTGAAATAGGCCGGGACGGTGATCACCGCGCTGTCCACGGTGTCGCCCAGGTACGCCTCGGCGTCGGCCTTCAGCTTCTGGAGGATCATTGCGCTGATCTCAGGCGGCGCGAACTCCTTGCCGCCTGCCTTCACGCGCGCGTCGCCGTTCGGGCCCGGGATGACCTCGAACGGGACGATCTTCTCCTCCTCCTTGACCTCGGCCTCCTTGCGCCCCATGAAGCGCTTGATCGAGAAGACCGTGTTCTCGGGGTTGGTCACTGCCTGCCGCTTGGCGGGCGCGCCCACGAGGCGCTCGCCGCCATCCGTGAACGCGACGACCGAGGGGGTCGTACGCGCGCCCTCGGCGTTCTCGATCACGGTGGGCTCCCCGCCCTCGAGGACGGCCATGCACGAGTTGGTCGTGCCCAGATCGATGCCGATCGTCTTGCCCATCCGTACTTCTCCTTGGTCGATTCGAAAGAAATCTAAGCGGGAGTATGGCAGATGTTCCAGGCTTTGGCTCAGTCGATTAGGATGCCGCAGCCGCATGCTTCGCCGCCTCGCCACGCCGCTTGCGCTCGTCGCCCTGCTGGGCCCCGCGGCGTGCGGCGACGAGGACGAGGAGAACGGCGCGGGCGGCGGCTCCACCGCGGCCGACACGCAGACGACGCCCCCGCCCACACCCGACGAGACGCTCAGCGACACGAGCACGAAGCCGGTCATCCCGCGTCCCTCCGGCTCGCCGCCGCGCAAGCTCGTCGTCGAGGACATCGTCAAGGGCAAGGGCCCGGCCGCGAAGAACGGCAGCACCGTGGTGGTGCACTACGTGGGCGTGAACTTCTCGAACGGCTTCGAGTTCGACGCGTCGTGGGACGCGGGCTCGCCCTTCCCGGTGCAGCTCGGCAGCGGCAGCGTGATCGAGGGCTGGGAGAAGGGCCTCGTCGGGATTCGGAAGGGGGGCCGGCGCATGCTCACGATCCCGCCGGAGATGGGCTACGGGGCCGAGGGCTACCCGCCCGACATCCCGCCAAACGAGACGCTCGTCTTCGTGGTCGACGCGGTGGCCGTCGAATAGGGTCGCCGCCCAGCGGGCGCCGCCCGCTGCCGGCCAAGGCCGGCTAGCCCTCGGGCAGTGGCCGCGGCGGCCGGAAGCGCGGCACGATCTCCACGGCGACGATCGCGGCCATGATCAGCCCGGCGCCGAGCCACCCGGTCGCCGTGAGGCGCTCGTCGTTCAGGAGCCAGCCGAACAGCCCGGCGAAGGCCGGCTCCGACGCGAGGATGAGCGCGGTGCGCGCCGGCGCGGCATGCTGCTGCGCGAAGGACTGGACGAAGAACCCGAGCGCGCTCGCGATCAGCGACGTAACGATCAGCGCCGACCACACCGTGCTCCCCTCCGGCGCCTCGAGGTCGCCCGCCGCGGCGCCGGTGGCCAGCGACACGAGCCCGACGACACCCAGCTGCACGGCGAGCAGGGCGCCCACGTCGTGGCTCCGGACCGCCCACGCCGTCGCGAGGATGTGAGCCGCCAGCGAGAGCGCGCACAGGAAAACGAGGCCGTCACCGCGCAGGTCGAAGTCGTCGCTGCCGCCGGACAGCAGCCAGAGGCCGAGCATGGCGACCCCGGCGGCGGCCCACACGACGGCGGGCACGTGCTGCCTGAGGAAGAGCGCACCGAGCACCGGCGTGAGCACGACGAAGAGCCCGGTGATGAAGCCGGTGTTCGACGCGGTCGTCTCCTCGAGGCCGAGCGTCTGGAAGACGTAGCCGCCGGTGAGGAACACGCCCATGAGCAATCCCGCCCGCCAGCCGTCGGCGGACAGCTCGCCCAGCTGACGGTGAAACACCACGGCCACGATCAGCGCCGCGGGAATGAAGCGGTAGGCGAGAAACGCCATCGTCGGGAGCTCGCGGATCGCGTCCTGCACCATCACGAACGTCAGGCCCCAGACGGCGGCGATGGCAATCAGAGCGAGCTCCGAGACCCGCTGGAGGCTCAAGACACCCGCCGCTTCCCCTCGGGGCACATCCGCAGGAGCGGGCAGCGCCGGCAGGCGGGGTTCCGCGCCGTGCACGTGCGGCGTCCGTGCCGGATCAGCAGCACGTGGATCTCGTACGCGTCCTCCGCGGGGACGAGCCGCAGCATCTCGTCGTGCGCCCGCTCGAGGCTCGTCTTCGGCGGCCACAGCCCGAGCCGCGTGCCTACGCGGTAGACGTGCGTGTCAACGGGCACGTCGGGGCGGCCGAACGAGAACAGCAGCACGCACGCGGCGGTCTTCCGGCCCACCCCGGGCAGGTCGCAGAGGTAGTCGCGCGCCTCGGCGAGCGGCGCCTCCTCCATCCACTCGAGGCTGTCGTCGCCGATTGCCCCGAGGATCTGCTTGATCCGGACCGCCTTCGTGGGCGCGAGGCCGCCCGGCCGGATCGCCTCTTCGACCTCCTCGACCGGGGCGTCGCGGACCTCCTCCCAGGACGAGAACCGATCGCGCAGGCGGCCGTAGGCGACGTCGCGGTTACGGTCGTTCGTGTTCTGGGAGAGCACCGTGAGCACGAGCTCGTCGATCGGCGCGCGGTGTGCGCGCAGCACGGGGCGGCCGTACTCCCTCCGGAGCCGGTCGCGAATCGCGCGGAGCTTGCGCCGGTCGGCCATCGATCGCGTGATGGTATGAACCGCGCCCGTGGAGATCGCCGAGCGGACCGTCGAGGTGGCCGGGCTGGAGGTGCACCTTCGCCAGGCCGGCGACGCTCCGGTCCTCTACCTCCACGGAGTGCCGACACACTCCTACGAGTGGGTCCCGTTCCTCGACCGCTTCGGCGGGATCGCGCCGGACCTGCCCGGCTTCGGCCGCTCCGCGAAGCCGGCCGGCTTCGACTACTCGATCGCCGGCTACGACGCCTTCCTCGAGGAGCTCGTCACCGCACTCGGCCTCGACCGGCTTACGCTCGTGATGCACGACTGGGGCGCGGTCGGCCTCGCCTTCGCCCAGCGCTTCCCCGAGCGGGTGGAGCGGCTCGCGATGTTCCCCGTGGTGCCGTTCGTGCCGGGCTACCGCTGGCACCGCGTGGCGCGCGGCTGGCGCACGCCGGTCGTCGGTGAGCTCCTGATGGGCTTCTCGACGCGCTGGGCGTTTCGGCGCGGGATGCCGCGCGAGCTGGCCGATGCGGCGTGGGAGACGTTCGACCACGGGACGCAGCGGGCGATCCTCAAGCTGTACCGGGGGTCGCCACCGGAGGTGCTCGCGCGCGCCGGCGAGCGCCTGGGCGACGTCCGCGCCCCTGCGCTGATCCTGTGGGCGGACGACGACCCGTACCTCCCGGCCGAGTTCGGCCGCCGGACCGCCGACGCGCTCGGCAGCGAGGTCACGCTCGAGCTCGTGGAGGGCGGGCACTGGGCCTGGCACCGCCGGCCGCAGCTGGTCGAGCGAGTGGGAGAATTCCTGGGTTCCTAGGTGCCGGTTGTCGGCTAGCCTCCCCCTCGTGCTGCGCGAAGCGCCGTCTGCCGCCACGGCGCCGCCTTCCTCTCCGGTCACGACGCCCGAGGAGACGGCGCCCTACTCGCCGCGATCCGACCGCCGGCCGCCTGACGCTGCACCGTGGTACCGCCGCATCGACCCGTGGAAGGCCGCTCCGGTCGGTATCGCCCTGCTGATCGCCGCGGTCTACCTGATCTGGCAGCCGCGGACAGTTGATCTCGCTGCCCACACGTTCCGCGCCGACCTGTTCGGCGAGGAGGGCTTCACGATCTGGAACGGCCAGTGGTACGGCGGCCATCACACGCCCGCGTACAGCGTGCTCTCGCCGCCGCTCGCCTGGCTGCTCGGCCCGCCGCTCGCCCTGGCGTTGGCATCCGTCTCCTCCGCCGCGCTCTTCGCCCCGCTCGTGCGCGGCTGGTTCGGCGACGACCGTGCCCGCTGGGGCGCGATCTGGTTCGGGGCCGGCACGGCGACCCTCCTCTTCACGAGCCGGCTGCCGTTCGCGATCGGCGTGGCGTTCGGGCTGGCCGCCCTGCTGGCGCTCCAGCGCCGTCGCCACTGGCTCGCGATCCTGCTCGCGGCGCTGTGCCCGCTCGGCAGCCCGGTGGCCGGCCTGTTCCTGGCGATGGCGGGGGTGGCCTACACGATCGCCGAGCGCCGCGACCCTGCGAAGCGCGCTGACGGCCTCGCGATCGCCGCGGCCGCGTTCATCCCGCCCGTCTTCCTCGCGTGGGCGTTCCCCGAGGGCGGCTGGGCGCCCTTCCCGACGTCGGCGTTCATCCCGATCCCGCTGTTCGCGCTCGCCTGCGTGCTCGTCCTGCCGCGCAAGGAGAGCGCGCTGCGCTGGGGCGCCGTCCTGTACGGGCTCGGCTCGGCGCTGGCGCTCGTCCTCGAGACGCCCATGGGCGGCAACGCCGTGCGGCTCGGCGCCCTGTTCGGCGGCCCGGTGCTCCTGTGCGGCATCTGGGGGCAGCCGTGGACCAAGCGGCCGTACATGATGCCGCTGCTTGCCGCCGGGTTCGCCACGCTCGCCTTCTGGCAGTGGTCGCCCGCGGTGCGCGACGTGATCAAGTACATCGAGGACCCGGCCGCGAAGTCCGACTACTTCGAGCCGCTGCGGAATTTCCTGTTCCGCATGCCCGACCAGCGCCGCATCGAGATCCCGTTCACCCGCTCGCACTGGGAGGGCTCCGAGGTGGCGATGGACCAGGCGCTCGCGCGCGGCTGGCTGCGCCAGCTCGACACCCGGCTCCACCCGATCTTCTACCGCGATGGCCTCAACCGGCTCACCTACGCCGCCTGGCTGTCCGACAATGCGGTCCGCTACGTCGCGCTCCCGAGCGCCAAGCCCGACAAGAGCTCCTACGGAGAACGGGCGCTGATTGAGAAGGGGCTGCCCTACCTCCGCCTGCGCTGGAAGTCCGACGACTGGCGCGTCTACGAGGTCCTGCTGCCGGCGCCGCTCGCGATCTCGCAGGGTGACGCGCGCTTCGTCGTCGAGCAGTTCCAGTCGGACGAGCTGCTGCTCGACGTGAAGCGGCCCGGCGAGGCGATCGTGAAGGTCCGCTGGACGCCGTACTGGTTCGCCTCGAACGCCTGCGTCGAGCCGCACGGAGAGTGGACGCGCGTGATCGCCAACGAGGAGGGCTTCGTGCGCCTGTCCACGAGGTTTGCGCCCGAACGGCTCATCTCCCGCGGCCGCCGCTGCGACGACGGCAAGGGCTAGCGAAGCAAGCTACGCTAGACGCCCGTGCCTCCGTCCCACCCGCTCCTGGTCCAGCTGGCTCGGGTCTGGCGCCTAAGCGGGCGCTGGCTGCCCAACGGCTGGCTCGACGCCATCCGCCAGCTCGCCCTGTTCGCCGGGGCGTACTACCTGTACAGGCTCGTCCGCGGGCTCGTCGACGGCCAGGCGGCGCTCGCCTTCGAGCACGCCCGCGAGCTCGTGGACGCGGAGCGCGCGCTCGGCCTCTTCTTCGAGCCGGGCCTGCAGGACTGGGCGGAGGGCAACCGGTGGCTCCTCGACGCCTCGAGCTGGATGTACGTGAACTCGCACTTCGTGGTCACGACCACGTTTCTGATCTGGCTCTACATCGCGCGCAACCACGCGTTCTACTTCGTGCGGAACATGTTCATGGTCGGCATGGGGCTCGCGCTCGTCGGGTACATGGCCTACCCGACGGCGCCGCCGCGCTTCCTTCCCGAGTGGGGCTTCAGCGACTCCGTCGCGGGCTTCGTGGGCGAGAAGGCCGCCGCCAGCGCGAACGTGCTCTACAACCCGTTCGCGGCCGTGCCGAGCATGCACGTGGCGTTCGCGCTGATGATCGCGATACCCGCGATGATGCTGGTGAGGCGCCGCGTGCTGAAGGCGCTGTGGGCGGTCTACCCCGCCGTGGTGACCTTCGTCGTGGTGGTCACCGCGAACCACTTCTGGCTGGATGCGGCGCTCGGCGCGCTCGTGGCCGGCCTCTCGGCGTACGCCGCGTCCGCGGCGTTCGCCCGCGCCCGCCCAGAGGCCTGGGCGTGGAATACCGCGCACGCATGAGCATCCGCACGACCGCGGAGATGCGCGAGCTCGCGCGCAACCGCCTGATCGAATCCCGGCTCACGCCGAATGCCATCTCGATGGCGGGACTCGTCGGGAACCTGATCGCGGCCGTCCTGATCCTGGAGCACCACTTCGTCCTGGCGGGCGTGGCGTTCATCCTCGGCTCGCTCTGCGACATGCTCGACGGCCGCTACTCGCGCATGTCGGGAAAGGGCACGCCGTTCGGGGCGTTCCTCGACTCGACGCTCGACCGCGTGGAGGAGGGCGTCGTGCTGGCGGCCGTCGCGGCGTGGTTCGCGCAGGAGGGCAACGACCTCGCGGTCGGCGCCACGGTGCTCGCGGTGGTGGGCTCCTACATGGTGAGCTACACACGCGCGCGCGCCGAGGCGCTCGGCGTGGAGTGCAAGGTCGGGATCGCTTCCCGTGCGGTCCGGGTAGTAATCCTCTCAGCCGGCCTCGTCTTCGGGGCCGATGAGCTAATTTCAGACTTCGACCTGCTCGAGCCGGCGATCTATGCGCTGGCCGCGCTGACGGTGTTCACAGCGCTTCAGCGGGTGCTCCACGTGCGGCGCCAACTCGCCCGTGGACCCGGCACCGTGTAACCCAAACGACCTTGGCGGGTGTGTACTCCTGTGACTGATTCGAATATCGCTTCCAACGGCGGCTCGCGCTATCAGAGCGACAAGGTGCGCGTCGCGATCATCGGCGTGGGCAACTGCGCGTCCTCGCTCGTCCAGGGCATCGAGTTCTACAAGGACGCCGATGCGCAGGAGTCCGTCCCGGGCCTCATGCACGTGGACCTCGGCGGTTACCACATCTCCGACATCGAGTTCAGCGCCGCGTTCGACATCGACGCGGACAAGGTCGGCAAGGACCTCTCCGAGGCGATCTGGTCGGGCCAGAACAACACGATCAAGTTCGCCGACGTCCCGCACCTCGGCGTGCCGGTCCACCGCGGCATGACCCACGACGGGCTCGGCAAGTACCTCAAGGAGAAGATCACGAAGGCGCCGGGCGAGACCGACGACATCGTGAAGATCCTCAAGGAGACGAAGACCGACGTGGTCGTCTCCTACCTCCCGGTCGGCTCCGAGCAGGCGACCAAGTGGTACGTGGAGCAGATCCTCGAGGCCGGCTGCGGCTTCGTGAACTGCATACCGGTGTTCATCGCGAAGGAGAACTACTGGGCACGGCGCTTCGAGGAGCACAAGCTCCCGATCATCGGCGACGACATCAAGTCGCAGGTGGGCGCGACGATCGTGCACCGCATGCTCGCCCGGCTCTTCCACGAGCGCGGCGTCGAGATGAAGCGGACGTCGCAGCTCAACGTGGGCGGCAACATGGACTTCTACAACATGCTCGAGCGCGAGCGGCTGGAGTCGAAGAAGATCTCCAAGACGAACGCCGTGACCTCGATCATGGGCCACGAGCTGCCGGCCGACGACGTCTACATCGGCCCGTCCGACTACGTGCCGTGGCTCACCGACCGCAAGTGGGCGCACATCCGGCTCGAGGGCGAGTCCTTCGGCGACGTGCCGCTGACGATCGAGGCGAAGCTCGAGGTGTGGGACTCGCCGAACTCGGCCGGCATCGTGATCGACGCGGTCCGCTGCTGCAAGCTGGCGCTGAACCACGGCCTCGGCGGCCCGATCGTGGGCGCCTCGGCGTACCTGATGAAGTCTCCGCCCGAGCAGCACCCGGACCCGGTCGCGCGCCAGATGGCCGAGGACTTCATCGCCGAGCACGGCGGCGCGCCGAAGCTGCCGGGCCAGAACGTCGCGCAGGTCGAAGCGACCATCGACACCGCTTAGCGGCCGGACTACGGCACTGAGGGGCGTCAAGCGTCCTGCCTAGGGCTTGCTCTGCAAGCCTTATCCAGGATCCTTGCCTCCCTTCAATGCTGTAGTTCGTGAATCGTGCCGTTCTCCATAGCCCAAGTAACACCCTGGCCCTGGGAGCAGCACCACGAGGTCAACCGCTTCGTGGAGCGGCTCTCGGACGAGCTGTGCGCGCGCGGCCACCGTGTCGTGGTCGTCGCTCCGTCGGACTCGCGTGAGCTGATCCGGGAGGGGCGGGCGAAGGTCCGTGCGCTCAAGAGCGATCCGGAGGCGCTCTGGGCCGAGCCCGGCTGCGCCTCGATGCTCGCCGTGGGTCAGTCGCTCCCGTTCCGCCGCGGCGGATCGGTGTCGCTGCCGCTCGACGTGTCGCGCACCATGGAGGAGTTCCTCGATCGCGCCGAGCTCGACTTCCTGCACGTCCACGAGCCGTTCGCGCCGAGCGCGGCGTCGGCCGCGCTGCGGCACTCGCGGGCGCTCAACGTGGGCACCTTCCACTCGACCACCGAGCGCTTCGTCTCCACGCAGGTGGCGCGCAAGGTCGTGGAGCTCCTGTTCGGGCGGCTCGACGGCCGCACCGCCACTTTCGCCGCGACGCGC
>DASSVP010000255.1:0-5980 GCA_035705985.1 Thermoleophilaceae bacterium
CACCTCACCGGCTATCTCGAGGAGGTCGACGAGCGGCCGCCGCCGATCGAGGCCGCCATGCGGATGTCGGGCACGAAGCCGGGGCGCACGGCGCTCGGCGCGGCCGCGGCCGCGGGGGTGCGCCACATGGCCCACCGCTTCATCGTCGGCGAATCGCCGCGCGCGGCCCTCAAGACGATCCGCCACCTGTGGGACAACGGCGCGGCGGTGTCGCTCGACCTGCTCGGCGAGGCGACGGTGACGCAGCCCGAGGCCGACCGCTACGCCGCGCGCTGCATGGATGCGCTCGAGACGCTCGGCGAGGCGGCGCCGTCGTGGCCGGAGCAGCCCGTGCTGGAGGCCGACTCGCTCGGCCCGCTGCCGCGCGTGAACCTGTCCGTGAAGGTGTCCGCGCTCACGCCGCTGCTGCGCCCTGAGGCGCCGGAGGTCGGGCGCGAGGACGCGGCGCGCAGGATGCGCCCGCTCCTGGAGCGGGCGAGGGAGCTCGGCGCGCACCTCCACATCGACATGGAGTCCGTGGACACCGTGGAGGCCACGCTCGGGCTCGTGTTCGAGCTGCTCGACGACGAGGAGCTCCGCGACGGGCCGTCCGTGGGGATCGTGATGCAGGCGTACCTGCGCGAGTCTCCCGACCACCTCGAGCAGGTGATCGAGTGGGCTCGCGGAAGCGAGCGCTCCCAGCCGTTGGTGGTCCGGCTCGTGAAGGGCGCCTACTGGGACCACGAGGTGGTGGACGCGCGCCAGCACGGGTGGACGCCGCCGGTGTTCGAGGAGAAGCGCGACTCCGACCGCAACTTCGAGCGGCTCACCGTGCGCCTGCTCGAGGCCTGGCCGTCGCTCAGGCCCGCCATCGCGTCGCACAACCTCCGCTCGGTGGCGCACGCGGTAGCGGCCGCCCGCGAACTCGGCCGCGAGGACCGCGACCTGGAGTTCCAGGTGCTGCGCGGGCTCGGCGACGACCTGGCCGCCGCGCTCGCGGACCTCGGCCACCGCGTGCGGATCTACTGCCCGGTGGGCGACCTGGTCGCCGGGATGGCCTACCTGGTGCGGCGCCTGCTCGAGAACACCTCGAACGAGTCGTTCCTCGGCGAGCAGCAGCGCGGGACGCCGCTCGAGGAGCTGCTGGCCGCGCCGTGACCGCCCCCTCCTCGCCGGCCTTCCGCAACGAGCCGATCCTCGAGCTGCGGCGGGCTCCCGTCCGCGAATCCCTGCTCGAGGCCCTCCGGGAGCTCGATTCGAGACTTCCCGTTCACGTTCCCGTGTCGATCGGTGGCGACGATCTAGCCGACGAGACGTTCAGCTCGACGGATCCGGGCAACCCCGAGCGCATCGTCGCCTGGGCGGGAAGGAGCTCGGAGCAGGACGCCGCGGCCGCGGTCGAGGCGGCCGGGCGCGGCTTTCACGAGTGGAGCGAGCGGTCCGCTGCCGACCGCGCCGAGGTGCTTCGTGCGGCTGCCGCGATCCTCCGCGAGCGGCGGCTCGAGCTGGCGGCCCTTCAGGTGCGCGAGTGCGCGAAGCCGTGGCCGGAGGCCGACGGGGACGTGTGCGAGGCGATCGACTTCCTCGAGTACTACGCGCGCGAGGCGCTGGTGCTCGACGAGGGCAGGGAGCTGGTGCAGGTGCCCGGCGAGCGCAACACGATGCGCTACGCGCCGCGCGGCGTGGCCGCAGTCATCGCGCCCTGGAACTTTCCGCTCGCGATCCCGTGCGGCATGACGGCCGCCGCACTGGCGGCAGGCAACGCCGCGGTGCTGAAGCCGGCGGAGCAGGCGCCGGCGAGCGCCGGGGCCCTCGTCGACGCGCTCCACGATGCGGGCGTGCCGCGCGAGGCGCTGTCGCTCCTGCCCGGCTACGGCGAGGTGGGCGCCGCTCTCGTGCGCAACCCGGGCGTGCACACGATCGCGTTCACCGGGTCGAGCGCGGTGGGACTCGAGATCCTGCGCGCGTCCGCCGAGACTCCCGACGGCCAGCACCACGTGAAGCGCGTGGTCTCCGAGATGGGCGGCAAGAACTGCGTGATCGTGGACGCGGACGCCGACCTCGACGAGGTCGTGCCGGAGGTCGTCTACTCGGCGTTCGGGTACGCCGGGCAGAAGTGCTCCGCCGCCGCGCGCGTGCTCGTGCACGAGGCCGCCGCGGACACCCTGCTCGAGCGCCTCGCCGGGGCCGTGCGCGTGCTCGAGGTCGGCCAGGCCGAGCGCTTCGCCACCGAGGTCCCGCCGGTGATCGAGCGCGAGGCGCAGGAGCGAGTGCGGCACTACGCCGCGATGGCGGAGCCGATCGCCCGGGTGGAGTCGGTTCCGGACGAGGGCTGGTTCGCCCCGCCCACGCTCGTGGCCGACCTGCCCGACGACTCGCCGATCGTGAGCGACGAGATCTTCGGCCCGCTCCTCGCGGTGGGCCGCGTGACGGACGTGGACGAGGCGTGCGACATCGTCGAGGCCCTGCCGTTCGCGCTCACCGGCGGGCTCTTCTCGCGCAGCCCTGGCACGGTCGAGCGGGTGGCCGCGCGCCTGCCCGTGGGCAACCTCTACGTGAACCGCGGCATCACGGGCGCGATGGTCGGCCGGCAGCCGTTCGGCGGCAACCGACGCTCCGGGATCGGGTCGAAGGCCGGCGGGCCGGACTATCTCCTGCAGTTCGTGGAGCCGCGCGTGGTGAGCGAAAACACCATGCGGCATGGAATACCCGTGGAATAAGTGGGTACCGGCGGCTCATGATCGGAGCAATCATTCTCGGCCTGCTGGCCGGATTCATAGCCAAGGCGCTCATGCCGGGCCACGATCCGGGCGGGTTCTTCGTAACGATCCTGCTTGGTCTCGCGGGCGCCCTCGTGGGCTTTTTCCTGTTCACGGAGCTGCTTGGCATCGGCGACAACGAGGCGTTCGACCTCGGTGGCCTGGTCGGCGCGATCATCGGCACGATGATCCTGCTGGGGATTTGGAGGCTCGTCGCGGGACGTGACGACCGGCCACGCAGGACGGCCGCGACGCCGTAACAGCTCCGTTTACGCGGCGGGTCACCCTCTAATGTGTGGCTCGCCGTGAGCGCCCCTGCCTTCGATCTTCAGTCGCATTCGCTCCATTCGGACGGCGATCTGCCGGCCGCTCAGGTGGTCGAGAACGCCGCCCGGGCGGGCGTGGAGCTGCTCGCGCTGTCGGATCACGACACGGTCGACGGCGTGGACGAGGCACTCGCCGCCGGCGCGGTCCACGGCGTGCGCGTCGTGCCCGCCACGGAGATCTCGGCCGTCGACGGAGAGTACGAGGATCTGCACGTCCTCGGCTACGGGATCGACCACCGCAGCTCGCTGCTCGGCGAGCGCCTGCTCGACGCGCGCGCGGACCGCGAGCGCCGAGCCGACGCGATGGCCGAGCGGCTCCGCCGGCTCGGCTTCGAGATCGACCCTGCCCCGATCGAGGCGCGCAAGGCGAAGGGCAAGCCGGTGGGAAGGCCGCATCTCGCGGCGGCCGTGCTGGCGCATCCGGCGAATTCAGACCGTCTGTCCTCTGAGGGCCACACAGACGTCTCGTCCTTCATTCCGGCGTATCTCATTCAGGGCAAGCCTGGTTACGTCGGCAGAACGCACCCGACCGTCGCCGAAGCCATTCAGTGGATCCACGACGCGGCCGGAGTGGCCGTGTGGGCGCATCCGTTCTGGGACATTCACGACAGCGACGAAGTGCGCGATGCGATAGCGCGCTATCGGGACGCGGGCCTGGATGGGGTCGAGGTCTTCTATCCGTCCCATACCCCAGAGCAGACCCGGCTGCTTGCCGGGTTGACGGCGGAGCTGGGGCTCCTCAGCACCGGCTCCTCCGACTACCACGGGCCCGAGCACCGTCTCTTCTCCAAGTTCAGGGACTTCGACGTGCACGGCTGCAGGCCCAACCTCGGGCCGATCGCGCACGGCACGCTCGCGGCTCCCGCCCGGAGCGGCTCGGGGCTGTGCTTCTGGCTCACCGGCCTGTCGGGATCAGGCAAGTCGACGGTCGGCCGGCTCGCCGCCGGCCGGCTGCGCGACCTCGGTCACCACGTGGAGGTGCTCGACGGGGACGACGTGCGCCAGAACCTGTGCGCCGGCCTCGGCTTCTCGCGCGAGGACCGCGACGTGAACGTGCGCCGGATCGCCTGGGTGGCGGACCTCCTCTCGCGCAACAGCGTCATCACGTTCGTAGCCGCCGTGTCTCCCTATCGCGCTACCCGGGACGAGGCCCGCGCGCGGATGGGCGAGCGCTTCGTGGAGGTGCACGTGCGCGCCTCGGTGGAGGAGTGCGAGCGCCGTGACGTGAAGGGCCTGTACGAGCGCGCCCGCGCCGGTCAGATCCAGGCGTTCACCGGCGTATCGGATCCGTACGAGGAGCCGCAGGCGCCGGAGCTCACGCTCGAGACCGAGTCGGAGACGCCCGAGGAGTCGGCCCGCAAGCTCGTCGAGTACGTGGAGCGCAGGCTCGCGGGCGCCGCGGAGCGGGCGCCGGCGCCCAGCGCCTAGTGCTCGTGGCCGTCGCCGTCGTCGTCGCCGTCGTGATGGTGAGGGTGGCCTCCGCCCGGCACTCCCTCGACCAGCACGCCCTGGCTCCACTGCTGGACCTCTGACGTGTTGTCCTTCGGATGCGACACGAGGGCCATCGCCATCGCCATCGCCGCTCTGCCGACGACGAACTGAGCCGAGCCGGGCTCGAGTTTCGTCTGGATCATCCAGGTCGAGCCGGGCTCGAACGGCAGGCGCTCCTTGGGGCTCTCCGCGTGACCGCCCAGGTGCTGGCCGCTGAGGCCGGTCGACGCGGCGCGGACGTCGCCGTCCTGCTGCCAGACCCAGACCCGCATCCACTCGATCAGGTCATCCTCGCTCACCGGCCCCATCGCGCACACGCTGAGCGTGTCGTCCGGGTCCGACGGCTTGCCGGCCAGGAGGTGCAGCGTGGGGTTGAACTTGGAGAGCATCTCCAGCCGATCGTCTCAGAGCGCGGGTCCCGAGGCAAGCTCGGCCTGAACGCGAGCCGCGCCGACCACGTTCCCCTTGCGCGCGTACAGGGCGGCGGCCTCCTCGAACGCAGTCCGCGCCTCGGCGGGTCCGCGCCGCGCGCGAACGACGATGCCGAGGTCCGCGAGAGCGTCGGCCGTGTTGTTGATCAGGTCGGTCTTCTGCGACAGCGACACGGCCTCGCGTGCGAGCTCCTCGGCCTCGTCGGCGCCGCCGCGCTCGGCGAGTGCGCGGGCGCGCACGCCGCGCCACAGCACCTGGGTGACGAGATCGTCCGCGGCCGCCAGCCGCGCGCTCTCGCCCGCGAGAGCCTCGGCTTCCTCGCCGCGCCCCTGCGCGAGGAGCGACTGCCCGAGGAACGCCGCGGTCGTTGACAGGAGCGCCGTGTCGCCCATCGTCTCGAGCGCGGCGTAGCCGCGCCTCAGGGTCTGCTCTGCGGCCGCCGCGTCGCCGGCAAGGAGCTCGACCGTCGCGGCGTGGTGCGAGACGGCGGAGTTCAGCGTGAGTCCCAGGTCCCTGAAGGCTGCGTCGCTGGTCGCCAGCAGCTCCCGCGCCGTGCCGAACTCACCGCGCAGGGCGTACAGGCCGGCCAGCGGCTGGAGCAGCTCGGCGACCGCCACGGGGTTGGACTCGATGTCCGCCCGAATCCCCTCGCAGCGGGCGATCGCCTCGGTCGCTTCGGTGGGGCCGAACAGAAGCGACGAGGCGATCCAGCCGAGCACCTCGACGCGCTCGTGCTCCGCGCCGGCCTCGCGCGCGTGCGCGGCCGCCTCCTCCCAGGCCGCCGCGGCCTCGGCGGTCCTGCCCTCGATCCAATGGCTCCACGCGCGGAGCCGGAGCGCGTCGCAGAGCCCGCGCTCGTCGCCGGCGCCCGCGAAGACCGGCAGGGTCTCCTCCACGACGGCGACCGCCTCGGCCGTCCCGGCCGCGTCGCCGCGCTGGAGCCGCAGGAACTCGTTCTGCACCCGCGCGCTCGCGGCGGCCCGCTCGTCGGCC
>DASSVP010000256.1:0-48940 GCA_035705985.1 Thermoleophilaceae bacterium
CGAGCGCCTGATGCACGACGTGATCAAGAGCTTCGCCCGTGACCGCGGCTTCTTCGAGGCCGCGGACGACCGCTGCCTGACCGACCCGCGGCTCGCGGAGCTGCGCGCGCGCTCGCTCGAGGCGATGGGGCGGCTTCTGAAGCGCGCGCAGCAGGCCGGCGCGGTGCGCAACGACATCTCCGCGTCCGATCTCAGCTTCCTCGTGGGCAGCGCCGCCCACGCCATGAGCGCGCCGCTTCCGGACCTGCGCGACGACCTCTGGAAGCGCTACCTGCGGATCATCCTTGACGGGATGAAGCCCGAGGGCGCGTCGAAGCTCCGCCCGGGCGCCCCGAAGCTGACCTAGAGCCGTCGCTGCGCAGCGGGCACCGCCCGCTGCTGCCGCACTACACCGCGGCCTTCGCGCGCGTCCAGGGATGGGCGGCGCGCAGCGCGGCGAGGATCGCCCGCGTTGCCGGCGAGCGGTTGAGCGTGTAGAAGTGCACCCCGGGCGCGCCCCGCGCCAGGAGATCGGAGCACTGGAGGGTCGCGTAAGCGACCCCGAGCTCTGCAACCGCTTCCGGGTCGTCGGCGCGCCCGTTCAACTGCCGCTCGAGGTCGGCGGGGATCGTGGCGCCGCACATGTCCGTGAAGCGGTGGATCTGGCCGTAGTTCGTGATCGGCATGATCCCCGGGATGATCGGGACGTCGATGCCGACGTCGCGTGCCGCCTCGACGTAGTCGAAGTACGTCTCGTTGTCGAAGAAGAGCTGCGTGATGAGGAACTCGGCGCCGGCGTCGACCTTCTCCTTCGCGTAACTGAGATCGCTCGCACGGTCCGGTGCGTCGAGGTGCACCTCGGGGAACCCGGCGGCGCCCACGCAGAAGTCGAAGCGCTCCTTGATCAGCCGGATCAGCTCGACGGAGTACGACAGACCGCCCGGGTGTGGCTGCCACTGTTTCTCCCCGCGCGGCGGGTCTCCGCGGAGGGCGAGCACGTTCTGGATGCCGGCCGCCGCGATCTCGTCGAGGATCTCCACGAGCCGCTCGCGCGGCTCCCCGACACAGGAGAGATGCGCCATGGCCTCGATGCCGAAGTCGCGCTTGATCGTCTTGGTGATCTCGACGGTGCGGTTGCGCGTGGTGCCGCCCGCGCCGTAGGTGACCGAGACGTAGTCCGGCGCGTCGTCCTTCAGGACCTCGAGCGTGCCCCGCAGCGTGGCCTGCCCCTCGTCCGTCTTCGGCGGGAAGAACTCGAAGGAGAAGACGGGCCGCTGGCGCTCCAGCAGGTCAGCGATGCGCATGGAACGAACCTTAACATGACCGTGTCAAGGTTGGCTCTGACCCTTTTCGAAGGGTGGTTGAGGGTTTGCCTCGCCTACTGCTCGTCCGGCGGGATGATGTCCAGCCCCGTGGCGACCGCGTCGCGTCCTCCCACCCGGTAGTGCACGTCCACCGAGTCGTTCTTGCCGTAGTAGCCCCATAGGCCGAAGAAGATCGCGCTCCACTTCGCCCGGCTGAGGCGCTCCTTCTCCAGCGGGCGATCGAAGAGGAGCTCGTTTCCCACCAGGTCGTAATCGGTGCCGGGGTGTTGAGGAACACCGTTGACGAAGACCCGCAGCGGGGGCTCGGCGCCCTCCGGCAGCGGCACGCGCCAGCGGTTCATGCGCCGAGCTCGCGGCGGAGCGCGTCGTAGGGAGTCTCGCCGCCGCGCTGCTCGACGACCTGGCGCCGGAAGCGGCCGGTGAAGGCCTCGCTCGAGCCGTCGCCGCGCACGTCGACGCCGGCGCGCACGCGTCTGGGTCCGGACAGCTCCAGCCGCGCGACGACGATCTGCACGGGCTCGAGCCGCCGGATCAGCGTGCCGCCCTGCGCGCGGCCGTCGGCGCTCCCTTCCAGCTCGTGGCCTTCCCGTTCGAGCGCGGCGAGCGCGCGGTCGAGATCGGGGTGCTGCTCCCTGCGGACCTTCGCCCCGGCGCGGACGGTCAGGGTGTAGCCGTCAGCCACCGATCGCCGACATCGTGCGCGGCGGCTGGCGGAAGCCCGGCTCGCCGACGCGGTGCTTCAGCTCCTTGCGCCATACCGCATCGCGCACGATCTGCTCGAGCTCGGCGTCGCCCGCTCCGTCCCGGAGGGGCGCGCGGAGGTCGGTCTCGTTGATCGAGAACAGGCAGGTCCGGAGCTTCCCGTCCGCGGTCAGGCGGATGCGGTTGCAGTCCGAGCAGAACGGCTCCGAGACCGGGTTGATGAAGCCGATCTCGCCCTGGCCGTCGGCAAAGCGGAACACCCGCGCGGTGGCGTGCGGCTCGCGCGCCAGCTCCTCGAGCGGGTGCACGCGGTCGATGATCGCGCGGAGCTCGTCGCCCGGCAGGACCTGATCGCTCGACCAGGCGTGGTCGCCGTCGAGCGGCATGAACTCGATGAAGCGCACCTGGTAGCTCGTGGAGCGCGCGAACTCCGCGAACGGCAGCGCCTCCTCCTCGGTGAAGCCGCGCAGCGCGACCGCGTTCACCTTGATCGGGCTGACCTCTGGGAACGCCCCGATCGCCTCCAGCCCCCGCAGCACCTGCGGCAGCGAGTCGCGGCGCGTGAGCTGGAAGAAGCGGTCGCGCTGGAGCGAGTCGATCGACACGTTCACGCGCGTGATGCCCGCGTCGACCAGCGCGGTGGCGTCGCGCTCGAGCAGGTAGCCGTTCGTGGTGAGCGAGAGGTCCTCGACTCCGTCGACGCGCGACAGCATCGACACCAGCCGCGGGAAGTCGCGGCGCACGAGCGGCTCGCCGCCCGTGAGCCGGACATCGGTGACGCCCATGCGTGCGAGCACGGCCACCACCCGTTCGATCTCCTCGAAGCGCAGCACCTCGTCGCGGTCGAGCCACGGCAGCCCGTCGGCGGGCATGCAGTACTGGCAGCGGAAGTTGCAGCGGTCGGTGACCGATACGCGCAGGTCGGAGATGAGCCGGCCGTGACCGTCGACGAGGGGTTCGGAGTCCACCGTGTGGAAGGGTACCCCCCGTGGACGTGCCGCTGACGGAAATTCGCGCGCCTACGCGCGGGAACCGCAAGCTCGAGGCCCTGTTCGAGGCCGCGAACGCCGACCGCCGCCTGCACGCGTGGTGGTACATGCAGCAGGTGAACGCGGACCGCCGCGACATGTCGGACCACTCCTGGGTGCACATCCAGATCGTGGTGAACATCGCGCTGCGGCTGTTCCGGCTGCTGAACCGCGGCGGCGTGGAGCCGGCAATGGTCACCCAGCACGAGATGAACGCGCGCGACGCCGAGGTGGTGATCGCGGCGGCCTGCCTGTTTCACGACACGGGCATGTCGATCCACCGCACGGACCACGAGCAGTACAGCCTCTTCCTCGCGTCGGACCGGCTGCCGCTGCTGCTCGAGGGCTGCTACAAGGAGCCCGAGCTCACGGTGGTGCTCTCCGAGGCGCTGCACGCGGTGATCGGCCACCGCCGCGCCGGCGACCCGATGACGATCGAGGCCGGGATCGTGCGCGTGGCCGACGCGCTCGACATGGCGAGCGGCCGCTCGCGCATCCCCTTCGAGACGCGCCGGCCGAACATCCACTCGGTATCCGCCGCCGCGATCGACGACGTCACGATCGAGCCTGGGAACGAGCGGGCGGTCGAGGTGCGGATCGCGATGAACAACTCGTCAGGCCTCTTCCAGATCGACGAGCTGCTCGCCACGAAGCTGCGCGGCTCCGGGATCGAGGAGCACGTGGAGGTCGTGGCCGAGATCGAGGCCGAGCACGAGAAGCGACTCGTGCCCGTGTTCCGGATCTAGCGCTTGCCCGCCGGGTCGATCATCGACGTCGCGCCGCGGCCGGAGGGCGGTTCCGTCTTCTTCTCGCGCTCCTCGATCGGCACGTAGCCCTGCGCGCGCGCGCCCGTGTAGATCTGGCGCGGCCGGGCGATCTTGGTCTCCTCGTCCGTGACCATCTCGAGCCACTGCGCCATCCAGCCTGATGTCCGCGGGATCGCGAACATCACGGTGAACATGTCGGGCGGCAGGTTCAGCGCCTCGTAGATCAGGCCGGAGTAGAAGTCGACGTTCGGGTAGAGCTTGCGCTCCACGAAGTAGTCGTCGTCGAGAGCGCGCTTCTCGAGCTCGACGGCGATGTCGAGCTTCGGGTTCTTGCCGGTCACCTCGAACACGTTGTCCACGTGCTCCTTGATGATCCGCGCGCGCGGGTCGTAGTTCTTGTAGACCCGGTGGCCGAAGCCCATCAGCTTCTCGTCCTTGGACTTCACCTTCTCGAGGAAGTCCGGGATGTTGTCCGCGGTGCCGATGTGGTCGAGCATTCGCAGCACCGCCTCGTTGGCGCCGCCGTGGAGCGGCCCGTAGAGCGCGGCCACGCCGGCCGCGACGGCCGAGTACGGGTCCACCTCCGACGAGCCGACGCCGCGCACCGCGTTGGTCGAGCAGTTCTGCTCGTGGTCGGCGTGCAGGATCCAGAGGACGTCCAGGGCGCGCTCGAGCCGCGGGTCCGGCTCGTACTGCACCTCGGTCATCTTGAACATCATCGAGAGGAAGTTGCCGGGGTACGACAGGTCGTTGTCCGGATAGACGTACGGCAGCCCGAGGTTGTGGCGGTACGCGAACGCGGCGAGCGTCGGCATCTTGGCGATCAGCCGGACGGCCGCCATGTGCCGCTCGAGCTCGTCGTCGATCTTCTTTGCGTCGGGGTAGAAGGTCGAGAGCGCGCCGACGGTCGCGAGCAGCATCCCCATCGGGTGGGCGTCGTAGCGGAAGCCCTCGACGAACTTCTTGATGTTCTCGTGGACGAAGGTGTGGTGGGTGATCTCGAAGATCCACTCGTCGAGCTGCTCCTGGGTGGGGAGCTCGCCGTAGATGAGGAGGTAGGCCACCTCGAGGTAGGACGAGCGCTCGCACAGCTCCTCGATCGTGTAGCCGCGGTACTCGAGCACGCCGGCCTCGCCGTCGATGTAACAGACCCCGCTGCGCACCGAGGCGGTGTTCGTGAACGCCGGGTCGTACGTCATCAGGCCGAAGTCGTCGTCGTCGACCTTGACCTGGCGGAAGTCCATCGCCTTGACGGTCCCGTCCTCGATCGGGACCTCATAGCTCTCGCCCGTGCGGTTGTCCGTGATGCTCAGCGTCTCGTTCGCCGTGGCTACCCCGCCGCCGTCGTCGCGCTCTGTCTGCTCTTCCGCCATCACTCTCTCCCTCTTTTCCCAAGAATTGTGCCGAACAGGCCTCCGCGGGTGCGCCTGCGCGACGGCGGTGGCCCGAGCTGGGCCACCTCGGCGGCCGTGATCGTGAGCGTGACGGCGCGCTCGGCGGTGCGCCCCACCTCGGGCGCGTCCACGAACTTGCGCTCGCCGGCGGTCGTCTCGATGACCAGCCCGTCGAAGATGTGCTCGCGGTAGTTGTCGAGCACCTCGACGACCTTGCCGACGTCCTCGCCGCCGGAGCTGATCACCGGAACACCGCGTTCCAAGGCGGTGTAGTGCACCGCGTGTCCGTCGTCGATCGGGGCCACCTCAGCCCCCGACGTGGAGCGACGCGCGCTCCTCGCCGCCGGCGTCGTGCTCCTCGGTGGCGGAGAGATAGATCGCGCTGCCGATTGCGGCCACCACGAGCAGGATCGAGATCGCGCCCACCAGCCGAGCCGCGTTCCTCGTGGCCGGGAAGTCCTCGCGAACGATGCCGAGGAACGACACGATCAGCGCCCAGACGGCGAGAGCGCCACCTGCGAAGTAGAAGCCCTCCACGGCGCTGAAAGCTACCGAAGGGTGCGGCGCGGCGTGCGGCGCTCGGCGACACGGACGCGTGCCGGCGCGACGGGCTCAGGAGCGCCGTGCGGGCCGCGACGCGGCGGGTGGGGCGGCCGTCCGCGCGGGTGCGGCCGCGGATCGCGGTCGGGCGAGCCCCCTCCGTCCTGCTCGGCCTCGACGGCGGGCGGATCCTTGATGGCCCACCAGACGAGGTAGAGCAGCGCGACGACCGGGAGCTTCAGCGCTACGGCCAGCCAGACGATGCCCCAGGCACTCCCACTCACCCGGTCATCGTACCCGGATCATCCTCAGGGATGACGGCAAGTTCGGCCGCGAGGCCGATTCGCCCGGCCGCCGCCCGTCATACGGTCCAGGAACGAGCAGCGCTGATCCCCCAGATAGGAAAGAAATGCTTGACCAGGGGACAGACCGCACCTAGTTTGGTCCAGCCCTCTACGCCGCCACGATGGGCGGCCAGAAAGGAACAAATGACACGACGCAAGTTCAAGCGTCTGGCCCTGCCTGCGCTTGCTGTGATGATCGCCGCCGCCGTGGCGGTGCCGGCGTTCGCGCAGACGGCGCCGCGGAACACGACGCTCAAGGCTGTCGGCAAGCCGAGCTTCAAGGCGAACCGCTACGTCAAGGACGGGATGCACTTCAACCGTGACGCCGTCACGATCCGAAGGGGCGGGACCCTGACGCTCGTCGACGAGACGAAGGCGCCTCATACGTTCTCGCTCGTGAAGCGCAGCCAGCTCCCGCGCAACATGCGGCAGATGGAAGCCTGCTTCAGCAGGGGCCCGTGCGACGACCTCGCCCTCGCGCACGGTGCGGTCAACCCGGACACCGGCGAGGAGCAGGAGCCGACCACGCCGCTCGTGAACGTCGGCGCGGCAGGGTTCAACCGGCCGGGCGACTCGGTGCTCATCCCGCCGGGCGGCCGGACGAAGGTGAGGATCACCGGCTCGAGCGACAAGTACTACCTGTGCGCCATCCACCCATGGATGCTGGGCAAGGTAAACGTCGCCGGCTAGCCGGCCTCGTGGTGCTGCTGACCGTGGCCTCCGCCGCTCCGGCGGAGGCCGCGGTTCGGCATGTCTGGGTGGCGGCCGTGCCGACGACCTGGAACATCGTCCCGAACGGTCGCGACGGGATCATGGGCACGACCTTCGAGCCGGCGCAGACCGTATTCCCGACGGTCGTCTACCGGCGCTACACGCGCGACTGGAAGCGGCCGCTCCGGAACGCGCCGCGCACGAGCGTCGACCATGACCTGGTCCCCGGGCCGCTGATCCACGCACGCGTGGGCGACCGCCTCCGCATCCACTTCAAGAACATGGACACGACGCTCCGCAACCCGCACTCCATGCACTTCCACGGGGTGGCCTACCGGCCCGGCTCCGACGGCGTCTTCCTCCCCGGCTTCGACGTGCGCGGCGGCAACGTCCGCCCCGGCCAGACCTGGACCTACAGGCTCACGGCGGGGCCCGGGTCGGCAGGCGTGTGGCCCTACCACGACCACTCGCCGTCCATGCACGAGTCGCTCGAGGGCGGCCTCTGGGGCGCGCTCTCGATCCGAGGGCGCCGCGAGCGGCGACCGGACCGCGAGTTCGTGTCGGTGTTCGCCCCGATGAAGGACTTCCAGACCATCAACGGCCGCGCGTTCGTGGGCAACACGCCGGTCCTCCGCGCCAAGGTGGGCGAGCGCATCCAGTGGGACGTGCTCGCCATCGGCAGCGAGCATCACACCTTCCACGTGCACGGGCACAGGTGGCGCACCGCCGCCGGCGTGCCGGAGGACACGCGGACCCTCGGGCCCGCGGAGAGCTTCCGCGTGACCTGGCGCGAGGACGCCCCCGGCACCTGGCTCTACCACTGCCACGTGGAGCAGCACATGGAGCGGGGAATGATCGGGATCTACAAGGTGTCGCGATGATCGCGGCCGCGGCGGCATCGGTCCTCGTCTCGATGACGAGCAGCGCCTTCGCGCCGGCGAACCTGGACGTGCTGGTCGGCGACAACGTCGTGTGGCGCAACAACAGCGCGAGGACGCACAACGTCAAGTTCGAGACGGAGGGCTTCAACTCCGGCCGGGTCGCGCCGCGCGGCGGAGCGAACCACGTGTTCAGCGTGGCGGGCAGGTACGCCTACGTCTGCACGATCCACGACGGCATGCAGGGCGAGATAGGCGTCTACCCGCTGCTCCTCGACGGACCCTCCCGGCGCGTCCGGCGCGGCACGGCCATCGCCCTGCACGTCCGGGCGCCCGAGGGCGGCGGCGAGGTGGCCATCGAGGCCGACTATGGCGCGGGGTTCGCGCAGATCGCCGTGGCGGGCCCCGCGGCAGGCGGAGCGCACGAGGGCCACGAGGAGCCCGGGACGGTCCACGCGAGCGTCGTCGCGTCGGAGACCGCGATCTACCGCGCCGTGTCGCCGGCGGGAGCGAGCCAGAAGCTCCGCGTGGAGGTCAGCGACGCGCCCGAGCTGTCCGCGAGCGCAAGCCGTCGTGGGAGCCGCTCGCTCGTGAGCGTGGCGGCGAGCCCATCCGCGCCGGGCGCCCGCGTGGTGCTCCAGCTCAAGCTGCGCGAGCGCTTCGGCTGGTGGCCGGTGGCGCGCGCCCGCCTCGACGGGCGCTCGCGGGCGACCTTCACCGTTCGCGGCCGGCGGGGCGCACCGGCACGGGCCGTCCTGGTCGGCCCGGATTGGGCCACGCCGCTGTCGCAGAGCCGGACGCTCAGGCTGCCGCGCTGACGCCTAGCGGCGCACCACGCGGAAGGGCTTCCGTGCGATCGGCGAGGCGTTGCCTGCGGCGTCGACCGCACGTGCGCGGAGCCGGTAGAGGCCGGGCCGCAGGCGGCGGCCGCGCAGGCTGCCCCGGAACCTGAAGCGGTTCGGCCCGGCCTTGCCGGCGTGGCTGAAGCGGCCGCGCATGGTGACCCAGCGGCGGCCCTTCGCCGCGCGCTCGACGCGGAAGGTCACCGTCGCACGCTCCGAGAGCCTGTACGTGACGCGTGTGCCCAGCGGCCGCCGCTGCGCGACGCTGGCCCCTCCCGCCGCCGCCCGGAAGACGTTCGGCGAGAGCGCGTACCCGGTCAGTGCGGGCGGGGTCGTGTCGCCTGTGCCGGGCGCCGGGACAGGGACCTGGCCGGAGCCTGGATCCGGCGTCTGTCCGCCCGGGCCCGGGATCGCGGCTCCGTCGGCCGCGTAGATGTCGACACCGGCATCGGCGTCGTCCGCGGTGAGCTTCTCGGTGGTGATGAAGTAGACGTCGCTGCCATCCGCCGTCGCGCCGCCGTAGTAGGCGGCGTCCGTGTCCGGGTCCGCGAGGCCGGCGGCGCCAGAGAGAAGGGTCGTCGTTCCGTCGGAGCGCTCGTAGACGTCGACGCGGTTCGCATCGGCGTCGGCCGGGCTCAGCTTCTGCATCGTCGTGAAGAAGGCGCGGCTGCCGTCGACGGACATGCCCTGAAGCTCGGCCTCCGCCGTATTCGGGTCCGCGACCCCGGTCGGGGCCGACAGGAGCGTGGTCGTTCCGCCCGAGCGCGCGTACACGTCGTAGCGGTTCGTGTCGGTGTCCTCCGGCGTCAGCTTCTGCGTGGTCGTGAAGAGGACGCGGCCGCCGTCGGGTGACACGCCCCCGTACGGAGTGCCCACGAGGACGTCACCGCTGTCGGGGTCCGCGATCCCGGTGGACGTCGTAATCAGCGTGGTGGTGCCGCCCGAGCGCTCATACAGGTCGTAGCGGTTCGTGTCGGTGTCGTTCGGCGTCAGCTTCTGGTTGGTCTGGAAGAACACGCGGCTGCCGTCATGCGAGAGGTGGACGCCGTCCGCGGGGCCGCTGTTAGGGTCCGCGACGCCTGTCGGCGCGGAGAGCAGCTTCGTCGTGCCGCCCGAGCGCTCGTAGACGTCGCTCCGGCTCGTGTCGTTGTCGTCGGGGGCGATCGCTTCCGTCGAATTGAAGAAGACGCGGCTGCCGTCCTCGTTCGAGCCAACGAACTGGACGCTTGACGTCGTGTCGGGCGCCCCGCTACCGACGGAGACCAGCTTCGTCGTGCCGCCCGAGCGCTCGTAGACGTCGTACCGGTTCGTGTCGGTGTCGTCGGATGTGAGCTTCTCGGTGCTCCCGAAGAAGACCCGGCTCCCGTCGCGCGACACTCCGCCGTAGCCGGCGGCCCCAGTGTTCGGGTCCGCGACGCCGGTCGGCGCCGAGACCAGCTTCGTGGTCCCGCCGGAGCGCTCGTAGACGTCCACGCGGCCGGAGTCCGTGTCGTCCGCGGTCAGCTTCTGGGTCGTCGTGAAGAAGGCTCGCGTGCCGTCCTTCGTGATCCCGGCGAAGGTGACTCCGCCGGAGTTCGGGTCCGCCACGCCGGTGGGCTGCGAGACGAGCGTTGTCGCGCCGGCGGCGTGCTCGTAGACGTCCTGGTAGCCGAGGTCGTTGTCGGCTGAGCCAAGCCGCTGGTCCGTGATGAAGAAGACGCGGCTGCCGTCGCTCGACGCCCCGCGGAAGAGGACGGTGCCGTTGCCCGGATCGGCGATCTCGGTCGCCCCGGAGACGAGCGTGGTCGTGCTGCCCGAGCGCTGGTAGATGTCCTGATAGGTCGATTCGGCGTCGTCAGCGGTCAGCCTGCCGGTTGTCATGAAGAGAACGCGGCTGCCGTCGTCGGACGCGCCCGCGAAGGACCCATTGCTCGTCATCGGGTCGATCACCCCGGTCGGGAGCGACACGAGCGTGGTGGTGCGGGCGATCGGCGCCGCCGATGCGGGCGGCGCAGTCACGGTGGTCAAGAGCGCCGCGGTAAGGACGGCGGCGAGCGCGGGGGCCATTCGTATGGCACGAGTCGTCATTCGGCCAGATTGGCCTCAGACAACTCGTGTCGCGTCGGGAGGAACCCTGAACATCGGCCCCTGATCGGCGTGCACAGTGATCTAGGTAGTCACAGCAGATCTCTAGGTAGCCGCTAGCGCATCACCTCTTTGTAAGCGATCCCTACGTCGTCGGGACGGATTCGATCGCCGTGATGCGCTTGAACTGCTCGTAGCGCTCGTCGACTTCGTCTCGCGTGAGGCGCTCGGCCCGCTCGCAGCCGAACTCCTCTACCCAGAACGACGCGAGCGTCGAGCCGTACGCCATCGCGCGGCGGAGCGTGGCGTCGTCGAGCGTGCCGCCCTGGGAGTCGAGGTAGCCCATCAGGCCGCCGGCGAACGAGTCGCCGGCGCCGGTGGGATCCCGGACGGTTTCGAGCGGGTAGGCCGGCAGGGCGAAGAAGCCATCCTCCGTGAACAGGGCGGCGCCGTACTCGCCCTGCTTGGCGATCACGACGCGCGCGCCCATTCCGCGCACCGCGGCCGCGGCCTTCACGAGGTTCGGCTCCTCCGTGAGCATCCGCAGCTCGGCGTCGTTCATGAGCACCATGTCCACGCCGCGGATCGTCTCGATCAGCGAGTCGCGCGTGCTCTCGATCCAGAAGTTCATCGAGTCGAGCGCGGCGAGCTGAGCGCCGTTGCACTGCGCGCGAACGTCGCGCTGGAGGTCGGGCTGGATGTTCGCAAGGAACAGCAGCTCCGAGTCGCGCGAGGCCTTCGAGAGCTTCGGCTGGAAGTCGCCGAACACGTTGAGCTGCGTGTCGAGCGTGTGCGCCGTGTTGAGGTCCCACTCGTACTTCCCGCGCCAGAAGAAGGTCTGGCCGCCCTCCACGTGCTCGATGTCGTCCGTCACGACGCCGTGGCGCCGGAGCACCTCGTACTCCGCCTCGCCGAAGTCGTCGCCGACCGGGCCCACCGGGCGCACCTCCGTGAAGAAGCTCGCGGCCAGCGAGAAGTGCACGGCGGAGCCGCCGAGCGCGCGCTCGCGCCCGCCGAAGGGCGTGTCTATCGCGTCAAACGCGATCGATCCGACGACCGTGACCGACATGCGGTCCGGGAGGCTAGAGGAAGGCATAGGCTCCTCGTCCCATGCGAGCCGTGCAGATAGAGGAGTTCGGCGGGCCCGAGGTTCTCCAGGTCGTGGACCTGCCGAAGCCCGAGCCGGAGGACGGGCAGGTGCTGATCGAGGTGTCGCGCGCGGGGATGAACTTCGCGGACACCCACCAGCGCGAGAACACCTACCTCTCGCGCTACGAGGTGCCGATGGTTCTCGGCGGCGAGGTGGCCGGCACGACGCCTGACGGCACGCGCGTGGTGGCGCTCGTCCCGGCGGGCGGGTATGCCGAGTTTGCGGTGGCGCACGAGTCGACCGTGTTCCCGATCCCCGACGGGGTGGAGGACGGCGCGGCGCTCGCGCTGCTGATCCAGGGGCTCACGGCGTGGCATCTGTACAAGACGAGCGCAAAGCTCGCGGAGGGGGAGTCGGTCGTCGTGGTGTCCGGCGCGGGCGGCGTGGGGAACCTCGCGGTGCAGCTCGGAAGGCCGTTCGGGGCAGGGCGCGTGATCGCGACGGCCAGCACCGCGGAGAAGCGCGCGCTGACGCTGGAGCTGGGGGCCGACGCGGCCGTGGATCCGGCGGAGCAAGACCTGAAGGGCGCGCTGATCGAGGCGAACGAGGGACGTCGGGTCGACGCCGTCTTCGAGATGTCCGGCGGGCGGGTGTTCGACGCGTGCGCCGAGGCGCTCGCCCCCTTCGGCCGCATCGTGGCCTACGGGATCGCCGGCCGCGAGCAGAACACCGTCGAGACCGGCCGCCTCATGCGAAAGAGCCGCGCCGTGATCGGCTTCTGGCTGATGCACTGCCTGGGTCGCCGCGACATGATGGAGGAGCCGCTGCGCGACCTCTTCGAGCGGACCGCCCGCGGCGAGCTCGTGCCGCAGGTGGGCACCACCTACGCCCTCTCCGACGTGCGCCAGGCCCACGAGGACATGCAGGGCCGCAAGACGAGCGGCAAGCTGCTGCTGGACCCCTCGCGCTAGCAGACGCCGCGTGAACGACGCGGGCGGCGCGCGCTCAGTGGTAGACGGAGGGGCGCAGCAGGTCCAGGTAGCGGGTTCGGGCGTCGCGGCGGCCGGGTGCGCCCGTTTCCGCCTGGACCAATCGCTCCTCGACCGGACCGGCGCCTGCGATCACCCGGCCCTCGGTGTCCACGGCCATCGAGCCCCCGGCAAATGCGATTCCGCCCTGCGCGCCGACACGGTCGGTGTACAGGTGGGGCAGCCCGCTCTCGAGCGCGCGCGCGGGCACGAAGACCTCGTGGTCGCGCCGGAACTCGACCGGATTGGCGGAGATCGTGACGAGCAGCTCGGCGCCGCGGAGCGCGAGGGCCCGCGCGACCTCGGGGAACTCCACGTCGAAGCAGATCATCAGCCCCACCAGCCAGCCGGCGAGCTCGACGGTCACGAGCTCGTCGCCCGCCACGTAGCAGTCGCGTTCCGCTCCGAAGAGGTGCGTCTTGCGGTAGACGCCGGCCAGCTCGCCGGCGCTGCCGATGGCCAGCGCGCTGTTCGCCACGCCGCTCCCGACTCGCTCCCCGGTGCCGACGATCAGCGCCGTCCCGGCCGTCCGCGCCGCCTCGCGGAGCTCCGCGACCTCCGCGCCGTCGAGGTCGATGCTCATCGCTTCGGCATCCGCCAGCTCGTAGCCGCCCAGGAACAGCTCCGGCGTCACCAGCAGGTCGGAGGCGCGGCTCTGCTCCAAGAGCGCCCGCACCCGCGCGACGTTCCCCGGGAGGTCGCGCGGCCGCGGCGCGAGCTGGGCGAGCGTTGCCCGCACCCGTCTAGGCGCGTGTCATCGCAGCGCCCCGGCGTGGGCGGCGAGCCCGTCCATCACCACGCGGCCGGCAATCGCGGCGGTGGCGGAGCTGGCGTCCAGGCTCGGCGCCGTCTCGACCACGTCCAGCCCGACCAGCCCCTTCGCGGAGATGCCGCGCACCAGCTCCAGCAGCTCGCGGCTGGTCAGCCCGCCAGGCGTCGGGACGCATGTGCCCGGCGCGTATGCCGCATCGAGCGAGTCGACGTCGACGCTGAGGTAGATCCCGTCGCCGCCGGCGCCGGCCACCTCCAGCGCGCGCTCGACCGTGTCCGCCACGCCGCGCTCCCAGATGTCCTCGAGCCAGATGACCGTGATGCCGTTGTCGCGGCAGTAGCGCAACTCGGTGCGCGGGTTCATCCAGCCGCTGATGGCGAGCAGCGCCATCTTCGCCGGATCGAACCCGGCGTCGACAGCGCGGGTGATCGGGCAGCAGTGGTTCAGCTCCTCGCCGCCGACGTCGAGCGCCGTGTCGAGGTGCGTGTCGATGAGGACGAGCCCCGGATCGCTCCTCCTCGCGCGCACCGCGCGGACCGCCGGAATCGTCACGGAGTGGTCGCCGCCCAGCGTCACCGGGATCGCACCGGCGTCGACCACCTCGCCCAGGTCGCGCTCGGCGCGCTCGAAGGTGCGCGCCGCGTTTGCGAGCACGACGTCGCAGTCCCCGCAATCGACCGGGTTGAGCGCCTCTACGAGGTCGAAGTCCCATGTCGCGTTGTAGGTGAGGAACTGTCCCGAGATCTCGCGAATGCCGCGCGGGCCGTAGTTCGCCCCGGTGCGGCTGATGGAGGTCGAGTCCCACGGGATCCCGTAGATCGCGGCACCGGCCCCGTGCTCACGCAGCCGCGCGCTGTCCGGCGGCACGTGGGGGAGCTTGAGGAACGACCCCGCCAGGCCCGCGTGGAGCAGCGACGTCCACATCGTCGTGTCGACGGTCTGCCCGTCTCCGCTTCCCTCTGTCATCTCAGTCCTCCAGCAATTCGATGGCGACCGCGGTGGGATTGCGGTCATTGATCGGGACGATGTCCTGAGGGCAGGCGGAGACCACCACGACGGCGTCCATCTCGGCGCGCAACGTGATCGAGTCGCCGGGTCGTGTCGGCGCGGGCTCCCAGCCGAGCCCGCCGTCCGCGCCGACCGGGATGTTCATGAAGAGGTTCACCGACGCCGGGATGCAGATGTGGTCGTGGCCGAGCTCGCGCATGGCGATCTCGAGGTTCTCGCGGCAGGATGCATGCCACCCCTCGACACCGAGTCCCTCGTACCGCTCCGGGTCGCAGGGAGCGATGAGCATGTCATGCACGGCGGGGCTGTCGTCGCGCTCGAGCTTCAGGATCGGGCGGCGCCGGTTCGTGTAGAAGTGCTCGCCCACGCGTGGGAAGAGCCGGTCGACTGCGGCGCGCGTGTGCATCGCGCTGTGGTGCTCGCTCACGTCCTCCGCGTTGAACGCGAACATGTCGGCTACCTGGCGTCCTTCCAGGTCGATCACGCGGAAGAGCCCGCCTGCGGGGACCGTGACAGCCCGGCCCTCGCGAGCACCGACGTGGATCGTCTCGGTTGTCCGCACCCGCCGACAGCTTCGCTGGGCCGCCAATCCGCTTCAATGGGACGATCGGCAAGGGTTGCGCGCGGGGCTTGTACGATCGTCTAGCGTCGCGACTCCAGGGCGTCTAGAGTCGATGGGTGGCGCTGACCGTCGTCGAGCTGGTCGCGGATCCCGTCTTGAAGCTGCGCTTCATCGCGGGCGAGCGCGGCGGCGCGCGCGACGTCACCTGGGCCCACACCTCCGACCTGCCCGACCCGACCGAGTGGCTCGGCCCCGGCGACCTGCTGCTGTCGAACGGGCTGAACCTGTCCGCGGACGCCGGCGCCCAGCTCGCGTTTCTCGAGCGTCTCGTGGCGGCCGGGCTGAGCGGGCTGGGCATCGGCGAAAGCGTGCACGCGCCTCCGTTGACGGCGGAGCTGCTCGCGCAGGCGGAGGCGCTCGGGTTCCCGCTGCTTGCGATTCCCTCCGAGGTCCCGTTCGTCGCGGTGTCCAGGGCGGTGGCGAACGCGAACACCGACGACGAGCACAGGCGCCTCGTCCGGACCGTGAAGCTCTACGAGGTGCTCCGCGCCGCCGTCTCGCGGGGGCGGCTCGGCGCAGCGCTGCTTCGCGACCTCGAGGCTCAGCTCGGCTGCCCGCTCGTGCTGCTGGACACTTCGAGCGGCCTGCCCGTCCTGCCCGCGGACAGCGCGCCGCCGCCCGGGCTCGCCGAGCGCTTGGCGGAGGCGCTCGTCGCCCGCGGTGGCACCTTTCCGGGCGTGCTCCGGGTGAACCTCGACGACGCCGTGGCCTGCGCGATCCGGGTGTTCTCCGACCGGCCCGTCGCGCTGGTCGCCCTCGGCAACGGCCGGCCCCTGCCCGACCTCGGCCTGCTCCATCACGCGGCGAACATCGCCGCGCTCGAGGTGGAGCGGGCTGCCGCCGAGCAGGGGCACCGCTGGCAGCTCGGCTCGGAGCTCCTGGAGCACCTGCTCGAGCGCAGGCTCGACCCCGCTTCAGCCGCACGGCAGCTGCGCGAGCACGGCATTGATCCCGAGCAGGTCGTGCTGGCGGCATTCCGGTCGGCCGAGGCCGGCAGCGAGGAGCGCGACCTGCGCCACCGCCTTGCGGCGCGAGGGCTCGTTCATCTCATGCTCGCCGGCGGCGCCGAGGTCCTTGTCGTCATCCCGGACGCCGCGGGGGCCGTCGAGGGGCTGGGCGAGGCTCTGCCGCCGGGCGCGCCTCTGGGCGTGAGCGATCCGCTGCGGCGGCCCGATCGCATCCCCGACGCCGCCCGCGAGGCGCGCTGGGCGGAGGCCGCCGCCCGCAGCCTCGGCGGCGGCGTCGCGCGTTACGGCGACGCCACGCCGCTCTTCCTGCCGCGCACGCTGGGCGAGGCGGAGACCGCGGCGGACCGGATCATCGGGCCGGTCATCGCGTACGACCGCGAGCACGGCACGGAGCTCGTCCATTCGCTGCGGGTGTTCCTCGACCACAACCGCTCCTGGCAGCGCTCCGCCGAGGTGCTGCACGTGCACAAGCAGACGCTCGTCTACAGGATGGGCCGCGTCGAGGCCCTGACGGGCCGGAGCCTCCGCGAGATGGCCGACGTGGTGCAGCTCTGGCTCGGCCTGCGCGCGCTCGACTTCGCGGAGAACGAGAGCTCGCGTCAGTCGGACGTGCGCGAGGCCTCGCTCGGCTTGAACCAGTGAATCGCGTCCGGGTCGTCCTCCAGGCGATCCTCCGCGGCCTGCATGTGCTTGCGGCCGGGTAGGTAGGCCAGCACGCCCAGCGCGGCGACGATGCCGGTCATCAGCAGCACGGCCCAGTCCTGGTACCAGGGCACGCCCTCGGCGCGAGGCCAGGCGATGTTGATGTACTCGAAGACGGTCCAGATCGATGCGGTCACGGCGACGAGAGCGGCCCAGCGCCCCAGGGAGAACGCCGCCGGCCGCCAGCGCTTCTTGAGCACCACCCACGCGAACGCGAGCACCGGGAGCGCGAACGAGATGTAGAAGCCGCCGGTCGCCATCGAAATCAGGGTCAGGTACAGGTCCTCGGACTGCGTCGAGACCAGGAGGATGCAGGCGATCACGAAGGTGGTCACGATCGTGCCGCGCGGCAGCCGCGCGCCGGGCGAGAGCCTCCGTAGCCATGCGGATGCGGGCAGCACGTCGGCCCGCGCGAAGGCCCACATGATCCGAGAGCAGTTCGTCTGAATCGCGATCAGGCTCGCGGTGAAGCCGATGATGAACAGGGCAAACAGCGGCTTGGTCACGTCCGAGCCGAGCTGCCCGGTGATCGTGTCGGCCACCGGGTCCGCGACGTCGCCGTTCACGACGGCGTCCCAGTCGGGAATGGCGAGGATGAGCGCGAGCGCGGCGAACATCACAACGACCGCGACGGTGACGAGCGAGAGGATGATCGCCTTGGGCACGTCACGCTGGGGCTCGTTGCACTCCTCGGAGACCGACGCCGCGGTGTCGAAGCCGACGAACGCCCAGCCGATGAAGGCGACCGCGCCGAGGAAGCCCGCCCACAGGTAGCCGCCGGAGCCCTGGCCGGCGCCATGGCTTTCGAACAGGACGCCCAGACCCTGTTCGTTGTGGAAGATCAGCAGGATCAGGCCGATCCCGACCGAGCCGATCACCTCGGCGCCGATGCTCGCGCCCATGAAGATCTTGAGCGCCGTGCGGCTCAGGACGTTCATGATGGTGCCGAAGAGAACGAAGCCAAAGGCCACGAACAGCTGCTCGCTCTTTGTGAACGGATCGATGCCGAGCACGATCGGGACGAAGCCCGCCGCGCCGTAGGCGACGGCGACCATGGTGATCATGAGCGTCCACATGTACGCCCAGCCGGTGAACCAGCCGTACGTCTCGTGGATCAGCCGGCGCGACCACTGATAGAGGCTGCCCTCGTAGGGCCAGCGTGACGCGAGCTCGGCGAAGACCAAAGCCACGAGCAGCTGGCCGCCGAGCACCACCAGGAAGCCCCACCACGCGGCCGGCCCCGCGGTCGTGACCGAGAAGGTGAAGATCCCGTAGAGCGCGACGATCGGCGAGATGAACGCGAACGCCAGTGCGAAGATCGCCCACAGGGAGAACTCGCGCTTGAGACCCTCGGATTCGTCGAGCGCGGGCACGCCGGCCGGCGGCTTCGAAGCGTCAGCTACACCGTCGGGCGGCGACACGGGCCGATTGTCCGCGCTGGCAGGAGCCGTCGCAAGGCGTCGATCGTACGAAGCCCACGCGTTCGTTTGATGCTTCGTCCGAGTCGCTTGACCACCAACACCCGGCTGGGGTATTGCTGTGACGGTGGGTTGGCTGGGTGACAGCCGAGCGGTTGCGGTGCTCTCCTTCGACGTCGACGCGGAGTCCCCGATCCTCGCGCAGGGACGGCACCACGCCGACAGCGCGATGGTGATGACGCATCAGGCGTACGGCCCGCGGGTGGCTGTGCCGCGTCTGCTCGCGCTCCTCGCCGAGTACGGGCTGCCCGCCACCTTCTTCGTCCCCGGGCTGACCGCCGAGCGCTATCCCGGCGCGGTCGAGGCGATCGTCGAGGCCGGCCATGAGGTAGGGCATCACTCGCATTCGCATCGCAGCCCGGTGGACCTGACCGACGACGAGGAACGAGCCGATTTCGAGCGCGCGCTCGCGGCGCTCGACCGTTTCGGCGTCCGGCCGGCCGGGCACCGCGCCGCGATGTGGGAGGCGAGCTGGCGGACGCCTGGGCTGGTGGCCGAGTACGGCCTCCGCTACGACTCGAGCCTCATGGACGCCGACCGCCCCTACCGACTGCGGGTGGGCGGGACGACGATCGCGGAGCTCCCCCCGCACTGGAGCCTCGACGACTGGGAGCAGTACGCCTTCCTGCCGCGGCCGCACATCGGCGCGGTGATCGAGTCGCCGGCCAAGGTGCTCGAGATGTGGACGGCGGAGCTCGACGCCATGCGCCGGCACGGCTGCCTCTTCATGCTCACCTGCCACCCGTTCCTGTCGGGACGGCCCTCGCGTGTCGAGGCGCTCCGCGCCCTGATCGAGCACGCGCTGGACGCCGGCGACGTGGAGTTCGCGACGGCGGCAACCGTCGCGGACCGCGCCCTGGGTGATGCGGAGCTGCCCGAGCGCGAGCTCGAGCCGGTCGTGGTCGACGCCGAGCTTTACCCTGACCAGCCGCCGGCGGAGTAGGGGGTCTCAGGCGAGCGCGCGCGTCGTCCCGCCGTTGGGCTGGACGATCTGCCCGACGAACGCCCCGCCGGCGCCGGAGGCGAGAAAGGCCACCACGGCGGCGATCTCCTCGGGGCGGCCGATCCGGCCGATCGGGCTGTCGGCCGCGTAGCGGCGGCGGATCTCCGCGGGGGACACGCCCGCGTCGTCGGCGTCCACGTCGAGCTGTGGCGTGTCCATGATCCCCGGGGCGATGGCGTTCACGAGGATGCCCTCCGGGGCGAGCTCGCGACCGAGCGTCTTCGTGAGCGAGATCAGTCCGGCTTTCGACGCGGCGTACGCCGTCGCGTTCGCCCATCCAACGACGCCGAACTCGGAGGCGATGATCACGACCCGGCCGCCGCCGCGGCGGCGTATGAACGGCAGGGCCGCACGGATCAGGAAGAACGTCCCCGACAGGTTCACGTCGATGTTCCGCCACCAGTCGCCGGGCTCGTGCTCCTCGAACGGGCACATGGTCATGTAGGCGTGGTTCGCCACGAGGATGTCGATCCCGCCGAACTGCGCGTCGACATGCGTGACCATGCGCTCGACCGCATCCGGGTCGGACACGTCGGCGATTGCCGGTATGCCGCCCGTGTCGGCCACGACCGCGTCCACCTTGGCCGACGGCGCGCGGTCGTTCACCGCCACCCGGGCGCCCTCGCCGGCGAGCCGTCGCGCGATCGCGCTGCCGAGGCCCTGGCCGGCCCCGCTCACGAGCGCCACCCTTCCGTCCAGCCGGCCGGCCATCAGATCACCGCTCCGGCGTTCGGCGAGAGGGTCTGGCCGGCGAAGTAGTCGCCCTCCTCGACGAGCAGCGCGACCGTCTCGGCCACCTCGTCGGCGCGCACCAGGCGGCCGAGGGGCAGCGTCCTGAGGTACTCCGGGGAGCGGTCCCGCGAGCCGGGCGGAAGGAGCGGTGTGTCGGTGGGCCCGGGGGCGACGCTGTTGACGCGCACGCCGCGCGCCGCGAGCTCCCAGCCAAGCGAGCGGGTGAAGCCGATGATCGCCCCCTTGGCCGCGGTGTAATGCGCGTCGCCCGGGCTCCCGCTGAGCGCGAGCTCGGATGAGATGGTGACGATCGCCCCCGACCCGGCCGCCAGCATTCCCGGCACGACTGCCCGGCACGCGTTCACGGTCCCGCCGAGGTGCACCGACAGCATTCGCCGCCAGCGGTCGGGGTCGAGCTCGTCGATGGGGGCGGACTCGTAGTACCCGGCCGCGGTGACGAGCGCGGACACGGGGCCGAGCTCGGCCGCCGCCCGGCCGGCCGCCGCGCGCACGGCTTCGAGGTCGCTGACGTCGGCCACGACGGACAGCTCGGTGTCCGACGCGCCGAGGTCGAGACCCGCGACGCGCCAGCCGCGCTCGCCAAAGAGCCGGGCCGTGGCCGCGCCGATGCCGCTTGCGGCGCCCGTGATGAGTGCAACGCCGCGCATCGCGCGATCCTCCCACACTCAGCGCGGCGGAGGACTTTAAGCTGCCCTCATGACCGACGGCGACTCGCACACCGGCGCGAAGCCCGTCGGGCAGGTCGACGCGCTGGCGGTTCCGCGCTTTGCCGGCCTGCGCACGTTCGCGCGTCTGCCGACGGTCGATCAGGTCGAGCGCGTGGACGTCGGCGTGCTCGGCGCGCCCTTCGACTCGGCCGCCACGTTCAGGGCCGGCGCGCGCTTCGGACCGGCGGCGATCCGCGAGGCGTCGCTGCTGCTGCGCCCGTACAACGAGCGCCAGGGCGTGTCGCCCTTCGCCGCGGTGCAGGTGGCGGACGCGGGCGACGCACCGGCAAGCCCCATCGAGGTGGAGCGCGCGCACGCGGCGATCGAGGCAGCCGCACGTGAGCTCACCGACCGCGGCGCGCGCGTGCTGGGCCTCGGTGGTGACCACTCCGTTGCGCTGCCGCTCCTGCGCGCTGCCGCGGCCGCGCATGGCCCGCTGTCACTCCTCCAGCTCGACGCCCACACGGACACCTGGGACTCGTACTTCGGCGCGCGGTTCACCCACGGGACGATCTTCCGGCGCGCCGTCGAGGAGGGCATCGTCGACGCCGCCGCCTCTGTGCAGATCGGTCTGCGCGGCTCGCTGTACGCCGAGTCCGACCTTGCGGAGAACCGCGAGCTCGGCTTCGCCACGCTGCTGGCACGCGAGTTCGACGAGGCCGGGGTCGGAGGGGCGCTCGAGCTGGTGGCCGCTCGCCTACGCTCGCCGGTCTACGTGAGCGTGGACGTGGACGTCCTGGACCCGGCGTTCGCGCCCGGCACCGGCACACCCGAGGCGGGCGGGCTGAGCACGCGCGAGCTGCTCGCGATCCTCGCCGGGCTTTCCGAGCTCGACATCGAGCCGGCAGGCGCGGACGTGGTGGAGGTCTCGCCCCCGTACGACCCGAGCGGGATCACCGCCATCGCCGCCGCAAACGCGGCCTACGAGCTGCTGGGCCTGCTGGCCCAGGTCGAGCCTGGGCGCTCCACGTCGAGCCGGTAGTCGGTCGTCACCCGCTCGAAGAGCGTCCGGCCGAGGTCGAGCGCGGCGCTGATCGGATCCTGCGGGTCCCACAGGACGTCGCCGCGCTTGTTCCCGATTCCGCACACGTAGCCCGCAAAGCCGGAGTGCGTGTAGCGCGCGTACTCCTGCAGCTCGTGGATCAACGCCAGCGCGGCGCCCGGGTAGGTCTCCTCACCCGACATGAGCAGCGCGAGCCGCTTGCGCAGGAGTCCCTCGATGAACATGTCGCTCTCCGGCTCGGAGGCCGCGATGAAGCAGAAGAGCCTGTCGAAGAAGACCTTGAGCTGCCCCGAGACGCCGTACCAGTAGATCGGCGTGGCCAGGATGATGCCGTCCGCCGGCAGGACGCGCTCGCGCAGCAGCTTCTCGAAGCCGTCGTCGAGGGTGCAGCGCCCGTTGGCGTCGCGGCACTCGCGGCAGTCGCGCAGGAAGTGGCGCACGTGGTCGTCGAGGTGGACCAGCTCGGCGTCGTGCCCGGCTTCGACCGCTCCCTCGAGCGCGGCCTGGGCCAGCAGCCGCGAGTTCCCATTCCGGCGCGGGCTCGAGCTCACCACCAGCACCCTCATCGTGCGGCCTCCCCGGTGAGCGCCCAGACGGCCTCGATGTCGCCCGGCCCGTGCCCGCTCGCCTCGAGACGAAGCTGCAGGACGTCGCCGCGGTACTCCACGCGGGCGACCTCGAACGGCACGACGCCCTGGTCCCCGCGGCGGTGCTCCGTCGAGAGCACCAGGAAGACGGCGGATCTGTAGGGGATGCCGAAGCGGTCCGCCTCGAACCGGCCGCACTGGCTCGTCTCGATCGAGAGCGACGAGCCCGCAAGCTCCACGCCGTGCTCGGCGAGCACGAGGTCGGGCGGGAGCGAGCTTCCCGTGCCCACGGCGTCCTCGAGCCACGGGACCTCCGCAGCCCGAAAGAAGGAGTACGTGATCGCGAGCGGCACGGCCCGGACCGTGAGCGCAGTGGTCAGCCGCAGGACGCGCTCGTCCGGGGCCGCGCCGAGCGCGGAGCGGATCGACGGCTCGACCGGCGGCGTCCCGGCCTCGAGCACCTCGATCCTGACGTCGGGCGGGCGCGGAGTGGCGAGCAGGCGCGCGAGGCCCCCCGCGCGAGCGTCGCGCTTCGGCTCTGCCACGAACGTGCCGCGGCCCTGCACGCGCACGATCTGCCCGTCGTCCTCGAGGATCGCGAGCGCCTGGCGGACCACGACGCGGCTGACTCCGTAGCGCCGTGCGAGCTGCGGCTCGGACGGCAGCCGGTCGCCCGGCTTCCAGCCACCGGACTCGATCTGCTCCTTGAGCAGCTCCTGAAGCTGGTAATAGAGCGGAACGAAGCTCGACCGGTCGAGGGCTTCGATGTCCCGCATGATGTCTGCAGTATAGGACAGGAAGGGGGACCCCTTGACTTGTGCACTGCGGTGCGGTTATGACTCTTCCGGTTGTTCTAACAAGAGGAGGAGTGGACCGCATGGGGATGTTCCACCGGCACGGAAAGGGTCATAACCACCCGGCGTTCGACCGCGAGAAGCTTCGCGGGACCTGGGTCAACCGCCGGCTCGCGGACATCTCGGACCGGCGCACGCGCGAGCAACTCGAGCGCGGCCTCGACCTCGGCCTTGAGGCCGCGCCCTCGGTCGAGGACAGGACGATCTCCCTCTTCTCGCGTGGCCAGCAGCCCGCCTTCGCCGGCATCAACACCTTCCTGAAGGCGCCCTACTGCGAGAACATCCGTGACGTCGGGAAGTACGACGTGGCGATCATCGGCGCGCCCTTCGACATGGGCACGACCTATCGCGCCGGCTGTCGCTTCGGGCCGCAGGCGGTGCGGCGAATCTCGGCGCTGTACGACTCCTACAACGCCGACATGGGGGTCGATCTGTACGAGGAGCTGAACCTCTGCGACGCCGGCGACATCTTCGTGATCCCGTCGAACATCGAGAAGTCGTTCGACCAGATCGACGCGGCCGTGTCGTTCGTGCACAAGGAGGGAGCCTTCCCGGTCGTGATCGGGGGCGACCACTCGATCGGCTACCCGGACGTGCGCGCGATCGCCCCTCACATCGAGGGCCGCGTGGGGATCGTCCACCTGGATCGCCACATAGACATGCAGGAACGGGACATGGACGAGCGGATGCACACCACGCCGTGGTTCCACTCGACCAACATCCCGAACGCGCCGGCGAGCAACCTCGTGCAGATGGGCATCGGCGGCTGGTACGGGTCACGGCCGGGCATGAAGGTCGCGCGCGAGCGGCGCAGCACGGTGATCACGATCTCGGACGTCGAGGAGTTGGGCATCGAGAAGGCGGTCGAGGTCGCGCTCGAGTACGCGTGGAAGGACGCCGAGGCCGTCTTCCTGTCGTTCGACATCGACTCGATCGACTCCGGGTTCGTTCCGGGCACCGGCTCGCCCGAGCCGGGCGGGCTCCTTCCTCGCGAGGCGCTGAAGGCGCTGCGCATGGTCGCCGCCGAGGGCATCTGCGGGATGGAGGTGGTCGAGATCGCACCGCCCTACGACGTCTCCGACATGACCGCCCAGCTCGGCGCGCGCGCGATCATGGACGTGCTCGGGACGATGGTCGAACACGGCCACCTGGGCAGCCGGAAGCCGGACGAGCCCGAGCGCGAGCGGATCAAGGCCTAAGGCGCGCGTGGACCTCGGCGCGTCCGGCCACACGCTCGAGCAGATCGACGCGTGGCTCACAGGCCTCCTGACCGGAGCGTCGCTTCCGGTGGCGCTCGCGATCGCGTGCCTGCTCGGACTGCGGCACGCCACCGACCCGGACCACATGGTGGCCGTGACGGCGCTCGTCGCCGGAGACCGGAGCGGGCGGCACGACGCCATGCGGCTCGGCGCCTGGTGGGGGGTCGGCCACGCCGCCACGCTGCTCTCGGCGGGGATTCCTCTGACGCTCCTCGAGTCGCAGCCACCCGCGTGGCTTGAGCGTGGCGCGGAGACCGCGATCGGGCTCGTCATGGTGCTGCTGGCCGCGCGCGTGCTGGTGCGATGGCTGCGCGGCGCGTACCGGATGCGGCCGGTCCCCGACGACGCGCCCACCCGCGAACGGCCACATGTGCGTTCGCCGCGGGAGGCGCTGGCCATCGGAGTCCTTCACGGCGTGGCGGGCACGGGGGCGGTGGTCGTGCTCCTGATCGCCGCGCTGCCCTCGCCGGCCGAGGCGACGATGGCGCTGCTCCTGTTCGCGCCCATGACGGTGCTGTCGATGGTGCTCTGCACCGGGGGGTTCGCGTGGAGCTTCACGCGCCCCGCCGTGGCGCCTTTCGCAAACGCGGTGCTGATCCCCGCGCTGGGCGCGTTCGGCTTATTCTTCGGCGCCTGGTACGCCGGACTGCTCTAGGCGCCGTCTTCCATCACTAGTCTCAATCGCCGCGTGACGACGTTCGCAGACCTCGGCCTGTCCGAGACCACACTCGAGTCCCTCGCCCACCTGGGCTACACGACCCCGACTCCCATCCAGGAACAGGCGATCCCGTCGCTGCTTCAGGGCAAGGACGTGATCGGGCAGGCCCAGACGGGGACCGGCAAGACGGCCGCGTTCGGGTTGCCGATGGTGGAGTACGCGGACCCGGACGATCCGAGCGTCCAGGCCCTGGTCCTGACGCCCACGCGCGAGCTGTGCATCCAGGTGACACAGGCGCTCCGCGCGTACGGCGAGGGCAAGGGCCTCAACGTCGTCGCGGTATTCGGGGGCGCGCCGATCCGAGACCAGGCAGCGCGGCTGAAGGACGCCCAGATCGTGGTGGGAACCGTCGGGCGCGTGATGGACATGATCGGCCGCCACCACCTCTTCCTCGACGACGTGCGCTACGTGATCCTCGATGAGGCCGACGAGATGCTCGACCTGGGCTTCCTCGAGGACGTGGAGTCGATTCTCAAGCGCGCGCCGATGGGTCGCCAGACCGCGCTCTTCAGTGCGACCGTCCCGCAGCCGATTCGCCGGCTCGCGGACACGTTCATGCACGACCCGATCGAGATTCAGGTGCGCGCCGCCACGCTGACGATCGACACGGTGGAGCAGTACTACGTGGAGGTGCCCGACCGCGAGAAGCCGGACGCGCTCGTGCGCGTCCTCAAGGACGAGCGGCCCGACCAGGCGATCGTGTTCGTGCGGACGAAGATAGGCGTGGACCGGCTGGCTCGCCGCCTCGGAGACGCCGGCGTACGTGTGAAGACGCTGCACGGCGACATGTCCCAGGGCCAGCGCGACGGCGTGATGATCGCCTTCAAGGGCGGTCGCGAGCGGCTGCTCGTGGCCACCGACGTGGCCGCGCGCGGCCTCGACATCACCGGTGTCTCGCACGTCGTGAACTACGACGTGCCGAACTCGCCGGACGTGTACGTCCACCGCATCGGGCGCACCGGCCGCGCCGGCGAGAGCGGGCGCGCCATCACTCTGATCACGCCCAAACAGCGCCGCGAGCTCCAGGCGATCGAGCGCCACGCGAAGACCGAGATCGAGGTGTGGAGCGAGAACGGCAAGAAGCCGCGCGAGCGCAAGCGTGACGCCGGGCACGCGCGCGACCCCGAGCGCGAGACGCGCCGCCCGCGCCACACGAAGCCGCATCCGCGCGACGGGGTGCCCTACGTGAAGCTGATCGTCTCGGCGGGACGCCGCAATGGCGTCGAGCCGGCGGACATCGTGAGCGCGGTCGTCGACAACACGCATCTCGAGAACGACGACGTCCGCAACGTCAAGGTGCTGGAGCGCTTCTCGTTCGTGGAGGTGCCCGCCGACCGCGCGGACGACGTCGCACAGACCGTTTCCGGAAACAAAGCACGGGGAGCAGAGCTCCAGGTGGAGGTCACAAGAAGAGCATGAGCACCGCGACGATGCACACCAATCACGGGCCGATCGAGGTCGAGCTGTTCGACGCGGACGCGCCGAAGACGGTCGAGAATTTCGAGAAGCTGTCGCGCGACGGCTTCTACGACGGGCTCGTCTTCCACCGCGTAATCCGCGACTTCATGATTCAGGGCGGGTGCCCGCACGGCACCGGCACGGGCGGACCGGGCTACCAGTTCGAGGACGAGATCAACGAGCACAAGATCGAGCGCGGCGCGCTTGCGATGGCGAACGCCGGGCCGGACACCAACGGCAGCCAGTTCTTCATCGTCACGACGGGCGCGGCGCCCTGGCTCGACGGCAAGCACACGGTCTTCGGCCGCGTGACGTCGGGCATGGAGGCCGTGGACGCGATCGAGGGGCTCGAGACCGGCCCGGGCGACCGGCCGGTCGAGGACGCGAAGATCGAGCGCGTGGAGGTACATGACGGTTGAGCTCCTGTGGTGGGACGGCTGCCCGTCCTATCCGGACGCTCTGACCGAGCTCGAGCGGATCCTGCGCGAGGAGGGCGTCGATGCCGACGTCCAGCTCGTGGAGGTGACGAGCGACGAACAGGCGCGACGCGAGCGCTTCCCGGGATCGCCGACCGTGCGCATCGACGGCGAGGATGTGGTCCCGCCGCCCGACGGCGAGCCGTTCTCGCTGACGTGTCGCGTGTATCAGCTGCGTGACGGCCGGATCTCGCCCACGCCCGATCCGGAGGATCTGCGCGAGGCAGTGAGGAGCAAAGCGGCGTGAGGGTCGGCGCGCAGGCGCCCGGGTTCGAGCTTCCCGACACGGACGGGAGCCCGCGGGCGTTCGTGACGCCCGCTGTCGTGGTTTTCACATGCAACCACTGCCCTTACGCGCTGGCCTGGCACGACCGGCTGATGGACGTGGCGCGCGACTACCCCGACGTGCGCTTCTACGCGATCAACCCGAACGACGCCGAGCGCTATCCGCACGATTCGTTCGAGGCGATGAAGGAACGGGTCCGGGGCGACGGCGGCTGGCCGGTGCCGTACCTGCGCGACGAGTCGCAGGAGGTGGCTCGCGCATACGGAGCGAAGACCACGCCGGACGTCTTCGTGATCGACGCGGACGGGGTGCTCCGCTATCGCGGCGCGCCGGACGCCGACCACGGCGACGAGAGCCAGAACGCCCGGTGGTTGCGCGACGCGCTGAACGGGCTGCGCGCCGGCGAGGACATCGCGCTGCCGGAGACGGAGCCGGTCGGCTGCAGCGTCAAGTGGAGGCAGTGATCGCCCGGATAGCAGCCTCGGTGTCGCTCAGGTCCTGAAGCAGCACGTCCGGCTCGGACTCGCGCAGCGCGTCGAGCTTCGCGAAGCCGGTGGCCACCGCGACGGCGCGCGCGCCCGCCTCGCGGGCGGCCAGCACGTCCAGCGGTGTGTCCCCCACCAGGACGACCTGGGTGGGCTCGCCGTGGCGCGTGGCAGCCCGCTCGCGCGCGATCGCCACGAGGTCGGAGCGCCGCTCGTGCGGGTCGGACCCGTAGGCGCCCGACTCGAAGTCGAGCCAGCGGTCGAGCCCGAAGGCGCCCACCTTCACCGCGGCGTTGGCCTGGAGGTTGCCGGTCAGGAGCGAGTTGATCACCCCGTCCGCCTCGTGCAGCGCGGCGAGCGTCTCCGGCACGCCCGGGTACACCTGGCCGTCCCGCGCGATCGACTCCTCGCGCGCGGCGAGCGTCACCACGAGCTGGTCAAGCACGGCCGGCAGCTGCGCGCGCTCTCCGTTCAGCATCGAGAGCGCGATGTGGTGGTCGGTCCGCCCAGCCCAGTCGATCGGTCCGGGGCTCCGCCCCGTCACCGCCTCGAACGCCTCCTCGAAGGCGCGTGCGCCATGCCCTCCGGCATGGATCAGCGTCCCGTCGACGTCCCAGAGAACGAGCAGCACCGCCCGGGAGAGTGGCATAGAGTCGCGCTGCTCTGGCCACGTTCGCGCTGATCCACGGCGCCTGGCACGGCCCCTGGTGCTGGGAGCGCCTGACCGGCCCGCTCCGCGACCGCGGACACGACGTGGTGGTCCCGGACCTCCCGTCCGAGGACACCGAGGCCGGGCTCGAGGAGTACGCGGCCACGATCGATCGCGAGCTCGGCGACGAGGTCGACGTCGTGCTGGTGCCGCACTCGCTCGGCGGTCTGGTCGGGCCGGTGGTCGCCGCCCGGCGCCCGCTGAGGGCGGTCGTCTACCTGTGCGCGCTCGTACCCGAGGCGGGCCTGTCCTTCAACGAGCAGCTCGCTGCGGCCGATGAGCCGGTGCTCACCCTCGAGGGCGGCCGGCGGGTCGACGACCGGGGCCGCTCGCACTGGCCGGACCGGGAGGCCACCGCGCGCATCATGTACGGCGAGCTCTCGCCGGAGGACGCGCGCTGGGCGGCGGGAAAGTTGAAGCCGCAGGCGCAGAAGTCGCAGGCTGAGCGCTCGCCCGCGCCGCCGGCCGGGCTGCGAGCGGAGTCGATCATAGGCGCGAACGACCGCCTGCTGAGCCCGGAGTGGTCACGGCACGCGGCGCGCATGCGGCTCGGCGTCGAGGCGGTCGAGATCCCGACGGGCCACTTCCCGATGATCACGCATCCCGAGCTGCTCGCGGAGGCGCTGCAAGAGCTCGCGTGAAGGGATCGCGGAACCGCTCCAGCGCGCCGCGCTCCTCGAATGCCGGAGCTCGGCCGAGTCGCCGCTCGCGAGGAACTCGCGGATCCGCGCGTCCACGGGACTCGGCACGAAGCGGTGCATGTCGAACTCGCCGCGCCGGCCGTCGTGGCCGGCACCCCACGGAGCGGTCAGCGCAGCTCCACTCCGAGCAGCTCCTCGAGCCGCGGGAGCGTGCGCTCCGCGCCGCGGTGTAGCACGGCGGTCATGCCCACGACCTCCGCGCCCTCGCAGTTCTCGCGCAGGTCGTCCACGAACACGCAGTCGGCGGGCTCGAGGCCCACGCGCTCGCAGCCGAGCCGGTAGATCTCCGGCTGCGGCTTGTGCATGCCCTCGTCGCCCGAGATGACCACGCCGTCGAACAGCTCCGGGAACGTGGAGCGGTCGTAGCGGCCGGCGCCCATGGAGTTCGAGATCAGGCCGGTGCGCACGCCCTGCGCGCGGGCGCGGCGCAGCGCCTCGACCATCTCGTCGTCCGGCCGGATGTGGCCGAACATCCGCTCAACGAGCCCGGCGCGGCGCTCGGGCTCCAGCTTCAGCAGCTCGCCGAAGCGCTCCGCGAAGTACTCCTCGCTGAGCTCGCCGCGCTCCAGCCCGCGCACGTACTCGGTCGCGCGCGGCTCGGCCCGGAAGAGGCGCTTGATCCCATCGGGGTCGAGGCCCTCGTCCTCGCAGAAAGCCCTGAACGACTCGAAGACGTTCGTCGTCAGCACGCCGCCGAAGTCGACGAGCAGGCCCTTCACGAGTGGGCGATCTCTCGCGCCTTCTCCGCGAGCATCGGCACGCCGCGGTCGAACAGCGCCAGGTACTGGTCGTCCGAGGCGCCGGCCTGGAAGCGCTTGTAATTGCCCTCCATGAAGACGGCGGCCTTCCACAGAGCGAGCGCCTGGTACCAGTTGAGCGCCGACATCGAGCGGCCGCTTCCGGCCTCGTACCGCGCGATCAGCTCCTCGCGCGCGGGGAAGCCCTCCCTGCGAGTGAGCGCCCCGATGCTCGCGTACATCGTGTCCGCCGGGTCGTCCGGCTCGACCCAGGTCACGGTCATGTAGCCCACGTCCGCCAGCGGGTCGCCGATCGTGGACAGCTCCCAGTCGAAGATGGCCACGAGCTCGGCCGGCGCCTCGCCGGCCATCATCACGTTGCCGAGACGGTAGTCCCCGTGCACGATCGTCGACTCGGGCGACCCGGGCATGTTCTCGCGCAGCCACTCGCCGAGCTCCTCGACCACGCCCAGCTCGCGCGTCTTGTTGTGCTCCCAGAGGCCGGTGAAGCGCCGCAGCTGCCGCTCGAGGTAGCCGGTCGGCTTCCCGTAGCCCTCGAGCCCGCACGCCTGCCAGTCCACCGAGTGCACCTCCACGAGCGCGTCCACGAGCTCCTCGGCCGTGCGGCGGCGCTCGGCCGGCGTGTCGAGCGCGGGCGGGATCGCACTCGCCAGCACGCTGCCGTGGACCTCCTCCATCACGTAGAAGGGGACCCCGAGCACGGACTCGTCGTCGCCCACCGCGATGACCTTCGGCACGCGCACGGGTGTGTCCTCGAGCGCCCGCAGCAGGCGCGCCTCGCGCAGCACGTCGTGAGCGGAGGGAGGGAGCGGGGGGCGCGGCGGCCTCCGCAGCACCACGCGCGCGTCGCCGCGTCGCACGAGGAAGGTGATGTTCGAGTGCCCCTCGCCTATGCGCTCGGCCTCCACGCGCCCGGCGCCGATGCCGTGAGCGTCGAGGAAAGCCTCGAGCGGCTCGCGGACGACGAGCGGCGGCATGCCGAGCCCGGCAGCCTCGTCGGCTGTGTCGACCACGTCCATCGCGGCCGGGAATCCTATGCCGTGGCCCAGGCCTCCACGAGGAACCAGCCCTGGCGTCCGTCCGTGTCCCGCACCAGCTCCACGCGCAAGCGCGTGGCCACGTCGTCGCCGGCCGGGTGCACGAGCCGCACCTCGAACTCGCGCATGCTGGTGCCGCCGGCGAGCACCTCGACGAGGTGAGCGGCCACGTAGCGGCGGTCGGCCGAGTGCACGAGCCGGCGCCAGCCGAGGTGGCGGAGCGCCGGCTCGTCGAGGCCCACGAGCGCGCAGAAGTCCCCGTTGGCGTTCCAGACCGCGCCGTCGGTGCCGATCACGGCGCGCGCGCCGCTGCGGTTGGCCGCCCTCTCCATCACTCCTCAGAATCGGCCGCGGCCGGGTCCGCGCCCATCGCCCGAGCGGCCTGACCCGGCGGCCCGGGCGTCCTCCGATCGGCCTCCTACGGTCGCCGGAGCGCGGGCATCGGTGGTAGAACAGACGCCGTGCCGAGCGACCGCATAAAGGTCCTCATCGCCGATGACCATCCGCTCTACCGCACGGGCCTCGTGGACACCGTGAAGCGCCGCCCCGACCTCGAGCTGGTGGGCCAGGCGGAGGACGGCGCCGGCGCCCTCGACGAGATCCGCAGCCTGAGCCCCGACGTATGCGTCCTCGACGTGAAGATGCCGGGCCTCGGCGGCGTCGAGGTCCTGAAGGCGGTGGAGCGCGAGGGGCTCGACGTGAGGGTGGTGTTCGTGTCGGCCTACTACGACAGCGACGTCGTCTACGGCGCACTCGGGTCCGGCGCCTCGGGCTATCTCTCGAAGGACTCGACGGGCGACGAGATCTGCGACGCGCTCGTGGCCGCGTCGCAGGGCCGCACCACGCTCGGCACGGACGTGCAGGCCGCGGTGGCGCGCGAGATACGGCGGCGAAGCGGAGATCACGAGCGGCTGCTCACGCCCCGCGAGGACGAGATCCTCCGGCTCACCGCCGACGGGATGTCGGCGCCTGACATCGCTCGCACGCTCCACCTCGGCGCCACGACCGTGAAGACGCACCTCCAGCGCGTCTACGAGAAGCTCGGCGTCTCGGACCGCGCCGCCGCGGTCGCCGAGGCCATGCGGCGCGGGATCCTCGACTAGAGCGGCCTCGAGCCGTCGCCGTTCGGCTCGGGCATCCAGAAATCGACGATGGTTCCATCGCCGGGGCTGCTCGACAGCGAGAAGTGCCCGCCCGCCGCCTCCGCGCGCTCGCGCATCGAGACGAGCCCGATGTGGCCGGGCTCCGGAGGCGCGTTCGGAGCCGGAAGGTCGAAGCCCGCACCGTCGTCCCGCACGCGCACCGCGACGCCCACGCCGCGGCGCTCGAGCAGGACCTCGACCATCCCCGCGTCGGCGTGCTTGCGGACGTTAGTGAGCGCCTCGAGCGCCACCCGGTAGAGGATCGCCCGGATCTCAGGCGCCGGCTCCCCGTCGAGCCTGTTGTCCACCCGCCAGTGGAACCCGTCGTCGCTGAACGAGTCGGCGAGGAACAGCTCGAGCGCCGTGGCCAGGCCGGCCTCGTCCAGCGCCGGTGGGCGCAGCTCGAAGAGCAGCCGGCGGAGGCGCCGGTTGGCCTCGGCGAGCGAGCGGCGGACGTTCGCGGCCGCCTCGCGCGCCTCGGGGTCGTTCAGGTCCGCGACGAGCGCGTCCATCCGCAGTCCCGCCGCGGCCACCGCCTGGGCGGTGTCGTCGTGGATGTCGAGGGCGATGCGGCGGCGCGTCTCCTCCTCGGCCGCCACAAGCTCGGACAGCAGGCGCGCCTGCTCCGCCTGGCGGTACTCGATGTCCTCGGCCGCAGCGTTGAGCGCGTGTGCCACGTCGGTGAGCTCGCCGAGCCCATGCGGCACCGGCGCCCGGGCGGTGAGGTCGCCGGCGCCGAAGCGGCGAGCCGAGTCCACGACCGCGGACGTCCAGCGCTGGAGGAGGAACTTCGTGGCGAGCCAGCTCAGAGCCAGCGCGACCAGCAGGCCGAGCGCGGCGAGCAGCAAGAACCGCCGGAGGTCCCCGTTCGGGTCGGCGAAGATCGACTCCGAGGAACGCCCGGCCGTGATGAACAGCGAGTCGCCCGCCTTGCCCCCCACGGGCGCGAAGGCGTGGATCTGCTCGACGCCGTCGAGGCCCTTCACCTCGGCGGTGCCCTGGCGCTCACGCAGCACCGTTTCCACGAGCGGGCGGTCCGGCAGCCGGTGGCCGATCAGCTCGTCGGCCTGCGGCACGCTCGCGACCACGGTGCCGTGATGGTCGAGCACCACGAAGGTGGTGTCGCGGGGAGGATCGCTCAGTGCCGTGAAGCCCGCCAGGCGCTGGATGTCGAGGCCCGCGAACAGGACACTGGGGCGAGCGCCCTTCCTGCCCGCGACCGGGTGGGCGGTGATCAGCACTTCCGTGCTCCCGAGCGGCCCCATGCCGAGGTCGCCGAGCACGAAGCCGCCCTGGCGCCGGGCCTCCCTGAACCAGCTCGCGCCAGCCACGTCCACCGGCCGCATCGGCCGCGCGAAGCCCTCCGCCGTGGTGCCGCAGTACACGCGTCCGTCAGCGCCCGCGACCCCCACCGAGCTGTACCACTCGGTGGCTCGCGGAACGATCGCCAGCAGGCGCTCGCAGTACCCATCCCCGCCCTGGTTCGCGAGGTCCTTCGAGACCGCGCTCAGGAAGGAGGCGGTTGCGGCGACCACGCGCTGCACGTCCGCCGCGACCACGCGGGTCTGGTCGAGCACGTCGCCCTGCGCGTGCGTGCGCGCCTCGTCGCGCTCCTCGAGCGCCACGCCGAGCGCGATGATGGTGGGCGGGGCGAGCGCCACGAGCACCAGCAGGACGATCCGGCCGCGGAGTCCGAGTCGCATCTGGCGCAGTCTCGCTCAGTCGGCGGCTATTCGCGCGTCTAAGCTTGCGCGCCAGATGCGCACGATCCGACTTGCCCTGCCCCTGGCCCTGCTGACCGCGCTCGCGCTCGCTTCCCCCGCGGCCGCCACCGAATGGCGCGTCGCCGCCCTCGACTACGAGTTCGTCGCCCCGTTCCAGCACGTCGAGGTCGGGGACTCCGTCGCGTGGAACTTCCAGAACGATGGGCACACTTCGACGAGTGTCGCCAGGCAGGCCGAGCACTGGGACTCCGGCAGCGTCGCCGCCGGCGGCGTGTACAGGCACACGTTCACGCGTCCGGGCAGGTATCAGTACATCTGCATTCCGCACCAGACGTTTCCGATGAGGGGCGTGATCGAGGTGGGGACCGACACCGTGGCCGATTCGGTCGACAACTTCAGGTCGAAGCGCACCGGCAACCGCGTGACGCTGAGCTTCCGGCTGAGGGAACAGGCGACCGTGCGCTACTCGCTTCGGGGCCCGACGCGCCGGACGGTCAGGCTCGGCCGGCTCGCCGCAGGCACGCGGAGCTTCACGGTGCGGCGGCTGCGGCGCGGCACGTACCGCGGCGTGCTCACCGCGGTCGACAACTTCGACAAGAGGAACATCAGCCGCAACTCCTTCGTCATCCGCTAGGCCCCGGTGCGTCGGCTCGCCCTCCTCACGCTCGCACTGACACTCGCGGTATGCGGCTCGGCGTCGGCGAGGGACCCGGGGCGCTGGACGCTCACCGGCTGGAGCTCGGTCTCGATCAACTACTGGCAGGGCGTGACCTCGGCCGGCCCGGGACAGCCGCTCTTCTTCACGGGCCCGCTCGAGGGCCTGCACCGAACGGCCCGCAACCTCCGCCAGACGGGCTCGACCGGCCCAGTGATCCCGCCGTCCGTGAAGGCGGTCGAGGGCTACAACCACGTCGGTGACCCGGGCTATCAGGGCGGTCGGGTGCTCCTGCCGCTGGAGTGCTACACGCTCGGCGGCCCGAACGGCGGCAACACCTGTGGCACGGGCTCGATCGGCGTGGCCGACCCGGCCACGCTCGGGTTCGAGTACTACGTCAAGCTCGACCCGGCCGAGATCCCGAAGGCGATGTGGGTGGAAGCGCAGGGCGATCTCCTGTGGACCTCCAGCGGACCGGACCTGCTGGCGTACCGCGCGTCCGACGTGAGCGCCGCGAACGCGGCGCCGGGCGCCGCTCCCATTCGGTCGGTGCGGCGGCTGGCGGGCGCCGTGCCGCCGAGCGGCGTGACCGGCGCGGCGGTCCACCGGGGCCGGCTGCTGCTCGCGGGCGCGCAGGGGACCACGCACCAGGTGTGGTCCGTGGACACGGACACCGGCGCGCGCCGGCTCGAGCTCGAGCTGCCGCGGGTGCAGGGCGAGGCGGAGGGGCTCGCCCAGATCCCGCTGCTCGGCGGGCGGCTCCACTTCGTGGTGGCGCCGCTGCTCGAGGAGGATCCGACGTTCGGGCCGAGTGTGGGCATGCTGCACTTCGCCACCGGCCGTTGGGCGCGGCGGGGCCTGCGCGTGACCGTGCGCGCAGCGCGCCAGAGCAGCAGGCGGCCGCGTGTGCGTACGCACGTGACGAGGCGTGGCGCGCCGGTGGAGAACGCCGTCGTGACGGTTGCCGGCGCGAGGGCCACGACCAACGCGCGCGGGCGCGCGACCGTCAGGCCTTCCCTCGCCGTGCCGGGTACCTTCGCCGCGATGGCGCACAGGGGCCGGCGGCGGGGCCGCTCCAGGTTCCTGAGGCTGGGCGATGCGCTCGGTGCGGCCGGGCCGGCCCGCGCGACGCCGGCGCGCTAGCCGCGCTCGATCTCGCCGAGGTGCTCGACGTTCGCCACGTCGCCGCCGTCCGTGCTCGGCTCCGCGTCGAACCAGCCGTCGAGGATCTCCTCGAGCAGCGGCTCGCTCGTGGTGCGCAGCGACAGCGCGAGCACGTTCGCGTCGTTCCACCTGCGCGCCCCGCGCGCGGTCTCGGCGTCCCCGCACAGCGCGGCCCTCACACCGTCCACCTTGTTCGCCGCGATCGACGCGCCGGTGCCGGTCCAGCAGCACACGATGCCCTGGTCGGCCCGCCCGCCGGCCACGTCGCGCGCGGCGGCCTCGCTCGCCCAGGCCCAGTCGTCGCGCTCCTCGTCGCTGAGCGCGCCGTGAACGATCGGGTCGTGGCCGCGGCGGCGCAGCTTCTCCACCAGGGCCTCCGCCACGCCGCTCCGCTCGTCTGCCGCAACCGAGATCCGCATCGCCCTCAGCCTAGTCTTGACGGCGTGCCGGAGCTGCCCGAAGTAGAGATCGCCGCACGCCGCCTGACGGCCGGCGTCGCGGGTGCGCGCGTGGAGTCGGCGCTCGCGCCGGGCCTCGTGGCGCTGAAGACGTTCGACCCGCCGCTGGACGCGCTCACCGGCCGCGAGCTCGACGGAGTGCGCCGCATCGGCAAGATGCTCGCAGTCGAGGCGGGGAACCTCACCCTGCTCGTGCACCTGATGTCGGCGGGGCGCCTCCAGCTGTTCGACGCGCGCGCGTCGCTGCGCGACCGCGCGTCGCGCATTCTCGTGCGCCTCGAGGACGGGCGCGAGCTGAGGGTGCGCGAGTTCGGCACCCAGCAGCGCGCCTGGGCGAAGCTGCTCCCGTCCGACGCCGTCGCATCGGACGAGACCGTGGCGACGCTCGGCCCGGACGCGTACCCGCCGCCCCCGCTGGAGGAGTTCGCCGAGCTGGTCGCCCAGCCGCGGCACCTGCACCCGCTGCTGCGCGACCAGCGCACGATCGCCGGGATCGGCCGGTCGTGGGTGGACGAGCTGCTGTGGACGGCGCGGCTCTCGCCCTTCCAGAAGGGCGCCGACCTGGACGGCGGTGAGCTCGAGGCGCTCCACGCCGCGTGCGAGGAGGTGCTCGGCGGCGCGCTCGCGCACTACGAGGACGTCGTCGGCGACGCCGTCCCGGACAAGATGCCGATGCCGCTCCGCGTGCACCGGCGGGCCGGCGAGGACTGCCCCCGTTGCGGCACCCGGATCGAGGCGATCCACTTCAAGGACTACGTCATGTGCTACTGCCCGCAGGAGCAGACGGGTGGACGAGTCCTGAAGGACCGGAGGCTGTCGAGGTTGCTGAAGTGAGGGGGCCGGCCCTCATCAGCTCTGCTCCTTGCGCTTCCGCCAGCCGCCCGCGCGGTTGTTCTCGTAGTCGATCCATAGGGGTGTCTTCCCTAGGATCAGGCGGCAGTGGCTGTCGAGACGGGAGACGACGCGCCGGACGTCGAGCGGCCCGGCCAGGCCGGAGCGTGGCGGACGTGATCCCGAAGGTGTCGCCGAAGACGCACGACGAGCAGGTCCTGAAGATCCTCGGCTCGATGTGAGCTGGCTGCTCGCGTCCGTGGTCGTGCTCGTGGCGGTGTACGCGGCGATGGTCGCCGTGCTGGTCGTGGGTGGCCGGCAGTGGGACATCCGGATGATCGCCCGGCTGGTGCCCTACTGCGCGATCCTGTTCAAGCGGCTGCTCGCCGACCCGCGGGTGGCCCCGCGCTGGAAGGTGGCGTCGGCATTCGCGCTCGTCTACCTGGCGCTCCCCTTCGACCTCGTGCCGGACTTCATCCCGGTCGCCGGCCAGCTCGACGACGCGATCCTCGTGGCACTGGTGCTCCGCGGCCTCCTCAGGAGTGCGGGGCCGGCGCTGGTCCGGCTGCACTGGCCCGGGCCGGCCGCGCTGCTGATTCCGCTCGAGCGGCTCGCGGGCTCGGCTCCGCGGGTGCCCGGTGCAGCGCCACGCCGGCGATGACGAGCGCGACGCCAGCGACCTCGGTGAGCGAGGGCACCTGCGCGAGGACGGCGACGCCGATCACCGTTGCGGTGGCCGGTAGCAGCGAGACCAGCAGCGCGTAGGTCGCGCGCGGCAGTCGCCGCATCGCGAGCTGGTCCGACACGTACGGGACGACCGACGAGCACACGCCCACGCCCACGCCGGCGAGCAGAGCCACCGGGTCGCCGAGCGCGGGCACGACCTCCCAGCCCCCGAGCGGCGTGACGAAGACGGCGGCGGCGAGCATCGAGATCGCGAGGCCGTCGATGCCGCTGAGCTCCTCGTGCCGCGCGACCCTGTGCGCGAGCACGATGTACGCGGCGAACAGCACCGCGTTCCCGAAGGCGAGCGCCACGCCGAGCGGCTCGCCCTCCAGCCGGACTCCCGTGAGCAGGTAGACGCCCGGCACGGCGAGTACGAGCGCCAGCCCGTTTCGCGGCGTGCGGGCGCCGAGGGCGGCCAGCGCGATCACCGGCAGGAACTCGATCGCCGCAACCGTCCCGAGCGGAAGCCGGTCGATGGCGAGGTAGAAGCAGGCGTTCATCACGGCCAGCACCGCCCCCCACGCCAGGAGCAGCCGCCGGGCCTCGCGATCGAGGCGCGCGAACACCCGCCCCGGACGCCGCCAGAGCGCGAACACCAGCGCCGCCGAGGCGATCCGCAGCCACGCTACGCCGAGCACGTCGACGCGCGCGAACAGCAGGACGGCGAACGCCGGGCCGAGGTAGTGGAAGACGGCGCTGACGACGAACCAGAGGTGGGGAGGGGTCCTGTCGGCGATCACCGGTAGGTTCGTCGCCGACCTGCGGCTCGTACATGGTGAGTCGACGGTATTATCGGCTGAATGGCTTCGAATGACCCACTCGATCCCACAAATCGCCTTCTGATCTCCGAACTGCAGCAGAACGGACGCCTGTCGGTCGCGGAGCTGGGCCGCCGCGTCGGGCTGTCCTCGCCTGCCGTGGCCGAGCGGCTCAGCCGGCTGGAGGCGAGCGGAACGATCACCGGCTACCGCGCCGAGGTCGACCCGCGCGCGGTGGGCCTGTCGCTCAGCGCGATCATCCGCGTCCGGCCCTCGCCGGGACAGATCGGGAACGTCGCCGACCTGGCCCGGGAGACGCCCGAGGTCGTGGAGTGTCACCGCGTGACGGGCGAGGACTGCTACGTCATGCGCGCGCACCTGCGCGACGTGCTGCACCTCGAAGAGGTGATCGACCGCTTCACCGTGCTCGGCCAGACGACGACGTCGATCATGCAGTCGTCGCCCGTGCCGGGCCGCCCGATCGCGCTCAGTTGACGGTGAGCGTGCCCTCCATGCCGGCCTCCTTGTGGCCTTCGACCGGGCAATAGAACTCGTACTCGCCCGCCTTCAGGTCCGCGCTCGCCTCGGAGACACCGCCCTTCATGACGGTGTCGCCCGCCACCTCGACGCCGTTCCCCTCGATCTCCACGGCGTGGGGGAGGTCCGACGGGTTGTCCATCACGATGGTGACCTTGCCCGCCGTCGCGGTGAGCGAGCTCTTGTCGAACTTGAGCGCGCCGCCCGGGTCGGCCGCGATCTTCAGCGTCTCGCCCCCGGCCTTCTCCTCGCCGTCCCCGCCGGAGGAGCCTGAGGCGTCGTCGCCGCCGCAGGCCGCGAGCGGCACGGTGAGGGACAGGAGCAGGGCGACGAGGGCGAAGGTGCGCATGAACGGTCTACGCACCGGCTCTGGGCCGGGTTCAGTACTGGAGCTCGCCGCGCATCACTTCGGCGCCACGTTCGCCGCCGCTCGAGCGGCGCGTGATCACAACCAGGTGGTACTCGCCCGGCCACACCGCGGCGGTGAGGTCGGCCGAGGTCGTCCCCTCGCCCCGTGCGTGGAAGCTGCCGCCGTTGATCCAGCGGCCGTCCTCGCGCACGCACCAGAGCTCGTACGCCCCGCGGCGCAGGCTGTCGGCTCGGATGCGCACGCGGGTCCCGGCGTCCACCGCGGCAGCCCACGCCACCGCCTGGCCGCCCCGGCCCTCGAGCTCGGCGCGCGCGTAGGCGCTGTCGTCGTCGCCCGGCCAGGCCACGACGAGCGCGACCACCAGCGCCACCACCAGCGCGGCCGCCGCGGCAAGCGGCCGCCAGCCCGGGCGCCGTCGTGGCCGCCGCCCGGGTGGCTCTGCCGTCTCCGCGCGTTCGCGCACGAAGCGGTCCAGCACCACGTCCTCCAGCTCCGGCCGCGGCGTGGCCACCGGCTCGTCGGCGTGGACCTGGTCGAGCAGGCCGGGGAGGCCGGCGAGCGCCCGCTCCTCGGCGGCGCACCGCGCGCAGCTCTCGAGGTGGCCGCGCATCTCGTCCATCTCGGCCGGCCCCAGCGCGCCGAGCACATAGGGGCCGATCAGCTCGCCGTGACGGCGGCAGCCGCTCATCGCTCGACCTCCATCTCGTCGAGGATCAGCCGCAGATGCCGCAGCGCGTACGAGGTGCGGCTCTTGACGGTTCCGAGCGGCACGCCTGTGCGCTCCGCGATCTCGCGCATGGTGAGGCCGCCGTAGTGAGCGAGCCGGATCACGTCACGGTGAGCCGGCGACAGCCGTGCCAGCGCCGCGCTGACCTGCCAGCGGAGCACCGCCTGGTCTAGCGATGCGTCGAGCTCCGCGGAGGCCTCCTCGGCCGTCCGGTTCTCGGCGCGCTTCGGCCGCGCGGCGGCCCGCCTGTGCGCGTCGACGATGCGGTTGCGGGCGATCGCGTACAGCCACGTGCGCACGCTGGCGCGGCGGCCGTCGTAGCGCTCCGCGTGGCGCCACAACTGCGCGAACACGTCCTGCACGACCTCCTCCGCCTGCTCGCGGTCGCCGAGCGCGCTCATCGCGAAGCCGAACAGCTCGCCGGAATAGCGCCGGTACAGCTCGCGCAGCTCGTCGCCGCTGCGGTCGAACGGAAGCCGCTCGACGAGAGTCGCGTCACTCGACGCCATGCCCCAAGCTATACGCGATCGGGCTCGGGCCGGTTCGCCTTGAGAAGCACGAGCGCGAAGCCGAGCGTCTCGCGGCCGTGCGGCAGGGCAAGCCGCCTGCGGGCCGCCTCGGCGCGCTCTCGCAGCTCCGGCAGGCCCGAGCGCTCGGAGCTCAGGATCAGTCGCCACTCGTAGCGGTCCCAGTCGGCCTCGCTTGCTACGGACGCGTGAAGCGGGACGAGCCCCGCCGCCTCGGCGGCGCGGATGAGGCCGCCGTAGTCGGGCAGCTCGTCCGCGCTCGCGCCGCCGAGAGCGTCGAGATACTCGTCGCTCGGCGGCCGCCGCCAGTAGCCCTCGCCGAGCAGTACCTGTCCACCGGGCGCGGCCAGCTTCCTGAGCCCGCCGAGCGCCTCGGGGAAGCCACCCAGCGCGTGGCTGGAGGCGATGCAGACGACGAGGTCGAACGGTCCGCCGGGCGGCGTGTCGCGGAGCTCGAGGCCCGTGCCCTCGACGAGAGCGGGGTCCGAGTCGTAGCCCCTGCCGCGCACGTCCCAGTGCTCCGACACCCGCCGGAGGACCTCCCCGCGCCCGGCGGCCACGTCCAGGACCGTGGCTCCGGGGTCCAGATCCAGAAGCCCGATGGCCTCGTCGAGAGCCCGCGCGGACAGCGGGTTCCAGAGCCGAAGGTCGCCGTGAGCGATGCGGGAGGCCTCGGCGCGATCCATCGCCGCAACGTACCGTTCGGGGCGTGGGCCAGTCCTTCGAGTCCTTCTTCGACGCGGTCGACTCGTTCTTCTCGAACCTCGCATCCGTGCGGCTCCTGCCGCTGCTGTTCGCGCTGCTCCTGTTCACCTGCTACCTGACGCTCAGGGCGCGGGCGAGCTTCAACATCCTGCGCGCCGCGTATCCGGACGAGCGCATCAGCTTCCGGCGCATCTGGGGCGCCTACTTCGCGGGCTACGGGTTCAACGCGGTGATCCCGGCGCGCGGGGGCGACGTGGTGCGGCTCTTCCTCACGCGCAACTCGGTGCCGAATGCGAGCTATCCCGCGGTCGGCGCCAGCTTCGCGGTGGAGGCGATCTTCGACGTCGCGATGGGCTCGCTGATCCTGCTGTTCGCGTTCACGCAGGGCGTCTTCCCGAAGCCGCCGGACTTCGCGAAGCTGAACGCCTTCGACCTCTCCTACCTCGCGCAGCACCCGGAGTTCGCGCTGTTCCTCGTGACCTTCCTGGCCGTGGCCGGGATGGTGGGCTTCGCGCTCCTGAGCGTCCGCGCCAAGGCGTTCTGGGAGCGGGTGCGGCAGGGCTTCACGATCCTGCGCGACCGCGACCGCTACATCCGCGAGGTCTTCCTCGTCCAGCTCGGCGGCTGGTGCTTCCGCTTCGCGGCCTTCTGGATGCTGCTCGAGGCGTTCAACGTCGGCGGCTCGGTGAAGAACGTGCTGCTCGTGCTCGGCGTGAACGCCGTCTCGGCCGCGGTCCCGTTCACGCCCCAGGGCGCGGGCGTGCAGCAGGCGCTGCTCACGCGGGTCTTCGCCGGCACGGCGGGCGGCGCCACGGTGGCCGCCTATTCCGTGGGCCAGCAGATCGCGATCGGCGTGCTGACCTTCGGGATCGGCTTCGCGTCGCTCGTCTGGATCTTCCGCTTCCGCAGCTTCAGGGAGGTGATCGCGCGGGGCCAGGAGGACCGGGCTAGGTCCCGAACCCCTCGCGAGCCTCGCGCACCAGGATGACCGCCTCGGGGAAGAGCGACTGCATCGCCGCCCGCAGCTCCTGGGTCTGCTGCTCGGCGTTGCCCTGAAGGTTCAGGCGGTTGAGGCCGGCGACGGTCATGTCGACAGCCAGCTTGATTGCGTTGTCGGCCCAGGCCACCTTCTGCGCTCCCTGCATCTGCTGGGCGAACTCCTCCATGCGCCGGCGCAGCTCGTCCGGGTCGCCGAAGAGGCCGCCGAATGGGTCTTCAGAGGACATGTGCCAAGGGTAGGGGACGACCCGATATTGTCGCGCCCGTGCGGATCTCAGAGGTCATGACCCAGGGAGTGGTGACGGCCGAAGCGGACGACACCCTCGAGCACGTGGGCGCTCTGATGCGCGACCGCAACGTCGGTTCCGTCGTTATCTGCGACGGGGGCCGGCCGGTCGGCGTGATCACGGACCGCGACCTCGCGCTGGTCGTGGTGGCTGACGGTGTGGACGCCGGCACTCGCGCGGGCGACCACGCATCGCACCCGCTCGTGACCGGCGAGGTGGAGATGCACCTCGAGGAGGCCGTGGCGCTGATGATCCAGCACCGGATCCGGCGGCTGCCGGTTACCCAGGGCGACGGCCTGGTCGGCATCGTGACCATCGACGACCTGGCGGTGCGCGCGGGCGACCTCCACCAGGCGCAGCAGATCACCGCCGAGGTCGCGAAGGCGGCGCTTCCCGAGTTCTACTTCCACCAGCGCGGGGGCTGAGCATGGCGCAGATGACACCGGGCCAGCTGCGCACTCGCCAGCGCATCGAGGGGCTGATCAGGCTCGCCTCGCCCGCGCTCGACCTCGTCCTCGCCGTCGGCGAGCGGGTGTCTCGCATCGTCGAGCCCGAGGACGTGGAGTACTACCCGCCGCGCGTCACGCGCGAGGCGGCGCCGCCTCCGAGGGTGGCGCCGCCCCCGAAGCAGCGGTGAGCCGCGAGGAGCAGCTCCGGTGGGAGGCCCGGTGGGGCCGCCCGGCGGGCGCGGCGGCGATCGCCGCGGCGCTGCTGTTCCTGGTCAGCGGCTTCGTGTTCCCGCCCGAGGACCGGGACGGCATCGAGTCCTATCCCGACGCGCTGCTCTCGATCGACGACCGGCCGGACGCGTACTTCGCCTACGTCGCGCTGCCGGTGCTCGGCACCCTGCTCGTCGCCGGCGTCTTCTACTACCTCTTCCGCGCCACGCAGGCTCGCGGCGCCGGCGTGCCGCGCTGGTTCATCTACCTGGTCTTCGGCGCGCCGCTCGTGTACGCGGTCTCCCAGGTGCTGTTCTCGATCGAGCTGCGCGACCTGGCCGACCGCTTCGCCGCTCAGGACACGATCCGCGGCGAGGCCGGGGACGAGAGGGCCAAGGACATGGGCGACTTCAGCCCGGTCGTCGAGGGCCTGCGCAGCGCGGGCGTCGTGTCGCTCGCTTTCCTCTACGTGATGCTGCCGCTGCGCGCCCGGCGCGTCGGGCTGCTCACTCCGTTCATGAGCATCCTGGGGATCATCGTGGGCGTGCTGATCGTCTTCGCCACGCTCGGCATCGCGCCGATCATCCAGGCCTTCTGGCTGGGTGCGATCGGGATGCTGCTGCTCGGCAACTGGCCGGGTGGCCGTGGCCCGGCGTGGGAGAGCGGCGAGGCGGAGCCGTGGCCGTCGGCGGCCCAGCGTCGCGGGCTCGCGCCCATGCCGGGCGAGGAGCCGCAGCTCGACCCGGACGCCCCACCCGACCCCGAGCCCGTGCCAGAGCGCCCCGCGTCTCGGAAGCGGCGCGGGAAGCGTCGATAGGCCGCGGCCGTGGAGGGCTCGAACCGCACCCGCATCCTCGCCCTGGCAGTGCTGCTGGCTATCTCGGTTCCCCTCATCGTGATCGCGGCCGCGGGAGGCGGCTCTGACGGCGATGCAGAGGGCCTGCGCGTGGAGCGCTCGGCAGGGGCTCCGGAGGTCGTGATCTACCTCCAGGACCCGGCCGTGAACGATCCGAAGACGAACCGGGGCCGGACGCGCGTGAGGGTGGAGTGCCTCGACACCGGCGGCACGGTGATCTTCCGCGGGGCCGAGCGCTGGCCGTTCAGCGACACCGACGGAGGCAAGTTCGACCCCCACGTCCACGTGCTCATCGAGCCGGCCGTGCTGGACCGCGTCGCCCGCTGCCGGCTCCGGGGCACCGACCCTCCTCTGGAGGGGCGAAAGGTGTAGGACCTCGCTGCGCGCCGGGCACCGCCCGGCGCTTGCGCTAGGCGCTCGCCCCGACGGCCGCGGCGATCTCGCCGTAGGCGGCCGCCGGGTCGGCGGCGCCGAAGATCGAGGAGCCGGCCACGAACAGGGTGGCGCCCGCGTCCCGGGTCCGACGCGCGGTGCCGGCGTCGATGCCGCCGTCCACCTCGATCGGCACGTCCGGCCCGAGCAGCTCGCGCAGGCGCGCGACCTTCGCGGTGGAGCTCTCGATGTAGGGCTGCCCGCCCCAGCCGGGGTTCACGGTCATGCAGAGCACGTGGTCCACGTCGGCGGCGAGGCCGGCGACCACGTCGGCCGGCGTCGCCGGATTCAGCGCCAGACCGGCGTCGAGCCCGGCCGCGCGCACCGCCTGGAGCGCGTAGTGGACGTGCGGGGTCGCCTCCCAGTGGACGATCAGCGTGTCCGCCCCGGCCTTCGCGAAGTCCTCGATCCGCCGCTCGGGCCGCTCGACCATGAGGTGCACGTCGAGGACCCCGCCGCGGTCATGGACGAGCTCCCGGAGCGCGTCGACGATCAGCGCGCCGATCGTAATCGGCGGCACGAAGTGGCCGTCCATCACGTCCACGTGGATCACACGTGCCCCGGCGTCCATCACGGCCTCCACCTGGTCGCCGAGGCGGGCGAAGTCGGCCGCCAGTATCGAGGGCGCGACGCGGACGTCCTGTAGGAGCCGGGCGCGCACAGCCGGCGTCAGGCGCGAGCGGCCTGTTTCGCGTGCGCCCGGATCTCGGACAGGATCCGCTCCAGGCGCGGCTCGGTGTCGCGGTCCACGAACGTCATCATTGCCGCCACGGCCGGGTGGACGCGCGCGATCTCGGCGTGGAGCGCGTGCGCGACAGCGCGATAGGCGGGATGGCCCTCGCGCCCGGAGCGCAGCTCGATCAGGTGCATGGCCTCGCGCGCGTTCATGTCGAGCACGTAGCGGATGCGGTAGCCGAGCGCGAGCGCGTAGGGCGCCAGCTCGGGACGGCCGAGCTCGACGATCCGGGCGTGCTCCTCGCGCGAGCGCTCCAGCCCGGCGCGGTAGAGGTCGCCGGCGCCGGCCTCGTCCAGCTCCTCGGGCACGCCGGCGCCGAGCTCCGGGCCGAGCGTCTGCCACTGCACGGTGAGCAGCCGGTGCCGCTGAAGGTCGCGGAACGCGCCGTAGTCTGAGACCACCTCGAACCGGTAGCGCAGCGCCTCGAAGCCGCGCCCCGGGCGGTGCCGGCGGTTGCGGCGCTCGCCGACGAGCTCGGACAGCATCGTCGCCCGCTCGTCCGGCGGCAGGTTCCTGAGCGCGGCGCGCGCCTCGTCCTCCGACACGGCGGCCGACTCGAACAGCAGCGCGGCGAGCAGCTCCTCCTCGCCGCCCTCGACGGACAGGAGCCGCACTGCCGGGCCGGCCTCCTCCTCGCCACCGCGGGCGCGGTCGAGCCCGAGCCGCGCGGCCCAGCGGTCGGCCGCCTGCTCGCGCTCCTCGAGGTAGCCGATCCACTCGCCGCCGCGGTCGGGGCGGTCGACGCGGGCGACGAAGCTGGGCACCACCGCCTTCAGCTCGCCCAGGATCAGCCGCGCGTACTCGCGCGCCTCGGGGAGCGGCGACGCCGACAGGCGCAGCAGGAGCTGCTCGTACGCCTGCCCCGAGGCGAAGATGCCCACGTGCGAGAGCGACGCCGCGGGCAGGAGCCCGCGAAGCAGGTCGAGCGCCTTCGCCCGGATCGAGCGGGCGTGCGCGCCCTCGGGCTCACCGTCGGCGCGCGGGAAGCGCTCGGCCGCCCACGCCTCGACACGCGGCAGCGCCTCCGAGTACGACTCGAACATGAAGTCCATGGCGGCCTCGTAGTCCGGGCCCAGCTCGGGGTGGCGCCAGTAGCGGTAGCCGAGACCCTGGCCCATCGGCGCGTCGTAGGGCATGTAGCGCGTGGACTGCTCGAGGTACGCGGCCAGCCGCCCGCGCTGGAGCAGTTTGGTCATCACGTTCGAGACCCACTCGCAGGCGATGTGCGCACCGCCCAGCTGTGCGACCGAGTCGTCGCCGTAGCCGATGAAGATCCGCTCGTAGAGCTGGCGGGCGCGCTCGCCCTCCTCGGAGGGGTCAGGCTCTAGCCTGGCCCCGGTCCGGGTCCCGGGCGCGGCGTCCTGGGCGAACTCCTCGAGGTAGAGCCGCCGCAGCGTGCCCTGGTAGCGCGAGTAGCGCGCGAACAGCGCTCCCTTGACCGTCTCCGGGAGGTTGACCAGCGCGAAGACCGGCTGGTCGAGGTTCGTGAAATGAGGCGCGAGGCGGGCTCGCTCCTCGTCGGTGAAGGTCTCGATCGGGTAGTCCATGCGCGGCCGGGCCAGCTTAACTAGGCGAGCGGCTGCTCCAGCACGCACTCGAGCCGCGCCTCGTCTTCGTCCACCGGCACGGCCTTCTCGAGCCGCATCGTGATCGCACGGCCGTCGATCTCGAGGCTCGCCACCTGGTTGTCGAACCAGGGCCCGTCGCCCTTCATGCGCCAGCCGATGCCCGCGTCGCGCACGCCGGCGAGCCGGGCCAGCGCGCGCGTGAACCGCTCGAATCCGCGCGACATCCCGATCCGGATCGTCTGGCGCTCGCTCTTGCCGAGCGGGTTCCGGTACGGCGAGCAGACGGCCTGCCAGACGCCCGACTTCATGCCGGTGCCGCGCGGATAGCCGACCTCGAACAGGTAGGCGTGGTGGACGTCGCCGGACAGCACGACGATCGAGGCCGGCGGCTCGCCGCGCTCGCCCGTCCCCACGGCCCGGAACAGCTCCACCAGCCGCCGGAACGACTCCTGGAACGCGGCCCAGTGCTCCATGTCGATCGCCTGGCGCAGCTTCTCCGCGGCGGGCGCCGCGAGGGGCCCCCAGGCCCCGCCGGCCACGGCCTCGCTCCACGCCTCGGCGTAGTGCATGCCGCGACCGAGCAGCCACGGCAGCGAGGTGGCCACGAGCAGGTGGTCGAAGTCGCCCGTCGCGTGCTCCTCGACCCAGGCCCACTCCTCGGGGTCGAGCATCGAGCGGTTCCCCTCCTCGAGCACCCGCCCCGCGCGCGAGTCGATCACCACGAGCCGCGTGTTGCCGAGGTCGCGGCAGTAGCTCCAGCGCGAGCCGCCCGCCTGTCGGTCGGCCCTGAACGCGAACGCCTCGAGGAGATCCTCCGCGTCGTCCGCCTCCTTCACGCGCTTCAGCAGCGCGTCCTCCTGATGCGACTCCGGCGCGAGGTTGCCGAGGTGCTGGTAGACCCAGTACGAGGCCAGCGCTCCCTTGATGTGCTCGTTCCACCACTCGTGCCTGCGCATCTCCTCGAGCCACGCCTCGGAGATGTTCCAGTCGTCGTGCACGTCGTGGTCGTCGAAGATCATCGCGGTCGAGACCACCGACAGGAGCCAGCGGATGTCGGGGTCGCCCCAGCTCTCGAGGTAGAGCTGCGTGTAGTCCTCGAAGTCCACCACGCGCTCCCCCGGCGGCTCGTTCGGGTCGCGCTTCGTCTCGATGAACGCGCGCGTGGCGGGCGACACCTCGTCGGCGTACACCTGGTCGCCGAGCATCAAGAGCACGTCCGGCCGCTCCTCGCGCGGCTGGTTTCGCATCCTCAGGGCCAGCGTGCGCAGCGCGTCGATCTCGCGGCCGCGCTCGTCCTCGTCCTTGGTGAGCGAGTAGGGCGGCTCGTGCGGGGCCGCCACGCGGCAGGAGCCGAACGCGATCTGGAGCGGGCCGTCTTTCGGGTAGGTGCGGAACTCGCTGGCCGGGAAGCCGTCGTCGCGCGGCCAGACGCGCTCCCCGTCCAGCAGCACCTCGTACTCGTGCCACGTCCCGGGCTCGAGCCCGCCGCAGCAGACGAGCGCGTAGTGGTGGTCGCAGACGCAGAAGGTGCGCTCGCGCGTGCCAAGCACCTCGACCTCGCAGGGGGCGTCGGTCTCGACCCAGATGACGGCCTCGGTTTCGCCGACATAGCGGAGCAGGGGTCCGAGCACGAGCGAGGGCATGGTGGGACGGTACCCCCTAACCGCCGCCCCCCAAGCCACGCTTGGGCGGCGGCGGGGTAGCTTTCGGAGCGTGGAGACGCAGCTTCAGGAGGTCGGCCGGACGATCCACGCGGCCCTGCCCGGGCGCTCGCGGCACCCGCTTCGGGTGCTCGACCAGCGGGCCATGGAGCTGGCCTCGCAGGACGCCGAGCTGCGCGCGGCCCTGTTCCGGTTCGTGGACGTGACGCCGGCCTGCCGCTCGCTCGACGATCTCGCCCGTCACCTCACCGGCTATCTCGAGGAGGTCGACGAGCGGCCGCCGCCGATCGAGGCCGCCATGCGGATGTCGGGCACGAAGCCGGGGCGCACGGCGCTCGGCGCGGCCGCGGCCGCGGGGGTGCGCCACATGGCCCACCGCTTC
>DASSVP010000257.1:0-3006 GCA_035705985.1 Thermoleophilaceae bacterium
GCCCTGCGGCGGTGCCGGGGCGGCGGGCGCCGGCGCGGCCCCGCCCGTGCCGCCCGTGGCCGGGGGCGTCGTGGGAGCGACCGGCGTGGCCTCGGCGTCCGGCGTGCCGTCCGTGTCGGTCGTCTCCGTGCGGTCGCGGTCGCTGCTCGGAGCGCTGAGCTCCGGCGTGCCGCCGATCCCGAGGTCGGCGGGCGAGTCCTGCGGCTCGGAGTCGCCGCCGCCGGCGCTCGCGATCAGCACGATCAGCAGCACAAAGACGATCGCCCCGGCCCCCGCCGCCACGAGCCGCCGGCGCCTGTAGACGGCATCCGGCTCGCGGCCCGCGGGACGGCGCTCAAGCACCCGTGTCGGTTGATCCTCCACGGAGGCTGAAGGTATCAGTCGCCACTAGCGGAACTAGGCGAAATGCAGGCCAAGCGCCTGCTCGTCGTCCACCGGCTCCTCGCAGGTGGGACACCACCAGCGGGCCTCCACGGGCGTGCCGCAGGCGTCGTGGCGCGGCGGCTCGCCCGAGTCGCGGTGACGTGCGCCCCAGTCCGCTAGCAGCCTGAGCGCGCCCGCCAGCTCGTGGCCGGACGCGGTGAGCTCGTACACGTAGCGCTGCGGGCGCTCGCTGTAGGGCTGGGCGAGCACAAGCCCCTCGGCCTCCAGCCGGCGGAGCCGCTGGGCGAGCACGTTCGGGGCGATACGCGGGAGACCGTCCTGGAGGTCGCCGAAGCGCTGCGGGCCACCCAGCAGCGCCTCCACCAGCAGCAGGGTCCAGCGGTCTCCGACGCTGTCGAGGGCCGCGGAGAGCGATGTCGATTCTGTGCTCACAGCCGGAATCGTAGCCGGTGTATAGTCACTTGCAAATCGCAAGTGACCTCTTGGAGCCGCGTATGACTGCCGTAGAGACCCTTCAACATGCGATCGCGGGCGCGGCCGAGACCGTCGGCCCCTCCGTCGTCGGACTCGGGCGTGGCTGGGGCCACGGCTCGGGGGTCGTCATCGGCGACGGACACGTGCTCACGAGCGCGCACAACCTCAGGCGCGAAGAGGTCACGGTCGTCTTCCCCGACGGCCGGCGCACGCTCGCGACGCTCGCCGGCGCGGACCCCGACCTGGACCTCGCCGTGCTCAGCGTCGACACCGGCGACGCGCCAGGCGTCCGCTGGGAGCCCGAGGGCCGCGCCGAACCGGCGATCGGCGCGCCCGTCGTGGCGCTCGCCAACCCGGGCGGCCGCGGCCTGCGCGCGACGCTCGGCTTCGTGTCGTCGGGCCCGCGCAGCTTCCGAGGCCCGCGCGGGCGCCGCATCCGCGGCGCGATCGAGCACACCGCGCCGCTCCCGCGCGGGTCGTCGGGCGGTCCGCTTGCCGGGCCCGACGGCGACCTGCTCGGCGTGAACAGCCTGCGGCTCGACGGCGGGCTCATCCTCGCGGTGCCGGCGGGCGCGGCGGTCAAGGAGCGGGTGCTCCTGCTCGCCCGCGGAGAGGCCGCGGCGGCTCACCGTCTCGGTGTCGCGATCGCGCCACCGCGCGTGGCGCGACGGCTGCGCACGGCGGTCGGCCTGCCGGAGCGCGATGGGCTGCTCGTGCGCGCCGTCGAGGAGGGCGGCCCGGCGGACTCGGCGGGCATCGAGCCCGGCGATCTGGTCGTTGCCGCCGGCGACACGGCCATCGAGAGCGTGGAGTCGCTCTACACCGCGCTCGACTCGGTCCCCGCCGCCGGCGGCGAGCTCGAGCTGACGGTCGTGCGCGGCACGGACGAGCGAACGGTCACGGCCCGCTTCGAGGGCCGGCGGGCCGCGTGAGCCCGGTGGCGGACCGAGCGGACCTGGCGGAGGCCGAGGCGCTCGACGCATACTCGCGCGCGGTTACGGCGGTGGCCGAGCGGCTCGCGCCTTCGGTCGCGAGCCTGCGCGTGCTCCGGCGTACGCGCGGAGGACGCGTGCCGGCCGGCGCGGGGAGCGCGGTGGTGCTGACGCCCGACGGATTCCTGCTCACGTCCGCTCACGTCGTCGAGGGCGGCGACCGCCGGGGCCGGGCGACCTTCGCCGACGGCAGCGAGCAGCGCTTCGAGGTCGTTGGCCGCGACCCGCTCTCCGACCTCGCGCTGCTGCGAGCGGACGGGGAGGGCCTGGCGGCTGCCGAGCTGGGTGACGCGGAGGGGCTCCGCGTGGGCCAACTCGTGGTCGCAATCGGCAACCCGCACGGGCTCGGCGGATCGGTGACCGCGGGAGTGGTCTCGGCGCTCGGGCGCTCGCTTCCCGCGCGTTCCCGCCGCGCCGGCCGGATCATCGACAACGTGATCCAAACGGATGCGGCGCTGAACCCCGGGAGCTCCGGCGGCGCGCTCGCCGACAGCAGCGGGCGGGTCGTGGGCATCAACACCGCCGTCGCGGGCGTAGGCCTCGGGCTCGCCGTCCCGATGAACGCGATGACGCAGCGTGTGATCGCGTCGCTGATGTCCGAGGGACGCGTGCGGCGGGCGTACCTGGGGATCGCCGGGGGCCCGCGGCCCGTGCCGCCACACGCGCGCTCGGACACGGGCTCCGTAACGTGCGTGGAGGTGGTCGAGGTCGTGGAGGCCGGGCCGGCGGCGCGCGCCGGCATTCGGCCCGAGGACCTGATCCTCTCGGTCAACGGGGCGCGTATCGAGCGCGTCGAGGACCTACAGCGCCTGATGGTCGCGGAGCTGATCGGCACACCGGTTGACGTCCGGGTGCTGCGCGCAGGCAGGCTCCTCGAGCTGTCGCTCGAGCCCGCCGAGCTCGAGACCTAGAGCCCCGGGATCCGCCGAACGGCAAAGCCGGCGGTGGAACGGACCCCCTCCTGCCAGCGCGTGCCCGCCCGGCCCTGGCCGCTCGTGTCGAACCGGAGCCCGGCCACGACCATGAACATGTGCCCGTCGTTCGCGTAGATGGTGATCCAGCGCCCATGGCCCGGCGCCCCGTAGTTCATGAAGCCCCCGGACGTCAGCGGGCTGCCGAGCAGGCCCGCGCCGGCCAGCGCAAACGACACCGAGCC